>NZ_CP051651.1:2106730-2407692 GCF_012848175.1 Xanthomonas campestris pv. badrii | reverse complement strand
GGTATTTTCGCCTCGATGTTCACCGCGATCACCGTGTCGCGTGCGCTGGCGGTGCTGATCTACGGCAGCCGCAAGAAGCTGAAGACCGTCGCCATCTGATGCGAGTCCCTCGCAAGAGCCCGCACGAAGAAGTGCGAGTCCCTCGCAACAGCCCGCATATAGTGCGAGTCCCTCGCAAGAGCCCGCACATCCATGTGCGGACTTTTTAGGAAGATCTTCCAATGAAAATTTTTCCGCTTCACCTGATTCCCAACGACACCAAGATCGATTTCATGCGCCTGCGCAAGCCGGTGCTGGTGTTGATGCTGGTGATCGCTGTCGCCTCGATCGGCGTCATCGTCGGCAGAGGTTTCAATTACGCGCTGGAGTTCACCGGCGGTACGCTGGTGCAGACCTCGTTCCAGAAGACCGTGGACGTGGACAAGGTGCGTGAGCAGCTGGCCAAGGCCGGGTTTGAAAACGCCCAGGTCCAGAACGCACGTGGCGGCAACGAAGTCATGATCCGCCTGCAGCCGCACGGCCAGCACAACAACCGCGACGACGCCGCGCGCACCGTGGCCGAGGATGTGCGCAAGGCGGTGACCAGCGACGAGAATCCGGCTACTGTGCAGCCTGGCGAATTCGTCGGCCCGCAGGTGGGCAAGGACCTGGCCCTGAACGGCGTCTACGCCACGGTATTCATGCTGGTGGGCTTTTTGATCTACATCGCCTTCCGCTTCGAATGGAAGTTCGCGGTGGTTGCCAGCCTGACCGCGCTGTTCGACCTGCTGGTGACGGTGGCCTACGTGTCGCTGACCGGCCGCGAGTTCGACCTGACCGTGCTGGCGGGCCTGCTGTCGGTAATG
This sequence comes from Xanthomonas campestris pv. badrii, assembly GCF_012848175.1. Lineage (NCBI taxonomy): Bacteria > Pseudomonadati > Pseudomonadota > Gammaproteobacteria > Lysobacterales > Lysobacteraceae > Xanthomonas > Xanthomonas campestris. The sequence goes on along the minus strand of NZ_CP051651.1, from coordinate 2,406,847 downwards.
GGCTTTGCGATCAACGACATCATCGTGGTGTTCGACCGTGTGCGCGAAAACTTCCGCGCGCTGCGCGTGGAGCCGCTGGAGGTGCTCAACCGTTCGATCAACCAGACGCTGTCGCGCACGGTGATCACCGCGGTGATGTTCTTCCTGTCGGCGATGGCGTTGTACATCTACGGCGGCGAGTCGATGGAAGGCCTGGCCGAGACCCACATGATCGGAGCGGTGATCGTGGTGATCTCCTCGGTGATCGTTGCCGTGCCGATGCTGAGCATCGGGCCGTTTGCGGTAACCAAGCAGGATCTGCTGCCCAAGGCCAAGGACGTGGAGGCGCTGGCGCGTCGTCCTTGATCGGTTGGCAGAAGGTGTGACGAAAGAACCGCGCATTGCGCGGTTTTTTCGTTTCTGGCGGTGGACGTCGTGAGTGTGCCGTTGTGCACTGTGACGCCACTACTCAAGATCGTGGACATTATGGATTTCGTCGCATACGTGATGCCGATCGATACGCAACACGTTGCGGTAGAGAAACAGCGCCGCCAAACGCCTGGGTCTGTGTGCCCGCAGTCACCTGCGCATCGGTCGCCAAGCGGGTGAGGAACGCCTCGACCTCCGCTTGGCCCATCTGCGTCGGATGGCGCTTGCCGCTGGCCAAGATGAAGCTTCGTCTCCAACTCAGATAGGCCTGCTCTGGGCGCAGGCTGTCGTGTGCCGTACCCGCAGGCGGTCGCGCACCTAATCGACTAGCCGGAGCGGTAGAAGCGCTGTTACGCGAATGTTTTTGGGGTGTATCTCATACGCCTGCCTCCTTGCTGGATAACACGGCAAGCACCCGCATGGTCGCGGCCGCTTGCCGTCGTGCAATCCCGTGACCCCGGCCAGGATTTCCCCCGTTCACAAAGCACCAGCGATCGAAGATACTCAGCGCACCACCGCATTTCGGCGGTCCAATAGTAGTTAGGCATCAAATTTTACGGTACACGCATGTCAAAGAAATCAAGATTCTATGAGGTCACTTATCGTGATGGCCATGGAGATCACCCTACTTTGTTTCCGGCACAGAGCGAAGCTGATCTATCTCAAAAGCTTAAATTTCCAAGGACCGTAAAGCACGTCGAGACCAGACATGCTGGATGGCTCCCGGTTGCCGTGGAAGCAAATGAACACCTCGACGGAGTTGAGTTTAGGGTCACGCACAAGGGAACAGAGACTACTATATCGAAGGACAGCCTCGGATATGACCACCTAATCAAACTTTTTGCAAAAGATGTTGCTGTATTGCAGAGGGATCTTGATGAGCACAATGCCCCAGATGCCTAACAATTCATTCAAGCCGACGCCGCTTCGCGGCGCGGCTTAACTCAGGTGTTGGCCGCCAAAATCCCATCTTCATCGAGAATTTATGACAACCTTAGAAAAGATCAAATTGCTGGCAGATGGGTACGCGGATCGCTTAAAGCTTGCTATTGATGGGCGCGTTTTAGAGATGCAAGGTGATGACGTGTCCCACTACCTGATCTACCGTGTTCTCGGAGTCGCACAAGAAGAAGGTCGCTTGATTGACGTCTATCAAAACAAGGGCCGATTCCTCTACAAATATGCGGGATCATTCTTGGAGGCCGCAACAAAGCTCTGCTTCAAAGAGGCTTTTCCGGATTCCGCATCGCTAAGGTTACCGAACACGCAGGGTCAACGCCCGCGAACAGTCGAGATCGATTGCCTTGTAGGCAACGACGCTTTGGAAATTAAGTGGAAAGATGCCACGACTGATGGCGACCATATAACAAAAGAGCACACTCGTATCAAAGTCATTTCAGACGCCGGCTACAAGCCTATTCGAATAATGTTCTACTACCCCCATAGAACGCAGGCAATTCGGATACAAGAAACTCTTGAGACCCTGTACAATGGAGTTCATGGTGAGTATCACTACGGCGAAGCAGCCTGGGACTACGTCTTGCAACGCACCTCTGTAAACCTCAAAGTAGCACTGGAACAAATTGCTGATTCTCGGACTAACGAAGCTGCATGAAAAACGCCACTACTCAAGCCCGTGCTGTACAAGGCGACTGCCTCGTCGAGCTTGCGCGCCTAGAGGAATGCGAGGCCGATCTTGTCTATTTGGACCCTCCTTTTTTTACGAATCGGCGGCACTCTTCCATTTCGCGAGATCGAATAAACGCCTTTAGTTTTGACGATGCATGGGGTGATCTCGGTGAATACGCTGATTTTATGGAGCAGCGACTCAGGGAAGCTCATCGCGTGCTCAAGCACTCTGGATCAATCTTTGTACATTGTGATACCAGCGCAAATTTCTTACTAAGGACGCTGCTCAATAATATTTTTGGTGCGAGTCAATTTCGATCCGAAATAATTTGGAGCTATAAGCGCTGGTCAAACTCTGCGCGAAACCTGCTTCCGGCGCACCAGACAATCCTCTTTTACTCAAAGAGCGACGCATATAAGTTTAACGTGCTGCACGGCTCCTACTCGGAGACAACAAACGTCGATCAAATACTGCAACTGCGCCAGCGAGACGCTGACGGGGTTTCAAAATATGCAACTGATAAGCTTGGAAATACTATTTACGGCACAGAGAAGAATGGCGTTCCTCTCAATGATGTTTGGGCTATCCCTTTTCTAAACCCTAAGGCAAAAGAGCGGACGGGCTACCCCACTCAAAAGCCTATCTTGTTGCTCGAGCGCATCATCGAAATTTCCACAGACCCCGGAGATTTTATCGTTGATCCATTCTGCGGAAGCGGCACAACTCTAGTCGCCGCTGCGATTCTGGGGCGCAGAGCCTTCGGCATAGATACATCGCGAGAGGCAGTGGCGCTCGCAAATCGGAGAATTGAAGAGCCCGTCAGGACGGATTCCGCGCTGCTTAAGAAGGGGCGCTTGGCATATGCCACCGCGAACTTGAAAGCGCTTGCAGTTCTTGAAGGTTTGGACTTTGTCCCGGTCCATCGCAATTCAGGAATCGATGCTTTCCTAAGGTCCCCTGAGGGAGAACCTCTTGTGCCTGTGCGTGTCCAACGAAATGGAGAGTCGATTTCTGACGCCGCTGCTTCGCTTGCGCGGGCAGCTATTTCAAAGAAAGCTAAAAACGCAATTCTTGTGCGTACTAATGAGGAAACTGGTTTATTTTCTACAGATGCGTTACCGCCCTTCATGCACTTAATCGAATCCACAGCTTTGCGGATCAAGTCATCCCTTGATGCATCACTCATAGCCGGCGAGACCAAGAGCGCTGCTAACAATTCATTCAAGCCGAAGCCGCTTCGCGGCTCGGCTTAGTTCAGGCGTTAGCCATCACGCGAAAGGATCTAGGGAAACTCTGAACAACTCCCCCTGTTCCTGCGACAATCACATAGACGCAACGGGACGACGACGATGCAACTGACCTTCGGTGACGCGGAGTACAACGGCAAGCGCAAGCGGACGCGGCGCGAGGTGTTCTTGGCCGAGGTGGACCAGGTCGTGCCGTGGAAGGGCCTACTGGCGCTGATCGAGCCGCACTACCCGAAGTCCGGGCAGCCGGGGCGCCAGCCGTATCGGTTGGAAACGATGCTGCGCATCCATTTTTTGCAGCAGTGGTATGCGCTGAGCGATCCATCAGCGGAAGAAGCCCTGTACGACACGGTGTCGATGCGCCGTTTCGCCAAGATCGGCGGGCTGGATGAGGTGCCGGACGAGACGACGATTCTCAACTTCCGCCATCTGTTGGAGCAGCACGATCTGGCGCGCAAGCTGTTCGATCGGGTCAACGCGCACCTGTCGCGCAAGGGGCAAAGCTTGCGCGGCGGGACGATCGTAGACGCCACGATCATCGCTGCGCCCAGCTCGACCAAGAACAAGCAGGGCGAGCGCGATCCGGAGATGCATCAGACCAAGAAGGGCAACCAGTATTACTTCGGGATGAAGGCGCACATCGGAGTGGACGACGACTCTGGGCTGGTGCACCACGTGGAATGCACGGCGGCCAACGTGGCCGATATCACGCAAGTGTAATGACCCACTGAAAATCTGCTCAGGTGTTAGCCTTCAGAGGAGACATCGATGAGTGCAGTAATGGACGAAGAACAGATCAAGCGCTGGACGGCCCGGCGCAAGTCGGCGCTGGTGCTGGAGATCATCCAGGGGAAGACGACGGTGGCCTTGGCCAGCCGGCAGTTCGACCTGACGCCCAATGAGATCGAAGGCTGGGTCGAGGAAGGTAAGCGCGGCCTGGAGAACGCGCTGCGGGCCAAGCCCGAAGACGTGCGCGAGCAGTACGAACGCCAGCTCAAGGAGCTGCAGGAAGCCTACGGCGAAGCCATGCTGGAACTGCGTGCCCGAAAAAAATTGGCAGCCCTGCTGGGCAAGGACGAGAGCTGATGGCCTCGATCCAGCAGGGCCTGAAGGAGGACGGGTTCGACGTCTCGATGGTCAAGCTGTGCCGCTGGTTCGGTGTACCACGGCGCAGCGTGTACTACACGCCGCGCAAGGCAGCGCCGAAGGTGAAGCCAGAGCTGGCCGAACCGATCAAGGCCATGATCGAGGCCGAGCCGTCGTTCGGGTATCGGACGGTGGCTGGGCTACTGCGGATGAACAAGAACACGGTGCAGCGGATCTTTCAGATCAAGGGCTGGCAGGTGCGCAAGCGGGCCGTGGGCAAGCGACCGCGGATCGAGGCCTTGCCCTCGGTGGCCAGCGCACCGAACCAACGCTGGGCCACCGACCTGTGTCGGATCTGGGGCGGTAAGGACGGCTGGCTGAGCCTGGCCCTGGTGATCGATTGCCATACCCGGCAATTGCTGGGCTGGCAGCTCTCGCGCACGGGCAGGGCCAGCACCGCCGTGGCGGCCTTGGAGCAAGCACTGATCACCCGCTTCGGCACGCTGGGCAAGGTCAAGGAGCCGTTCCTGCTGCGCTCGGACAATGGCCTGGTCTTCACCAGCCGCGACTACACCCGCCTGGTCGCTGGCTACGGCATGAAGCAGGAGTTCATCACGCCACACTGTCCCCAGCAGAACGGGATGGTCGAGCGCGTCATACGCACGCTCAAGGAACAGTGCGTCCATCGGCACCGGTTCGAGAGCCTGGCCCACGCCTTGCGCGTCATCAGCGACTGGATTGGGTTCTACAACCGGCAGCGCCCGCATCAGGCACTGAACATGATGACGCCTGACCAAGCCTATGCCGCTACATTAACCACCTGACCTGTGCAGAAACCGGTGGGTCATTACACAAGCGCACAAGCTGCTGCACGGCAAGGAAGGCACGGTGTGCGGGGACAGCGGCTACACCGGGCTTGAGAAGCGCGATGAGATGAAGGGCAAGCGCAAGCTGCGCTACCTGATCGCGGAGAAACGCTCGAAGCTGAAGCAGATCAAGAACAAACGTGAATCGAAGCGAGCCAAGCGTAGGGAGTACACCAAGGCCAGCCTGCGGGCGAAGGTGGAGCATCCGTTTCGGGTGATCAAACGCCAGTTCGGCTATGTCAAGGTGCGCTATCGCGGTTTGGCGAAGAACACCGCGCAGGTGCTGACGCTGTTTGCGCTGTCGAATCTGTGGCTGAAGCGTAAGCATTTATTACCTGCCGTGGTCGACGTGCGCCTGTAGTTTGGGAAACCGGCAGCAAATGCGCCGAAAACGGCAAAAATCGAGGGTTTGAACGCAAAATACGCGGCCCTGGACCAATGCCAGTCAGTTAAGCCCCGAGGGGAGCTGATCCAGTAAAAAGGGAACGTGTTCAACACGTTCCCTTTTTTGCTTGATGAGCCTGTTTGCGAGCGCTCTGCGCGAGACGTTACCGCGAGTCCCTGATCGACTCGACCAACTCAGCACATTGATAGAGCCGGCCTGGATCGAGCAGGCGCTGGCGACTAGCGGCAAGGCGTCGATCCGGCGGCGCAAGCTGCCGGCCGAACATGCCGTGTGGCTGGTGATCGGACTGGCGCTGTTTCGTGACCGACCACTGTGGCAGGTGGTGCAGCAGCTCGATCTGAGCCTGGACGCACAAGCGCTGCCCGCGCCGAGTGCCAGCGTGCAGGCCCGCCAGCGCCTGGGAGAAGAACCCCTGGCCGAACTGTTCGGTCTATTGACCCGGGCCTGGAGCCGCACACCGGTGGATACGCAGCGGCCACTGCGCGTGCTGGCGGTGGACGGCGTGGTCTGGGCAGCACCGGACACTGCGGAGAATCGAGCCGACCTCGGCAGCTGCAGCAACCAGCATGGTCCCTTGTCCTGGCCGCAGATTCGCGCCACCTGCCTGATGGATACCCACAGCCACGAGCTGCTCGACGCCAAGCTCGGCGGCATGGACTGCGGTGAACTGAGCCTGGCGGCGCAGCTGCAGGGCCAGGACCACTCGGTGACGCTATTTGACCGAGCGTACTTCTCGGCCGCGTTCCTGCTGGACTGGCAGGCTGCGGGCACGCAGCGTCACTGGCTGATGCGGGCCCGGGACAACCTGCGCCATGAGATCGTCGAACAACTCGCGCCCGGCGATGCACGCATCCGCATGCCGGTCTCGCCACAAGCGCGCAAGGCACGTCCGGAATTGCCCAGCCACTGGCAGGCGCGCCTGATCGAGGTCAGCGTAGGTGGGCGGCTACGGCGCTTCATCACCTCGTTGCCGTGTCCCCACACGCATCCAGCCCATGCCTTGGCCGAGCTCTATCGCCAGCGCTGGGAGATCGAGTTGGGATTCCGCGAGATCAAGCAGTCGCTGCAGGAGGGCGAACCGGTACTGCGCAGCAAGCAGCCCGCGCTGGTGCGCCAGGAACTGTGGGGCGTGCTGATCGCCTACACACTGCTGCGGCGCTGGATGCGAGAGATGGCCGCTCACGCCAAGGTGGAGCCCCAGCGCATCAGCTTCCACACAGCCAGCTATGCCATCGTCAACCTGCTGGCGGTCCCGAGCCTGGATTCGGCGGGCACCCTGCCCAGGCAACTGACGGCCTTGTTGGCACAGTCCAGGCACTTCGTGCTGCCACCACGCCGCACCGAACGAAGCTTCCCCAGAGTCGTCAAGAACCGCACTTCGAAGTTTCCTACGAAAAATGCCAATCAGCGTTAACTGACTGGCATTGCGGCCCTGGACGGCTTTTCATGTCTGCTGGCGGTGTTGATCAGAGTTTCCCTAAAGGTCAAACTCATCACCAAGTACAGCCACCTTGCTCCAAAAGACACCCGTCGGAGGTGAACGAGACCCTCGTTGAGGAAACGCGGCACTGGCTGTCTGAGCACCCAGATTCCCTCTCGCTCTATTCCCAGGCGCTAGACAAGTACTCACACGAGGCATTCCATCGCAACCTCCTCGATGACTTGAGATTGTCTCTGGAAAAGCTTCTCCACGACATCTTCGGCAATGCCAAGTCACTAGAGAATCAGATCCCGCAAGTAGGGCAACACATCAAGAGCAAGGGCGGCTCCGCCGAGTTGTCCAACATGTTCGTGAAGCTGATCGACTACTACGCCAAGTACAACAACAGTTACGTGAAGCACGATGACGCTGTGATTGAGGAGGAGATCGAGTTCATCCTTGAGATCACGTCATCCTTCATGAAGCACCTCGTCCGACTCGCCGGGAGGGGCTAACAATTCATTTAAGCCGACGCCGCTTCGCGGCTCGGCTTAATTCAGGCGTTAGCAGTGGTGGGTCATTACACAAGTGCAACGCACCCGCCACTCACTTCAGATGGTGGTGCCCGCCAAGCATGCGCGCAACGCGCGCAGCTTCTCTGCGGCTCACAGATTCCAGTCGATCCGCATGCCCGCGATCAGCGCGTTCTTCAGATCGGTGGTGCGGGTGGGTTCGTTGAACTGGTCGGGGTTGATCACGTAATGCAGGTTCGGGGCGATGCGCAGGCGCTTGGTGACCTGGATGCCGTAGCTGAGCTCCATCATGATCTGGTTGTCGGCGGGGGTGCCGGTGCCGCCGGCCGAGGCGCGGGCCAGGCGCAGGTTTTCGATGGCTTCGTCGCTGTACTTCTGCTGGGTGATCACAAACGCAATGTTGTCCTGCGGGCGGCTGGCGAAGGTGCCTTTCTGCACCAGGCCCAGTTGCACGAAGTGGTCCTCGATCGCCTGGCCGCTGGTGCTCTTGAGGATGGCGGCGAAGACCGTCAGCCCCTGGTTGCCGGATGGGTCGGGGTTGGTGACCTGTTGTTCGAAGCGGCCGAACAGGCCCGAGCGGCCCTGCTTGTTTTCATAGCCCAGGCCGCTGAGGACGGCGGGGTTGCCGTTGCGGTCGCGCAGCGGGTCGGTGTAGTCGGAGTTGTCCTGCCAGCCGCCGAGTTCGTACATCGCCGCCAGCGTGCCGTCGCCGCCCTTGTTCTTGTAGCCGATGGCGTAGGGCACCACCACGCCGGTGGTGTCGTCGGTGCTCCACTTCAAACCGTGCTGGCCGTCCTGTGCCTGCACCGGGTTCACTTCATACGCGCCCACGTGCACATAGACCTTGGGCGTGACCCAGGCGGTGGCGTGTGCGGCCCAGCTGGAGACCGGCCAGTAGGTGAAGTTGCTGGTGCGGAACACGAAGGTGGGGTTGCCGCAGGCGGAGTTGCCCTGGAAGTACTGGCACAGGTCCGAGCCGAGGAAGTGGATGTTGGCCACGCTGCGGCCGGCTTCCAGTTCCAGGCGGTCGTTGAAGAGTTTTTGCAGCAGGGTGAAGTTGGCCAGGCGCGTGCCCTGGCCGCCGTAGATTTCCTGCACCGAGGTGCTGTTGCCGATGCTGCTGTTGGACAGGTTGGTGCCGTGGCGGTTGGAGACTTGCAGCTTGACCGTGGCGCCGCCCCAGCCGAACAGGCGGTCCATGTCTACGTCGGTGCCGACCATCAGCTGGCCGGCGTAGGCGTCGCCGCTCTTGCGGCCGCCGTCGATCATCGAGGCGGCTTCGCCGGTGTAACCCAGCTTGAGTTTGAAGGCATCGGCGGCGTCTTGCGCCTGGGCGAGTGGGGCCAGCGCCATGGCAAGCGACAGGCACAGCAGACGATGGGAGGCGCGGTGGGAGAGCAGGGCGGACATGGCAGGACTCCGAACAAAGAGGGCGTGGCCGAGGTGGCGGACGCAACAGCAAGAGGATGGGCAAGCCGTTGGCGGCGCGCGGTCACTGCGCGCCGCGGCGGTAACGGCAATCAGGTGCGACGCGCGTCCGGCGCGCCGGATGCGGCGGCAGATGCCTGCCGCCGCGGGTTGGCTCAGGCGACGACGTCGGCCACCGGTTTCTTGAGCACGCGCAAGGCAATCGCGGTGACCACCACGCCGGCCAGCAGCGCCAGCACATACATCGCCAGGTGGGTCACGGCATTGGGGATCAGCAGCACGAAGATGCCGCCATGCGGGGCCTTCAGTTCGGCGCCGACCGACATCGAGATCGCGCCGGCCACCGCCGAGCCGATCACCAGCGCCGGGATGGTGCGCAACGGATCGCGCGCGGCATACGGGATCGCGCCTTCGGTGACGAAGGCCAGCCCGAGCACGCCGGCGGCGGTGGCCGTGCCGCGTTCTTCCACGGTGAAGCGGTTGCGGAACACCCAGGTCGCCAGCGCGATGCCCAGCGGCGGGGTCATGCCGGCCACCATGGCGGCGGCCATCGGGGTGTAGACCTGGCTGGCGATCAGGCCGGTGGAGAATGCATAGGCGGCCTTGTTGACCGGCCCGCCCATGTCGAAGGCCATCATGCCGCCGAGCAACAGGCCCAGCAGCAGCGCGCTGCTGCCCTGCATGCCGCGCAACCACGCGGTGAGCCAGGCCAGCAGGTCGGCGACCGGTTGGCCGAACACATACATCATCGCCAGGCCCACCAACAGGGTGCCCAGCACCGGCAGGATCAGCACCGGCTTGAGCCCTTCCAGGGTGCGCGGCAGTTTGATGGTGCGATTGAGCGCGGCCACGCCGTAGCCGGCGATGAAGCCGGCAATGATCCCGCCGAGGAAGCCGGCATTGAGATTGGCCGCGACCAGCCCGCCGATCATGCCGGGCGCGATGCCGGGGCGGTCGGCGATGGAGTAGGCGATATAGCCGGCCAGCGCGGGCACCATCAAGGTGAAACCGGCCTTGGCGCCGATCTGGAATAGCGACCAGGCCAGCGTGCCCTGGTGCGCATCGTCGCCGGCGTAGATGCCGCCGAGCGCGAAGGCCAGCGCGATCAACAGGCCGCCGGCAGTGACGAACGGCAGCATGAACGACACGCCGGTCATCAGATGCTTGTAGGCATCGGTGCGGCCGTTGCCCTTGCTTGCGGTCGTACTGGCGGCGGTACCGGTGGCCGGTGTCGTGCCACCGTGCACGCTGGCCTCGGCCAGTGCCTTGTTGATCAGGGCCGGGCCGTCGTTGATGGCCGGCTTGGTTCCACTCTTGAGCACGCGCTTGCCGGCGAAACGGGCCAGGTCCACTTCGCGGTCGGCGGCGATGATGACTACATCGGCCGCGCGGATTTCGGCGTCGGTCAGTGCGTCCTGCGCGCCCACCGAGCCCTGGGTTTCCACGCGCATCTGGTGGCCGAGTTTTTTCGCGGCCTGCTGCAGGCCTTCGGCGGCCATGAAGGTGTGGGCGATGCCGGTGGGGCAGGAGGTGATCGCGACGATGCGCTTGCCGCCTGCGCCGGACGCATCGGTCGCTGCCGATGCGCTGGCGGGTGCGGTAGTGGCAGCGAGCTGGCCGACGGCGGCGGCCGGGTCGTCCAGCACCGCGCCCAGGCTCAGATGCAGCAGTTGCGCGTCGCCGAAGCGGCCGGTGTCGGCATCGGCATCGCCGACGATCAGCACTTGCGCAGCGCCGTTGGTCAGCTCGGTCGGCAATGCGCCAAGCACGCCCTGGTCGCTGCGGATTTCGATCGTCACGCTATGGCCGGCGGCGGTGGCCGCACGGCGCAGCGCTTCGGCCGCCAGGACGGCCTCGGTGCTGCGTTCGCCGGCGGCGATGACCACGATGGAAGAGGACATGGGAAAACTCCTGCTGTATTGCGGTCGCCGGGTGGCCGGCGGGGGGAGAGGCAAGGCTTACGCGCGCGGGTGGCGCAGGCCGGAGTTGCGCAGACGCATGGCATCAGGCGTGGACATGCGTCCATTGGAGCGCAGCGGCGGCAAACAGGGGCTCACGACAGCAGCTCGATCACGACCTGGCTTGCGGCGCGGCGCACGCCATCGGCCGTGATCCGGCGCGCGTCGCCGCTTTCCAGCCGGCACACCGAAAACGCCGTGGCCAGCCGCGCGCATTGCTCCAGATCGGTGGCCGCCTCCAGCAGTGCGGCAGCCAGGCCGGCCACCATGGCATCGCCTGCGCCCACGCTGCTGCCCTGCGCCAGCCGCGGCGGACGCGCGATCAGTCGCCGGTCGCGCTGCACGAACAACGCACCGTCGGTGCCCATCGAAATCACCACCAGCTGGATGCCGCGTGCGATCAGTTCGTGCGCAGCGGCGCTGAGTGCGGCCCGATCGGTGAGCGGGCGGCCGGTCCAGGCTTCCAGTTCATGACGGTTCGGCTTGACCGCGTACGGCAGCGCATCGCGGGCGGCGCCCAATGCCGCCACCAGCGGCGCGCCGCTGGTATCCAGCAGCACGCGTGCGCCCGCCGCGCTGGCCTGCGCCTGCAACTGCGCCCAGCTGTCGTCGGGCAGGCCGGCCGGCAGGCTGCCGGACAGCACCACCGGCAGGCCGGGGCGCAGCAGCGGCGCGAGTTGATCGGCCACGCCTTGCAGATGCGCGCTGGTCAGTTGCAGGCCGGGCAGGTTGATGTCGGTGGTGGCGTTGCTGCGCGCTTCCACCAGCTTGAGATTGGTGCGGGTTTCGCCGGCCACGCGCTGGCAGTGGTCGACGATGCCGCGTTCGCGGAACAGCGCTTCGAACACGCCGGCATTGCCGCCGCCGAGCACGCCGAGCGCGGCGACATCGCTGCCCCAATCGGCCAGGCATGCCGCCACGTTGATGCCCTTGCCGCCGGCATCGTTACGCACGCTGCTGGCGCGATGCACGGCGCCGGGCTGCAGGCTGTCGAGCTGGATGGTCTGGTCGATCGCCGGGTTCAGCGTGACGGTGATGGCCTGCAGGCTCATGCCTTGTCCTCGCGCTGCGCTTCGAGTGCGCGCACTTGCTCGGCGGTTTCGCAGTTCAACGCCTGCTCGGCCAGCTGCTGCAGCGTGCTGAGCGCAGTGCCACGCAGACGTGCCTTCACCGCCGGGATGTCGTTGGGCGTCATCGACAGTTCCTGCACGCCCAGGCCGGCCAACAGGCTGGCGCCGAACGCATCGCCGGCCAGGCCGCCGCACACGCCGACCCAGCGGCCGTGTTTGCGTGCGCCTTCAATGGTGCTGCGGATCATGCGCAGCACCGCCGGGTGCAGGCTGTCCGCCTCGGCGGCCAGTTCGGGGTTCTGGCGGTCGATCGCCAGCACGTACTGGGTGAGGTCGTTGGTGCCGATCGAGAAGAAGTCCGCGTGGCGCGCCAGCATGTCGGCCTGCGCGGCGGCGGCCGGCACTTCGATCATGATGCCGATCGGCACTTCGGGGGCGTCCAGTTCGGCGCGGATGCGCGCGCAGATATCGCGCAAGGCGATCAGCTCCGGCACCGAGGTGATCATCGGGAACATGATCGATAGCCGCGCGCCGTCCCTGGCGGCGCGGTACAGCGCACGCAGTTGCGGCTCCAGCAGGTCGGGGCGACGCAGCAGCAGGCGTGCGCCGCGCACGCCCAGGAACGGGTTTTCTTCGTGCGGCAGTTCCAGGTGCGCCACCTGCTTGTCGCCGCCGATATCCAGCGCGCGCACGATCAGCGGGCGGCCATCCAGCGCCTGCGCCATCGCCAGGTAGGTGGCGTGTTGTTCGTCTTCGCTGGGCGTGCGGCCGCTTTCCAGGAACAGGAACTCGGTGCGCATCAGACCCACGCCTTCGGCACCCTGGGTCAGTGCCATCGCCACCTGGTCGGGCAGGTTGACGTTGGCGCCGATGTCGATGTGGTGACCGTCGGTGGTCTCGGCGGGCAGGGCGCGCTGCGCGGCTTCGCGCTCGCGGATGGCCTGCTGCTCGGCGATGTGGGTGCGTGCCGCATCCAGATCCTGCTCGGACGGATTGAGATAGAGCCGGCCGCTGCTGCCGTCGATGATCGCGGTGACGCCATCTTCGATATCCAGCAACTGGCCCCCGGCTGCGACCAGCGCCGGCAGGCCCAGGGTGCGCGACAGGATGGCGGTGTGCGAGGTCGGGCCGCCTTGTGCGGTGGCCAGGCCGAACACGCGCGCGGTGTCCAGGTTGGCGGTGTCCGACGGCGACAGGTCGCTGGCCAGCAGGATGCAGGGCTGGTCGGGCAGGTCGGTGAGGCCGGCGCCCGCCGCAGCCGGGTCCAGCTGTGCCAGCACGCGGCGGCCGACATCGCGCAGATCGGCCGCACGGCCGGCCAGCACCGGGTTGCCCAGCGCCGCCAGACCGGAGGCGATCTGTTCCACCGCCTGATGCCACGACCACGCCACGCCATGGCCTTCGACCATCAGCTGGCAGGTGCGGGTGATCAGGTCGGTGTCGTTGAGCAGCTCGGCCTGGGCCTTGAAAATGGCCGCATCCGAGGCACCGAGACGGCGCTGGGTGTCGTCCTGGATCGCCGCCAGCTGCTGGCGGGTACGCGTCAAGGCATCGTGCAGCTGCGCGCCGCCATCGCCCAGGCCGACCGGTTGATCGGCCACCTCGGTCTGCGCCGCGCGCAGCCGGTGCACGATGCCGATCGCCACGCCGGGGCTGGCGCCGATGCCGACGATGGCCGGCTGCGCCTGCGGCGGGGTCCAGCCGACCACCGGGGCGGCGCGGCGTTGTGCGGCGCGTTCGGCATCGGCCTTTTCTTGTGCGGTGAGGCTGTCCATCACCGCACGCAGGCGCTTGAGCAGGGCCGCGGCATCGCTGCCTTCGGCCGAGACGGTGATGCTGTCGCCGGCACGCAGGCCCAGCTGCAGCAGGCCGACCAGGCTCTTGGCATCGGCGACCTGGTCGCCGGCGCGGACCTGGGCGCGGGCGCTGAAGCCACGCGCGGTCTCGGCCCAGCGGGTGGCCGGGCGCGCATGCAGGCCACTGGGGTAGGCGATGGTCCACTCGAAGCGTTCGGCCAGGTCGGTGGCCGGCGCGGCACTGGTGTCCGGGGCGCGGTCGCCGGTGAGGGCGGCCACGATCACGCCGGGGTCGTCGGTGGTGAACAACGCCTCCAGCTGCGCCGGGTCCTGGATCAGCCGGGTCAGCCGGCGCAGCAGGGTGATATGGGTGTCGGACTGCGCGGCGATGCCCACCACCAGGCGGGTGGTCTGGCCCGGATTCCATTCCACGCCTTCGGGTAGCTGCAGCACCGCGATGCCGTCGCGGCGCACCAGGTGGCGGTCTTCGCCCACGCCATGCGGGATCGCCAGGCCATGGCCCAGGAAGGTGTTCGCCAGGCCTTCGCGGCGCCGCATGCTGGCGTCGTAGCCCGGCGCCACGCAGCCGGCGGCAACCAGCAGCTGCGCCGCCTGGGCGATGGCGTCGTCCTTGTCGCGGGCGTGCGCTCGCAGGCGGACGAGCTCGGGGGTCACGGGGGCAAGCGGCGGAGAGGACAAGGCGGGCTCCGGGTGGGATCGGGCTGGGAAGTATAGTGGGAACGTTCCCACGATCCAGGTCAATGTGCGGTGCACAAAACCCAAGTAATGCTTTCAGGTTAGGATCGGGGTCACCAGGCGCCTGCAGTCAGGCGCGGCATATCGAGCGGGAACGGTCCCAGTGAGTATCAGCATCAATGACGTGGCCCGGGTGGCGGGAGTGTCCAAGTCCACGGTCTCGCGGGCGCTGGGCAGCGGCCCGGTGAGCGAGGAGGTGCGTGCCAAGGTGGAGGCAGCGGTGCGCCAGACCGGTTACCGGCCCAATCTGATGGCGCGGCGGCTGCGCTCGCAGCAGTCCGGCATCCTCGGGGTGATCGTGGCCGACATCCGCAATCCGTACTTCACCGCACTGATCCGGGCCGTGGAAGAGGTCGCCTACAAGGCAGGTATGCGCGTGACCCTGTGCAATACCGATGAAGATCCCGAGCGCGAGGCGCTCTACCTGGAGCTGATGCAGGAAGAGCGCATCACCGGGCTGATCTTCGCGCCGACCCGCGTGACCGTAGGGCGCATGCATGCGCTGTCGCTGGATTACCCCACTGTGCTGGTGGACCGTGCAGGCCCCGGCAGCCGCTACGACAGCGTGGTGCTGGACAACGCGGCGGCGATGGCCGAACTGGTGGCACATCTGCAGGGCCAGGGCTATCGGCGCATCGGCGGGCTCTTCGGTAGCACCAGCACCACCGCGGCCGAGCGCCGCGACGGCTACCTGGCCGCAATGCGTGCGCAGGGGCTGCAGCCGGATTACCGCGAAGTGGCGCCGACTGCCGAGGCGGCGATTGCCGAGTTGGGTGCATGGCTGGCCAGCGACGATCGCCCGGAAGCCATTGTCACCAGTAATAGCCTGCTGCTGATGGGCGCATTGAAGGCCGCACGTACCGCCGGCCTGCGCCTGCCGCAGGACCTGGCGCTGGCCGGCTTCGACAACGAACGCTGGACCGATCTGGTCGAGCCGGGCATCACCGTGGTCGAACAGCCGGTGGAAGACATGGGCCGTGCGGCGATGTCGCTGCTGCTGGAACGCCTGGGCAACCCGCAGCTGCCGATCCGCCGCATGGTCATGACCGGGCGTTGCGTGGTGCGTGGGTCGACTGGCGTACGCACACCCGGCAGCTAAATTTGCCGGGGCGCCCAGCGTCCGCGCAAAAGCTTGGCCCGTCGCTCTAGCTGCGTGTTCTACCACTCGAAGTCAAACGCCTGGCTCGTCGAGTGCGCGGCGCCCTCACCGCTTGCGGGACACGCCGTGAACCCGTCCCTGGGGGCTCGATGGCGGCATCCGTGCCGCCAACGGTCCCGCAAGCGGCGAGGGCACCGCGCCAGGGAGTTTGCTGGCTGTTTTAGTGAAAGCTCTGCGCACCGGCCATCGTGATTGGTCCTTGCCCGCCTACCGTCGCGGGACCTTACGCGGCATGGATGCCGCGTAAGAGCTTACAGGGACGTACTTGCAGCGTGTCCCGCGACGGTAGGCGGGCAAGGGCCCTGCAACAACGCCACCGATTAGGGGCTCTCCTACTGTTCCATCCGCGTGCCATTCGAGAAAACCGCTTCGAGTCGTCGCTTGGTCTGGATGCAGTCAAAACCTTCAAGCCAAGCACAAAAAAGCCCCGGCACTGCCGGGGCTCTTGGTTTGCAATAAACGCCTGACTCAACGATCCGGGCGGTGCGTGCCCGAGTCGTTCTGTGCGACCAGGTATTCCTTGGACTGCTCATCCAGCTTGTCGCCCAGCATGCGTCGCACCACCACGAAGAACAGCGGGATGAAGATCACGCCCAGCACGGTGGCGAACACCATGCCGCCGATCACGCCGGTACCAATGGAGTGGCGCGAGTTGGCGCCAGCACCGGTGGAGATCGCCAGCGGCAACACACCCAGGATGAAGGCGAACGAGGTCATCAGGATCGGGCGGAAGCGCAGGTGCGCCGCTTCCAGTGTCGCCTCGCGCAGGGTCTTGCCCGCTGCCCGCTGCTCCACCGCGAATTCCACGATCAGGATCGCGTTCTTCGCCGCCAGACCAATGACGGTGATCATGCCGATCTTGAAGTACAAATCGTTCGGCAGGCCGCGCAGCATCGAGAAGGTGATCGCGCCCAGCACGCCGATCGGCACCACCATCAGCACCGCCACCGGAATCGACCAGCTCTCGTAGAGTGCAGCCAGGCACAGGAACACCACCACCACCGACAGCGCAAGCAGCAGGGTGGCCGCGTTGCCGGCGATGATTTCCTGGTAGGACATGCCGCTCCAGTCGAAACCGAAGCCCGGTGGCAGATCGTTGTTGACGATCTCTTCCATCGCGTTCATCGCCTGGCCGGAGCTGCCGCCCGGAGCGGGGTTGCCGACGATGTTCACCGCCGAATAGCCGTTGTAGCGGTTCAGCGCCGGCGAGGCGTAGGTCCACTCGGCCTTGACCACATTGCTCAGCGGAATCATGCCGGGCTGGCCATCGGCGCCGGTGGCGGTGCTGCTGGGGGTGAAGAAGTTACGCAGCGATTCCGGCCCGGTGCGGAACTGGTCGTCGGCACGGATGTTGACGCGCTTGATGCGGCCTTCGGAGAAGTAGTCGTTGACGTACACCGGCGCCAGCATCAGCTGGATGGAGCTGTAGATGTCGCTGACTTCCACGCCCATCGACTGCGCCTGCACGCGGTCCACGTGCAACTGCAGCTGCGGCGAGTTTTCCAGGCCGTTCGGGCGCACGCCCACCATGGTGTCGGCCTTTTCCGCCGCCTTGCCCAGCACGATGTTGCGCGCCTGGGTCAGTGCCTCCTGGCCTGCACCGGCGCGGTCCTGCAGCCACATGTCGAAGCCGCCGAACTGGCCCAACCCCTGCACGGTGGGCAGGTTGACCACGAAGATCTGCGCGCCCTTGATGCCGTAGAAGGCGCCATTGAGCTGCTTGATCAACTCTTCCGCAGTGACGTCGCGCTCTTCCCACGGCTTGAGCCGGATGAAGCCCATGCCGACGTTTTCGCCCGAGCCCAGGAAGCTGAAGCCGGCGATCTGCAGCATGCCTTCCACGGCCGGCTGCTTCTCCAGCACCGCACGCATCTGCGTGAAGGTCTCATTGGTACGGATCTTGGTGGCGCCCGGCGGCAACTGCACGATGGCCAGCGCAAAGCCCTGGTCTTCTTCCGGCAGGAAGCTGCCCGGCATGCGGGTGAACAGGAAACCGCACAGCACCACCAGCACCACGAACACGATCATCCACGGCGGCGAGCGCTTCAAGGTGTGGCCGACCACGCCGACATAGCGATGCGCCAGCTTGTCGTAGTACTTGTCGAAGGTGCGGTAGACCCAGTTCTTCTTGTCCGAATGGGTGGCCTTGAGGAAGCTGGCGCACAGCGCCGGCGTGAAGGTCAGCGCCAGGAACGCGGAGAAGCCCATCGACATGGCGATGGTCAGCGCGAACTGCTTGTAGATCGCACCGGAGGCGCCGGGCTGCAGCGAGGAGGGGATGAACACCGCCGCCAGCACCACGGTGATGGCCACCACCGCGCCGGTGATCTGGGTCATCGCCTTCTGCGTGGCTGCCTTGGGCTCCAGATGCTCCTCGCTCATGATGCGTTCGACGTTCTCGATCACCACGATCGCATCGTCCACCACGATGCCGATCGCCAGCACCATCGCAAACAGCGTCAGCTGGTTGATGGTGAAGCCGATGGCGTACATGCCGAAGAAGGTGCCCAGCAGCGCCACCGGAATCACCAGGGTGGGGATGACCGTGGCGCGGAAGTTCTGCAGGAACAGCAGCATCACCAGGAACACCAGCACGATGGCTTCCACCAGCGTGTGGATCACTTCCTCGATGGAGATGCGCACGAAGGTGGTGGACTCGTACGGCGCAAACCAGGTCACGCCCTGCGGGAAGGTGGGCTGCAGTTCGTCGAGCTTGGCGCCCACGGCCTCGGACACGTTCAGTGCGTTGGCGCCCGGCAGCAACTGGATGCCGAAGGCACCGGTGGGCTTGCCGTTGTACTGGGTGTCGAAGCCGTAGGTGCTCGGGCCCACGGTGACGCGCGCCACGTCCTTCAGGCGCACCGTGGCGCCGTTGTTGTCGGTGCGCAGGATGATGTCTTCAAATTCCTGCGGCGAGCTGAAGCGACCTTCGGCCGACACGGTGGCGGTGAAGCTGATGCCGTCGGGCGTGGGGTCGGCGCCCACCGAACCGGCAGCGAACTGCACGTTCTGGTTGCGCACGGCGGTCAGCACCTGGGTGGCCGACAGGTTGTAGCCCTGCAGCTTCTCCGGGTTCAACCAGATATTCATCGCGTACTCGGCGCCGAACTGGTTGGTGCTGCCGACGCCGGGAACGCGCGAGATCTGCTCGAGCACGCGCGAACCGACGATGTCGTTGAGCGCGTCGCGGTCGATCGACGGGTTGTCCGAGCGCAGCGCCGCCACCATCAGGAAGCCGGCGTTGGCCTTGGCCACCACCACACCCTGCTGGTTGACTTCCGAGGGCAGGCGCGGCGTGGCCAGCGACACCTTGTTCTGCACCTGCACCTGCGCGATATCCGCGTCGGTGCCGGTTTCGAAGGTCAGCGTGATGGTCACCCGGCCGTTGGAGGCCGACGACGAGTTGAAGTACAGCAGGTGGTCGATACCGGTGAGCTGCTGTTCGATGACCTGGGTCACCGCCTTTTCGGCAGTGTCGGCGCTGGCGCCGGGGAAGTTGGCGGTGACGGTGACCTGCGGCGGGGCGATCGTCGGGTACGACTCGATACCCAGATTCAGGATCGAGATCACGCCGGCAAGCGAGATCAGGATCGCCACCACCCAGGCAAAGATCGGGTGTTCGATAAAAAACTTAGGCATGTCCGGGTTCCGTCACTGCTGCTTGGACTGGGAGTCGGCCGGCTGCGCGGCCGCGTCCTGCTTGGGCTGGTTCTGCGCGGCCGGGGCAGCGGCATCGGCCGCGTTGGCGGCCGGTGCGGCCTTGCCATCGCCGGCCTGGCCTGCGGCCGGTGCCGCACCCGGGGCAGCGCCCGGTGCACCGGGCTGCGCGCCGGCGGCCGGCTTGTTCGGATCCCACTGCACGCCCTTGGCCGGCTCACCTTCCTTGGCTTTCTGCACGCCGTCGACGATGACCTGGTCGCCCGGCGCCACGCCGCCGGTCACGATCCACTGGCCCTTCTGCTGGCCGTCCACGGTGAGGTTCTTGCGCACCACCTTGCCGTCCTTGCCCAGCACCAGTGCATAGGCGCCGGTGGCATCGCGCTGCAGCGCCTGCTGCGGCACCAGATAGGCATTGTTGCGCTGGCCCAGGCTGGCCTTGAAGGTCACGAACGCACCCGGCAGCAACGCCAGCTCGGGGTTGGGCAGGGTGGCGCGCAGCGACACCGCGCCGGTGCTCGGGTCCACCGTCACCGCCGACACGTCCAGCGTGCCGGGGTGCGGGTACTGCGTGCCGTCGCCCAGTTCCACATCGATGGTGGACTTGCCGTCGCCGCTGAGCTGCACGTTGCCGCTGCTCTGCGCCTGACGCAGCGCGGCCAGCTCTTCGCTGCTCATCGCGAAGTTCACGTACAGCGGGTCGATCTGGTCCACGGTGGTCAGCAAGGTGGCCTCACCGGCACCGACCAGGGCGCCCTCGGTGACGCGCTGGATCCCGGCGCGACCGGTGATCGGCGAGGTGACGCTGGCGAAGCCGAGCTGGATCCTGGCGGCCTGGACCGCACCGCGCGCCTGCTGCACGCTGGCGCCGGAAGAGCGCTCGGTGGCTTCGGCGTTGTCGATATCGGCGCGCGAGACGTATTGCTGTGGCGCCAGGCTGCGCGCGCGCTTGGCGGCGATCTGCGCGTTGGCATAGGTGGCCTCGGCGGCCGCCAGCTGGCCTTGGGCCTGCAGCAGCGTGGCCTTCAGCGGTTCCGGGTCGATCTGGAACAGCGGCTGGCCTTCCTTGACGTCGGTGCCTTCGGTGTACAGGCGCTTGAGCACCACGCCGTCGACGCGGGCGCGCACGTCGGCCGAGCGGAATGCCGACAGGCGGCCCACCAGGTCGCGTTCCAGCGGCAGCGTCTGCGGCTTCATTTCCAGCACCGACACTTCCGGCGGCGGCGGCGCCTGCTGTTGTTCGGGCTTGCTGCAGGCAGCAAGCGCCACGGTGATGGCCAGGGCCAGGCCGAAGGTGCGGAGCGGGGCAATCATCAGGAGGAACTCCGTTAGGGTCTTGAAGTGAGAAGGGTGAGCGGGGCCAGCGCGGGCGCGGCGCTGGCCGCGGCAAACGCCCGCAAGAAGGTGTCGACGGCGAACTGCGCCCATTGCTGCCTGGCGGCAAGGCCGGCGCGATGGGGAACCTGGAAGCGTTGGCGATCGAAATCCAGCCCCACGATCATGCTCAGCAACAGCTCGGCCATGAAGTGCGGATCGTCATGGCGCAGCTGCCCGGCGGTCATCGCCTGCTCGAAGCGATGCGCCAGGCGCTGCTGCATGCCGACCACGCCCTCGTGGAAGATCTGCCGGGATTGATCGGGGAACCGGTGCGACTCGGCTTCCACCAAACGGCAGGTCTGTAACACATCCGGGCGGTTGAGACGGTCAAGATGGGCCAGCGCAAACGCCAGCAGATCCTCGCGCAGGTCGCCCGAGGCGGTGCCCAGCGGGACCGTGGCCAGCTGCACATGGTCCTGCAGCACGTCGCGCAGCAGGTTTTCTTTACATCCGTAATAGCTGTAGAGCGTCTGCTTGGAGCATCCGGCGCGCTCGGCCACCGCGTCCATGCTCAGCCGCATTCCGCGCTCGGCAAGCAAGGTATGCACGGCAGCATGGATGCGGCGGTCGCAGTCCGAACGCCGGGCAGCACGGGGGGAGCGAGGTGTCATGGCGGTGGACTATACCGTCCAGTTTAGTTTTTAAACAGACTTGACTGTCGCAGTTTGCTCTGCACAACGCCTTGTATGCCAATCCTTGCGCCGGACTTTGCCGGATCTGGCGATCCAGCGCCCGGCAGGCGCGCGTTGTGCGGCAAAACGACAGAGCCATAGTGTTTTGACGCCATTGCCGCGCTCGCTGGGCGCGGTGCATTTGCGCTATGCAGCAAGGCGTTATCACGGGGCATCGGTACAATTCAGGTTTTCCACCGAGCATTCCAGCTCTACTCATGACAGCCAAGAAAGCCGCTTCGAAATCGTCCACGACGTCGGTCAAACCGGTCGCCGAACGTGCCGTCCCCGTGCTTGCCACCGAACCGCAGGCGGTCACCCTCGAGCCGGTGTTTGCCGCGTTGCGCAAGCGCTACCCGGCCGCCCGCCAGGCGGAGGTCCAGGCGTTCGCCGCCGACTTCTACCGGCGCATGGAGGAAGACGAATTCCCGAACCACCCGCCCGAGCAGTGGGCAGCGCTGGCGTCGGACATGCTGGAGTTCGCGCGCAGCCGCAAGGCCGGCACGGTCAATGTGCGGGTGTTCAACCCCACCTTGAAGAGCCACGGCTACGAGTCGCCGCATACGCTGCTGCAGATCGTCAACGACGACATGCCGTTCCTGGTGGACTCGGTCAGCATGACCCTGTCGGACCTGGGCATCGGCGTGCACGTGCTCGGCCACCCGGTGCTGCGCATTGCGCGCGACAAGGCCGGCAAGCTGACTGCGGTGGGCGAGGGCAAGAGCGAGTCGCTGATGGTGCTGGAGATCGACCGCCAGCCGGCCGATGACATGCCCAAGGTGGAAGCAGCGGTACGCAAGGTGCTGGGCGAAGTGCGCGCCATCGTGCACGACTGGGCATCGATGCGCGAAAAGATGGTGATGCTGGCTGACGACCTGGCCACCCGCCGCCTGCCGATCGACGACATCAGCCGCCACGAGGCGCAGGAATTCCTGCGCTGGGCCGCCGCCGACCATTTCACCTTCTTCGGCTACCGCGAATACCGCGTGGAGAAGCAGGACGGGCAGGATGTGCTGGCACCGGTGGAAGAGTCCGGGCTGGGCCTGATGCGCGGCCACGACACCTCGCCGGCACGCCCGGTCACCACGCTGGCGGCGCATGGCCTGAATGCCTCGGCCAAGCTCAAGGACGCGTTGATCCTGACCAAGACCAATGCACGGTCGCGCGTGCACCGGGTTGGTTACATGGATTACATCGGCATCCTGGAATTCGATGCCAAGGGCCGCATCGTCGGCGAGCAGCGCTTCCTGGGCCTGTTCACCTCAAGCGCCTACAACCGCCGCCCGTGGGAAATCCCGCTGGTGCGCCAGCGCCACGAATACGTGATGAGCAAGTCCGGGCTGACCCCGAGCAGCCATAGCGGCAAGGCCTTGCGCCACATTCTGGAAACGCTGCCGCGCGAGGAGCTGTTCCAGTCCAACGAAGAAGAGCTGTACCGCACCGCGATCGGCATCCTGGGCCTGCAGGAGCGCGTGCGCAGCCGCATGTTCCTGCGCCGCGACAAGTACAGCCGCTTCATCTCGGCGCTGGTGTACATCCCGCGCGAGCGCTTCAACACCGATGTGCGCCTGCGCATCGAAGCCTTGTTGAAGGACGCCTTGCATGGCGAGTACATCGACTCGTCGGTGGTGCTGGGCGAATCGCCGCTGGCGCAGCTGCATCTGATCGTGCGGCCCAAGAGCGGCGAAGCGCTGGAATTCAATACCACCGAACTCGAATCGCGGCTGGCGCATCTGTTGCGCAACTGGCGCGATGCGCTGCGCGAAGCGCTGGTGGCACGGCACGGCGAGGCCAATGGCCTGCGCATGGCGGCCAACTTCGGCCGTGCGCTGCCGGCCGGCTATATCGAAGAGTCCTCGATCGAATCGGCGGTGTCCGACGTCGAACACCTGGCCACGCTGGATGGCCCGGACGATCTGCATCTGAGCCTGCAGGAGATCCGTCGCGACGATGGCATGCGCCTGGATGCCGGCGAAGGTTTGCGTTTGAAGCTGTATCGCCAGCTCGACGACATTCCGTTGTCCGATGCGATGCCGATGATGGAAAACATGGGCCTGCGCGTGATCTCCGAGCGGCCGTATCGGCTGCAGGTGGGCGAAACGCCGGTCTATATCCAGGATTTCGAGGTCGAATCCACCGCCGGCAGGATCAATGCAGCCAGCGCCGATGCCAGCTTCGGCGAAGCCTTCGAGCGCATCTGGAACGGCGATGCCGAAAACGACGGCTTCAACCGCCTGATCCTGGCCGCCGGCCTGCACTGGCGTCAGGTCGCGCTGCTGCGCGGTTACTGCAAGTATCTGCTGCAGACCGCGGTGCCGTTCTCGCAGGCCTACGTCGAAGCGACCTTCACCCGTTACCCGTTGCTGGCACGTTTGCTGGTGGAGCTGTTCGAAGCGCGCTTCGACCCGTCTACCGGTAGCGAAACAAAAGCGCAGATCTTTGCCGGGCAGGAACGTCTGCGCGAAGAGCTCTCCGCGCTGGCAGGCGGCGATGAGGCTACGCTCAAGGCACTGGAGCCGGTGCTGGAGGCGCGCGGCGGCGACCGCGCCGCGCAGCAGGAAGCCACCCGTGCCACGCTGTTGAAGTTGATGGACCGCGTCTCCAGCCTGGACGAAGACCGCATCCTGCGCAGCTTCATCGACGTGATCGATGCGACCTTGCGCACCAACTATTACCAGACCGATAAACAGGGCAAGCACGGCCATTGCATCAGCTTCAAGCTGGATTCGGCGCTGGTGCCGGACCTGCCAAAGCCGCGCCCGTACCGCGAAATCTTCGTGTATGGCCCACGCGTGGAAGGCGTGCACCTGCGCTTTGGCGCGGTGGCGCGTGGCGGCCTGCGCTGGTCGGACCGCCGCGAGGATTTCCGCACCGAGGTGCTGGGCCTGGTCAAGGCGCAGATGGTCAAGAACACCGTCATCGTGCCGGTCGGCGCCAAGGGCGGTTTCTACGTCAAGCGTTCGCCGGTGGGTGGCGACCGCGATGCGATCCAGGCCGAAGGCATCGCCTGCTACAAGCTGTTCATCCAGGGCCTGCTCGACATTACCGACAACATCGTCGGCGGCAAGATCGTGCCGCCGCCGCAGGTGGTGCGTCATGACCAGGACGACCCGTACCTGGTGGTCGCGGCCGACAAGGGCACCGCCACCTTCTCCGATATTGCCAATGGCCTGGCGCTGGAACACGGTTTCTGGCTGGGCGATGCGTTCGCCTCTGGCGGCTCGGTGGGCTACGACCACAAGGGCATGGGCATCACCGCGCGCGGCGCATGGGAATCGGTCAAGCGCCACTTCCGTGCGATGGATCGCGATTGCCAGAGCCAGGATTTCAGCGTGGTCGGCATCGGCGACATGTCCGGCGACGTGTTCGGCAACGGCATGCTGCTCTCACGGCATATCCGCCTGCTGGCCGCGTTCGACCACCGCCACATCTTCCTGGACCCGAACCCGGATGCGGCGGTCTCCTTCGCCGAGCGCGATCGCCTGTTCAAGCTGCCGCGCTCCAGCTGGGCCGATTACGACGCCAAGCTGATCAGCGCCGGTGGCGGCATCTACCCGCGCACGCTCAAATCCATCGATATCAGCGCACCGGTGCGCGAGGCGCTGGGCCTGGAGGCCAACGTCAAGCAGCTCTCGCCGAACGAGCTGATGAACGCCATCCTCAAGGCGCCGGTGGATCTGTTCTGGAACGGCGGCATCGGTACCTACGTCAAGGCTGCCAGCGAATCGCATGCCGACGTGGGCGACCGCGCCAACAACGGCCTGCGCGTCAACGGTGGCGAGCTGCGCTGCAAGGTGGTGGGCGAGGGCGGCAACCTGGGCCTGACCCAGTTGGGCCGCATCGAGGCCGCACAGGCCGGTGTGCTGCTCAATACCGACTTCATCGACAACTCGGCCGGTGTGGACACCTCCGACCATGAGGTGAACATCAAGATCCTGCTCAACGACATGGTGCAGGCCAAGAAGCTCACCTATGACGCGCGCAACACGCTGCTGGCGTCGATGACCGACGAAGTGGCCGACCTGGTGCTGTGGGACAACTACCGCCAGAACCAGGCCATCAGCTTGATGGAGCGCATGAGCGTCAAGCGCCTGGGCTCCAAGCAGCACTTCATTCGCACGCTGGAATTGCAGGGCCTGCTCGATCGCCAGATCGAGTTCCTGCCGTCCGATGCCGAACTCTCCGCACGCAAGGCGCGCGGGCAGGGGCTGACCCGGCCGGAGCTGTCGGTGCTGCTGTCGTATTCCAAGCTGGTGGCGTTCCAGCAGCTGCTGGAATCGGATATTCCCGAAGACCCGTATCTGTCCAAGGAATTGCAGCGCTACTTCCCGCAGCCGCTGCAGAAGAAGTACGCCGATGCGATGGAACGTCATCGCCTCAAGCGCGAGATCATCGCCACCGCGGTCACCAACACCACCATCAACCGCATGGGCGCTACCTTCCTGATGCGCATGCAGGAAGACACCGGCCGCACCATCGGCGAAGTGGCCAAGGCCTACACCATCAGCCGCGAGACGCTGGATGCGCGCGCGCTGTGGACGCAGATCGATGCGCTGGACGGCAAGGTGCCCGAGTCGGTGCAGATCGATGCGCTGGAAGTGATCTGGCGCCTGCAACGTTCCTTCGTACGCTGGCTGTTGCTGCGTCCTGGCCAGATGCCGGGCATCACCGCGGCGGTGGAGCGTTACCACGGCCCGTTCAACGATATCCGCGTTGCCTCGGGCGTGCTGGCCGACACCCAGCGGCCGCTGTACGAAGCCAGCGTGCAGGAATGGCAGGACAAGGGCCTGCCGCCGGCACTGGCGCAGCAGCTGTCCGAGTTGCGCTACCTGGAACCGGCCTTCGACATCATCGAAACCGCACGTACCCGCAAGCTCAAGCCGGTGGAAGTGTCCAAGGTGCATTTCCGCCTGGGCGACGCGCTGCGCCTGCCGTGGCTGTTCGAACAGATCGATGCATTGGAGGTCAACGGCCGCTGGCACGCAGTGGCACGCGGCGTGCTGCGCGATGAACTGGCGGCGCATCAGCGTGCGCTGGTGGGCCAGGTGCTGGGCATGCCCGGCAGCACGGCCGAGGACAAGGTGGCCAACTGGCTGGCGCGCGACGATTCCAGCCTGCGCTTCACCCTGGCCATGCTGGCCGACGTGGCCGAGCAGAAGACCCTGGATTACCCCACTGTGTCGGTAGCGGTGCAGCGGCTGGGGCAGCTGGCTGCGCACGGGGTATAAGCAGGTGAGGCGAAGTGATGGCGGAGCGAGTAACTCGCCATCACCTTGCTTGAGCTGATGCAGTTGCTTAGTTGTCTGCCCATGCACAAGGCGGCCCGAGGGCCACCTTGTTTATATGTGAAATTGCTTGGTAAATCTGCGAGCCCAAGGCGTCATCCAAGTATCGCCCAATCGCGAGGTTTCAATGCGGTCAGCTACGACACCCGCGCTGCCGTTCTGTAAGCGTGTCTGGATGCGAGAGGCATGTCAGACGAAGCATGCGACTAGGTGAACAATCCGGGCTTCTTGACACTATCGAAGAGTCCGATGAGTATCCCCTGGCTGCAGTGAATCCTGCAGCCGGGTGTGGAAGCTCGGAATCCAAGGCGCACGAGCGCCGGTCAACCATGGCGGTGCTCTCCATTAATCAAGGAGATTCCTCATGCCGCGTACCAATCCTGCCCATTCGGCGACTGCCGCCACTGCCTCTCGGCAAACCGCCCACACCGTGACTGATCACATTGATGAGCGCGAAGACGTGTTCTTTCGCCGACTGTCCGAGTCAGGTGGTGCGGAAGCCACCAACGGCATCCATTGGTCCGCTCTGCCGATGCAATATGGCCTGGCACTCAAATGCGCACATATCGATCACTGCCTGCTGGGACTGCAGGGCGTATTGGAGATGCTGCATGCCAGTGAGGCGGCACGCGAGGCCGGCCAATCTGGTTTGGGTGGCGCACTCACCGATCGCTTGCTCTACGCGTCGCGTGCACTGGCTGAGTCGGGAACGGAAACGTTGTATGCCTTGCAAGCGCAGCTTGCGGCGACGCCATCGTGAAGTAAGCAGCCGTCCAGCACTGGTGTGCAGCCAGCGGCGAGCGTGACGGAACAGGATGGGTGCTGCCGGGTAGCGGTCAAAAACCGCATAGCTCGCATCAATTTTAGTGCAGTATCGTTGCCGCTGCGGCCGACTCGGCAGGGTGTGGTGGTGATAGTATCGCTGGTATCGGCGGACGTTGCAGCTTGGCGATCATCGAATCCGTCGGTGCCGCGTCATGTTGCCGACCTGCAAAGTGGATCCACGGACAGCTCGGGAGGAGTGACCGTGTCGGAAGCGCAAGACCACGCCTTGTTTTCCCTGCAGCGCATCATCGACTGCGTGATACGCGATCGGAGCCGATTGCTGGTTTATCTTGAAGGGCAGGGCGTGTTTACGATCGATGCGCCGGACAATGGGCTCTATCTTCCCAATGATCAGGCCTTCGCGAAAGAGCTGGGCTGCGCCTGCTACTGCAGTGATCCGCATCCATCCTATGTGGAAGGCATGCTCGGGGAATTGCAACGGATCGAAGTATCGGCCGATGGGCAGGCAGCCATGCAGGGCGACCCACTGGCTTGCCGACGTGTGGTTGAAGCCGTGGGATACCTGCAGGCGACGATCAAGGTGGCTTTGATCAACGGCGATCTGATACTTGCTTAATGGGGCGGTATGAGTGCTTGGTGCAACCGGACGTACGGCGCTGGGAGTGGCAAGTAGCGAAGAGCGCGCAGAACCCAGCCCGAGCAACGGCATGCGCGGAATTAGCCCACAGTGCTGCAGGGAAGCCGGGGTACCAAAACCGCAGGCGTCGCGGGGCGACGATTGCGCGTGTTGTAGGTAGTCCCGTTCGCTGATGCAAGCAAACAGTTTGCTACGCTTTATCGATACAGCGTCTTGGAGAAATACGTGTCTACTCAGAATAAACCGAGGAAAGGCGAGTTCTACATCCTCAGGTCCGACGTGCGAGGCGGTGGTCGCGGGCATGGCGTGGAGTTCGAGAACGAAGATGCGGTGCCGTTTTCCATTGTTGACAGCCTGCCTGGAGAGGACGCGGGCTTGGCCGCACTGAAGGAAACCCCGCGCCTGCGCTACGACAGCCGCATCGGCGATATGCCCGATGACCTTGATAGTGGATTCAAAGGCTACTGGCTAGTCTCCGAACCGCTAAAGCAGCTACTCGAAGCTGTGGACCCCGAGGGCTTTGCCTTCGCGTTATGCGACTTCCGATTGGAAGACGGGACGCCCGGAGCACCGCACTATCTTTGTGAAGTGGTGCGGATTATCGATGCCATCGACGAGGAAGCATCCACCGTCAAGGTGCTTACCGGGTATCCAAATGGCAAATACTACAGTGTTATGGGGGGCGCCGAGTTGGCATTCAGGAAAGACGTGGTCGGGCCCGCGCACGTCTTCATGACACCATATACGGCAAATGCCTTTTGCGACCGGTTCTTGCGCGACACCTTGATCGCGCAGGGATTTGGCAAATCACCCAGGACGCGCGGCGTCTGGCTGATAGACACTTGCGGCTGCTGAGTGATGAGCCTTTGACCGTTTGATGGAGTAAGAGTGGATGTCGTCCGGTAACGTCATCCTTGAAAGTCATCATGTCATTGAGAATACTACCTTTCGCAAGCATGATTTGCTCAAAAAGTTGGCGGAGCATGGCTTGATCGACAAGGACGTATTGACCAATCGTCTGTATCTGCCGGTGGATGGCACGCTCGCCGACGCGCTCGAAACATCCCCCCACCGAGGACGCACGCGCAGTTCCTACACGAAGGGAGTTGTGGATTATCTTGACGATCTAGGGAAATCGCCAGATGGCCGTGCCGCCATGCGCAACGATGCTGCCGCCTTGAAGCGCGTCGCCGCCCAGGTCCACGATCTGCAAGACACCCTCAAAGTCGCGCTGATCAATGGCGACATGTTCGCAACGACCCCGGATCACTTGACCAAGGCCGAGACCAACGCGCAAAACCGCAGCACGCTCTCCGAATACGAGCAATACCGCACCGCCCATGCCGATCAACTGAAGACGCTGCGCTCCATGAGCAATGTCGAATCCGAATGGGCCGCGATCACGCACTCCGAGCAGCGGATCACACAGGTGACCGACGCCGCACGCACGACCGGCAAAAATCTGGTCGCTGTCCCTGGTGAACGCGATACCGTCATCCGCGAGATCGCCGGCCGCGAAGAATTTCGCATGGCCATCGCGCACGCCGAAGAGGCCGGGCGCGTGACGTTATCCGAGTCCAACGCGGCCATGGTCCGGCAGGTCTTGGATGACACGCCGACAACCATCGGCGGTGCTACGCGCAGCATCCGCCAAGGCGCAGGCGCTACACCGCATCCGCAGTACACACCAGTGTCGCAACGCGGCTTCACCACCGCCGAGCTACTGGCAGGCGATCTGTCCGCAGGCCAGGCACTACGCACCGCCGGCCTGCTCGCCACTGCCGCCGATGCGCTCGCTTCCGGCCAACGCGCCACGCACTTGCTCGGCCAAGACAACCCGCTCGCCGCGCAATCGGAGCTTGCGCACTTCGCCGGCCGCAATGTCGGCGGCTGGGCTGGTGGTACGGCTGCCGCCTATGCGCTGGGCAGCTCGGGCGCGGGGCCGATGGTGCTGATCGCCGCCGATGCGTACTTCATGACCAAGGCCGGCGAGAAGGCCGCCGATCTGCTCGACAACCGCTCCATTTACACCCAGACAGACCGCGATGGCACGCAATGGTCGTTCAACGGCACCGCGTGGGCACGCGAGGGCAAGGCCGATACCAGCAACGACGGCATCGATAATCCCACCGCCACGCCCATCGTGGCCAGTTACGCAAAAGCTCGCGAACTCAATTACCAGGCCACCAATGCCGCTGCAGCGCTCGCCGTCAAGGACGCGCCCGCGCCCGTTGACCCGTATCGCCAGCCGGCCAATGCCACTGACCGTCCCAGCCTGAGCAACGCCGACTGGCGACGCGATGCAGCGGACGGTCAGTGGCATCGGCTGGTCAAGACCGACATTACTGGTGCCAATGATCGCGGCAGCTACGTGCAGGAAACCGCCTCGCCGCAACGCGCAGCCGAGCTGGAGGCGCAAGCGCAGGACGTCATTGCCCGCAACATCGCCAACAGCCCCGGGGCCATTGCCGCGCGCTACGAACTGGCCTACCACCGCAGCGGCTGGGCCGCCGATGGGCTGCCGATGTCGCCAGCGGTCCGGCAAGCGTTGCCGGACCCGGATGCCTTGACCGCCTCGAACGGCCAGCGCTACTACCGCAACATCGAAGGTCAGTGGACCAGCAACGGCACCGCGCCCGATGGCAACCGTGTGCTGGAACTGGACACCATGCGCGCGATGCTGCAACCGGCGCTGGCCGAGCAGACGCGGATGATCGCCGCGATACAGCAGGCGCCGCCATCGCCGCAGGAGCTGCAACGCGAGGAAACGCTGTACCGTTATCGCATCGTCGGCACCGAATTGAAGCCGGAGTGGCGCGAGGCGATCGAGCTGGCGACGCAGCGCACGCGCGAGACAGAAGGACTTGCCGGCGATGGCGCGCTGCAGTTGCAGCGCGGCCCGGGTGGCAGGTTTGGTGCCGATAGCAAGCCCATCCATTTCAAGCACGCAGTTTGCTACTCTTAATCGAAACAGTGCCCTGGAGAAAAAAGTGTCTACCCAGAATAAACCGAGGAAGGGCGAGTTCTTCGCCTTAACCCTGGATTCCCGTAGACCTGGCCCAGGCCACGGCGTGGTGTTTAAGAATGAAAAAGAGCTGCTCACCCCCCCGAAACGGGGCCTAAGACCACCCGAGGGGGGATTTCCTCCGCTGCGTGAGACACCTCGCTTGGTCTACGTCCCTACAGAAGGAGATATGCCTCGGGATCTGGAAGGCAGCTTCGGTGGCTATTGGTTAGTGTCCGAGCGACTTAAACAAGTGTTCGAGAAAGTTGATCCGCAGGCATTTGAATTTGCAGAAACCGATTTTCGATTAGCTGATGGCTCGCGAGGACCCTTATACTTTCTATGTGATGTTGTTCGAGTGCTGGACGCAGTGGATGAATCGGCATCGAAATTGAAAGTCAAAACGGGAAATGAATATATAAATGGCAAGGCGTATAATTTTGGAGGAACGGTCAGCCTTGCGTTTAAGAGAGAAGTCGCATCTTCATTTCATGCTTTCCGACTGCCATTTTCCGCCCCCGGCTCATTTGTATTTATAGATAAATTGATGCTGGATTCGCTTCGGAGAGCCGAAATATTCTCTGCGGAAAATTCCGGTGGACTTTGGATACTAGACTCTGCAGATTGGCTTGATGTATAAAAATGAGCGACTGAAATGCCAAGTCAATTTACGCATTTTCGTGATCATCATATCATTGAGCAGAATCTATTAAAAACAAATCCTTTGCTCAAGGAGCTTAGCCAGGCGCGCCTTTTTGAAATGCATTCGGCAAGGAACTTGCTGTATTTGCCGACTGACCCTGGTTTTGCGTTTCGCCTTGCTATAACTGCGCATAGCGGCAGGCACATTTCTGAGTATAAAATGGGATTGGCGGCTGAGCTGGCGGAATATCGCTCCCTTGAAGATTATCAGGCATTCTATCAGCAAGGCGATCTAAACGCCGGGAAGCGTCTCGCCGCAAGGATAAGTCAATTTCAAGATGTGATGAGAGTTGGTTTGGCGAATAGTGAGGTTTATATAAATGCGCCATTGGGCGTGAATGTAAATACCATCCGTCCCGAGGTAAATAATTTCTTTGATCAAAAACCCGAGTTCATCACCAAACATGCCAATCAGATCGCCGCCATCGACTCGATGCAGCGAGAAGAGCTAGGCTGGCGTGCAATTGTTCATTCGGAAAAACGAATCGTCTTTACCCTAGATGAGGTGTCACAATCCAGCGCAAACCTCACCAAAGGTGGCGATCCAGAGAGCGGTAGAAATTCACTTTCACAAGCCATCGCACAAGCCCATGCAAATGGCCGCCTGACGCTTTCCGACCAAGGCATCCTGCAGGTCGAAAACGTTCTCGGCGAAGAAGCAGCACGGCCGCTGCGGATACCGCCAGGCCAACGCGGTTTCGCCAACGCAGAGCTGCTGGCAGGCGATCTATCCGCAGGCCAGGCGCTACGCACTGCCGGCCTGCTCGCCACTGCCGCCGATGCGCTCGCTTCCGGCCAACGCGCCACGCACTTGCTCGGCCAGGACAACCCGCTGGCCGCGCAATCGGAGCTTGCGCATTTCGCCGGGCGCAATGTCGGTGGCTGGGCCGGCGGTACGGCAGCGGCCTACGCGCTGGGCAGCTCGGGCGCGGGGCCGATGGTGCTGATCGCCGCCGATGCGTACTTCATGACCAAGGCCGGCGAGAAGGCCGCCGCGCTGCTCGACAACCGCGCCATCTACAACCAGACCGACCGCGATGGGGTGCACTGGTCATTCAACGGCACGGCATGGTTGCGCGAGGGCAAGGCCGACACCAGCAATGACGGGGTGGAAAATCCCACCGCAACGCCCATCATCGCCAGTTATCAAAAAGCCCGCGAACTGAATTACCAGGCGACCAACGCCGCTGCGGCGCTGGCGTTGAAAGACGCCCCCGCGCCACAAGACCCGTACCGCCTGCCGGCCAATGCCACCGACCGTCCCAGCCTGATCCCTGCCGACTGGAAGCGCAACCCGGCAGACGGCCAGTGGCATCGCCTGATCAAGGCCGAGATCTCTGGCGCCAACGATCGCGGCAGCTACGTGCAGGAAACCGCCTCGCCGCAACGCGCAGCCGAGCTGGAGGCGCAAGCGCGGGACGTCATTGCCCGCAACATCGCCAACAGCCCCGGGGCCATTGCCGCGCGCTACGAACTGGCCTACCACCGCAGCGGCTGGGCCGCCGATGGGCTGCCGATGTCGCCGGCCGTGCAGCAGGCGCTGTCCGATCCTGATGCGTTGACCGCCTCGAACGGCCAGCGCTATTACCGCAACATGGAGGGCCAGTGGACCAGCCACGGCGCTCCACCTGATGGCAATCGCGTGCTGGAATTGGAGACCACGCGCGCGATGCTGCAACCGGCACTGGCCGAACAGGCGCGGATGATCGCCGCTATCCAGCAGGCGCCGCCATCGCCGCAGGAGCTGCAACGCGAGGAAACGCTGTACCGTTATCGCATCGTCGGCACCGAATTGAAGCCGGAGTGGCGCGAGGCGATCGAGCTGGCGACGCAGCGCACGCGCGCAGAGCATGGCATTACCGGCGATGGCGCCATGAAACTCCAACGTGGCTCCACCGGCACGTTTGGCGCGGACAGTCCCATCGCCCACCTTCAGCGCGGTGCCGATGGCGTGGAGCGCATCGCCGCCGTCACCAGCACCGAGGACATCCGTCAGGCGCTGCAGGAAGTGCAGGCGCGGGAGCATCTGGCCTCACCGACACTGCAAGTGGCCTCCACGCCACGCGCATCCGGCGGATCGGCGGAGAGCGACACCTCTGGCGCCAACGCATCCTCCGGCCCACAACGGGTGATGGATATGCAGGTGCGGATGCAGGCAGCCAGCGCCGCACAGGCACGTCAAGACCACGAGCAGCAGGAACGCCGGGCGCAAGACCAGCAGCAGGCGCAAGCACGCGCGCACGCGCTGCAGGAGCAGGCAGCCCATGTGGATCGGGCGAAGGCCGCTGCGGCGCTGCAGGCGCATGCAGTGCAGGAACTTCGGCAGCAAGCATTGCAGCGAGAGGAACAGCAGGAAGGCCAGGCGCAGGACGCCCGGCAACGCGAGCAGGCCCGGCAACAGGCGCAAGAGGGCGAGCAGATGCAGCGGCAGGCACACGACACCGAGCAGCGCGAACAAGCGCAGCGGCAGGCCCAGCAGACGCAGCAGCGCGAGCAGGAAATACGCCAGGCTCAGGACGCCCAGCAGAGCCAGCAGGAACGCCTGCAGGCGCAGGATGCGCAGCGTGCCGAGCAACAGCCGCTGCATGCCCAAGCCGCTCCACAACGCGAGCAGGAGCTGGCAGAGGAAGCCGCCGCACGCGAACCGTCGTTGCTCCATGCGCAAGACACATCACCACGCCAGCCCGAGCAGCGGTCTACCCATGATGACGCCGCCCAACGGCCCCAGGAACAGGTGGTAGAGCCTGCGCAAGCACATGCATCCGACGTAGCGCAGCAGCGGACGCAAAGCCAGCAAACGCAAGAACAGCGTCCGCAGGAAGTCCAACAGCAGACAGCGCAGAGCGCCGCGATCGCGCAGACCGCACCGGCAGAGCAGCAGCAGGTTGCGGACCTGCACAGCGGCCAACAGCCGATGACTGCACAAGCCCCGGATGCGCAGCAAGATGCACCTGCGCAACAGCTCCAGCAGTCGGCGGATGCGTACCTGCCCCAGGTGGCGACGGCGCCTTCCGCGCCATCGCTCGCCACCCCGGCGGCGGTAGAACACCGCGACGATCAACAGGCGCGCACGCCACAGACTCAAGCACCGGAAGCACCAGATCCCCCTGCAGCGTTGCCAGTGCCCGCACACCTCGCACAGGCGACAGGGGCATCGCCGGAAATGCCGACCGCTGGCCGCGCAGCCGACACACCCGAGGACACGGCCGATGCGCGCGAGCCGCTTTCTGCGTCCCTGGCAGATCAGCACGACCTTCCTGCCGCTGTGCCCGCCGATCCAAACTCCTGGGAGGAAATAGCGCGATCCATGCGAGAGCTGCGTATCCAACTCGAACAGGAGCTCGAAACAGAAGACCGCGTCGCAGCAGCGCGGCAGGCGCGCGTGGACCGTGGCGAGCGGCCATTTACCGAGTTGGAATTGCGTGAAGGGTACGATCCGGATGGTCCCTCTGGACTGAGACCACCACGCGCTCCGCCTGCAGACACCGCGCCACACCCTCTTGCCGCTGGCGAGCAGGAAGATCGGCCGCAGCCCCAGCGTAAAGCCATCACCGGCGATCCGGATGTGGACGAGTTGCTGTACGCCATCGACTGCAAGGACGAACTGGCGATCGAACAGGCCTTGAAGCGGGTCGCCAACAGCCCCTATAGCCAGGCACTTGCCAAACAAGGGCATGAGTATCTGGATGCCCAGGCGATGCAGGAGGCGCAGGAACAGGCGAGTATGCGCCAGGCCCTGAACATGGACGTCTCGACAGAGGTGCAGACCAGCCGTGGCCCGGTGATGGTGATGACATTGCCGCAGTTCGCCAACGGACCGGCGATGCAAGGCGGTCCGCAGGGTGACGGTGGTGGTGGCGGAGATGGCAGTGGCGGTGGCGGCGGCGGCGGCGCTGGATAGCCGGGACACGTGCAGCAAGTCGAATCATCGAGAGAACATCATGGACATGCAGAACACCTCCGCACTACCCGATGCCAACGCGTCGGAACGCACGCTAAAAGAATCGATCCAGGCCATGGCGGCACTGATCGGGACGCTGCAGCGGCGCGAGCGCGCACTGGAAGATCTGGTCCAGGAGCAGCTGCAGCTTCTGCAGAGCGCCATCAACAATGCCGATCAGCGCGTCAATCGCGTGGTGGAAAGCGCACTTGCCCGGCTAACGCAATTGAGCAGTCAGGCGCTGACGCAGACGCTGGAACCGGCGACCGAGCGATTCAACAAGAAGATGGCAACTGCGGAGCAGGCGGTCCAGCAGGCGACCCAGCGTTATGCACATGCACAGCACTCCCTGGAAACTACGACAACGCGGCGCATGTGGATCGCATCGATTGCCCTGCTGGTGGCGGGTGTCATCAGCCTGGTCGTCGCCGGTTATGCGCTCTACAGCACGAAAGTGTAATGACCCACTGAAAATCTGCTCAGGTGTTAGCCTTCAGAGGAGACATCGATGAGTGCAGTAATGGACGAAGAACAGATCAAGCGCTGGACGGCCCGGCGCAAGTCGGCGCTGGTGCTGGAGATCATCCAGGGGAAGACGACGGTGGCCTTGGCCAGCCGGCAGTTCGACCTGACGCCCAATGAGATCGAAGGCTGGGTCGAGGAAGGTAAGCGCGGCCTGGAGAACGCGCTGCGGGCCAAGCCCGAAGACGTGCGCGAGCAGTACGAACGCCAGCTCAAGGAGCTGCAGGAAGCCTACGGCGAAGCCATGCTGGAACTGCGTGCCCGAAAAAAATTGGCAGCCCTGCTGGGCAAGGACGAGAGCTGATGGCCTCGATCCAGCAGGGCCTGAAGGAGGACGGGTTCGACGTCTCGATGGTCAAGCTGTGCCGCTGGTTCGGTGTACCACGGCGCAGCGTGTACTACACGCCGCGCAAGGCAGCGCCGAAGGTGAAGCCAGAGCTGGCCGAACCGATCAAGGCCATGATCGAGGCCGAGCCGTCGTTCGGGTATCGGACGGTGGCTGGGCTACTGCGGATGAACAAGAACACGGTGCAGCGGATCTTTCAGATCAAGGGCTGGCAGGTGCGCAAGCGGGCCGTGGGCAAGCGACCGCGGATCGAGGCCTTGCCCTCGGTGGCCAGCGCACCGAACCAACGCTGGGCCACCGACCTGTGTCGGATCTGGGGCGGTAAGGACGGCTGGCTGAGCCTGGCCCTGGTGATCGATTGCCATACCCGGCAATTGCTGGGCTGGCAGCTCTCGCGCACGGGCAGGGCCAGCACCGCCGTGGCGGCCTTGGAGCAAGCACTGATCACCCGCTTCGGCACGCTGGGCAAGGTCAAGGAGCCGTTCCTGCTGCGCTCGGACAATGGCCTGGTCTTCACCAGCCGCGACTACACCCGCCTGGTCGCTGGCTACGGCATGAAGCAGGAGTTCATCACGCCACACTGTCCCCAGCAGAACGGGATGGTCGAGCGCGTCATACGCACGCTCAAGGAACAGTGCGTCCATCGGCACCGGTTCGAGAGCCTGGCCCACGCCTTGCGCGTCATCAGCGACTGGATTGGGTTCTACAACCGGCAGCGCCCGCATCAGGCACTGAACATGATGACGCCTGACCAAGCCTATGCCGCTACATTAACCACCTGACCTGTGCAGAAACCGGTGGGTCATTACAAAAGCGGCTGTCGCGGAAGCCGCCCAACTCAGGGCGGAAATCACCTTTTTAGATCGTGTTGCTCGTGCCAATCTTGTTGCCTGTGGCAAGGACAGGCTATGCGCCGAGATCGACAAGAAAGGGCCGCGTTATGGCGATAAAGGTCAGTATCGCGTGGTCGCTGTGCGTCGATGACGCTGCGAGCATGCGCGATAGAATAATGGGGAGATCGACACGTCGTGCGAGGTTATACACGGGCTCGATCTCCTCTCTTTCACGGCAGCGTTCGACGCCAGGGATATTGGTCTGAAAGGCGATCCCGTCGATGACGCTGATGATCTCGGCGATCAGAACCGAGCCGTTACGCCCGATGCCCACTCATTTCCTGGCCGGCATGCTTGTCGAAGCGCACGTGCCACCAGGTGGCGCTGAGCGAGATCAGGCTGACCACGCAGAACGCCAGCGAGAAGTCGCCTTGCCGGGGCTGGGGGTGACCGCCGGCCAGCATCGCCAGGTTGAGGATCATCGCTCCAGCACAGACGCCGACCGACAGCATCAACTGCTGCAGCGTGGTGTACAGGCTGCTGGCGCGGCTCATGCGCGCGGTGGGTACGTTTTCGTAGGCGATGGTGTTGTAGGCGGCGAACTGGAACGACATGAACGCGCCGCAGCACAGCAGCAGGCCGAACATCAGCGCCGGTGGCCAGTCGGGGCGGAACAGCGCGCAGACCATGTAGCCCAGGCTGGCCAGCACGCCGTTGCCGATCAGGCTGTTGCGGTAGCCGAAGCGGCGCAGCAGTTGCGGGGTGATGCTGCGCATCAGCAGCGCGCCCAGCGCGGTGGCCAGGATCAGCCGGCCGCTGTGCGCGGCGCTGAAGCCGAAGCCGATCTGGAACAGCAGCGGCAACAGGAACGGGTGCGCGCCCTGGGTGATACGCATCAACGCGCCGCCGATGACCGACAACCGGAACGAGTCGATCCGCAGTAGGGTCAGGTCCAGCAGCGGGGCGGGGTGGTGGCGTGCATGCCACAGATAGCCGATGGCCGAGCTGGCGCCGATCGCCAGCAGCCAGCTGGCCACGCCAAGACCGTCGTGCTGGCTGACCATCTCCAGGCCGAACAGCAGGCAGCCCAGCGCGGTGCCGCACAGCACGAAGCCGCGCAGGTCGAACCGCGCCGGCATCGATTCGCTGGGAATCTCCGGGATGAAGCGGCGCATCAGCAGGAAACCGGCGATGCCGATCGGCACGTTGATGTAGAAGATCCAGCGCCAATCCAGGTACGAGACGAAAAACCCGCCCAGCGGCGGGCCCAGCATCGGGCCAATGAAGGCCGGCACCAGCGTCCACGCCATCGCCGACACCAGGTGGCGGCGCTCCACCGTGCGCAGCAGGATCAGCCGGCCCAGCGGCGCCATCATCGCGCCGCCGGCGCCTTGTAATACGCGGGCGGCCACCATGGTGGGCAGGCTGTCGGCCAGCGAACACAGGATCGAGCCGCCGACGAACACCCAGATCGAGG
Organism: Xanthomonas campestris pv. badrii; assembly: GCF_012848175.1. Classification (NCBI taxonomy): domain Bacteria; kingdom Pseudomonadati; phylum Pseudomonadota; class Gammaproteobacteria; order Lysobacterales; family Lysobacteraceae; genus Xanthomonas; species Xanthomonas campestris. The sequence goes on along the minus strand of NZ_CP051651.1, from coordinate 2,367,847 downwards.
CGCCGAACACCCGGCGAAGGCCGAAGCGGTCGGCGATGGCGCCGCTGGCCGGGATCAGCACCGCCAATGCCAGCAGGTAGCTGGTCATGGCAATGCTCATGGCCGGTGCGGCGACGCCGAAGTCGCGCGCCAGGGTCGGCAGCGCGGTCGCCAGCACGGTGGCGTCCATCTGCTCCATGAAGATGGCGCAGGCCAGGATCAGCGAAATGATGCGGTAGTCGGGGTAGGACGGCGGCATGGCGCCGGCCTCGGACACACTGGAGGACATCGGACTCTCGGTTGCCGGGCCACGTGGACGGCGCCGCAGCGGCAGCCGGATCGGCCCGCGTCGCACGGTGTTGTGCGGCGCAACATGGGCATTGTCCGCTGGTGTGGGGCGGGGTTCAAGCGCACGTGGATAACAGTGCGTGCTTGTCGATGCAGAGGCGGTGGTCTGGTGGCGGTGTTGGGGTGATGCAAAGGTTGGCGGCTGAGGCGGCTGGTGGCGACGTGAGTGCGCGATGGCGATATGGGACGCGCGAAGTGATGCATCGTCGGCTGGTCGTCCCCGAGCTGCCCGTACCCTCATCCGGCGCTACGCGCCACCTTCTCCTCCATAAAGGAGGACAATGTCCCGACGGGAGAAGGATGCAAAGCCCTTCTCCCTGCGGGAGAGGGATTGGGGTGAGGGTGCGGCGGAAGACAGCCAACCCGACATCGCGAATGGGCGGTTGCCTTCGCGACCCAAATCAGCGCTGTGGCGTCGGGCTGTCCCAGGCGTCCTTGATCTGCAGGATCTGCGGCAGCGCTTCGCGGAAATGCTGCACCAGGCGTGGTTCCAGCTGCTTGCCGGACATGCTTTCCAGCTTGCGCATGGCGTCTTCCACCGTCCACGGCGCCTTGTAGGCGCGCCGCCCGCACAGCGCGTCGAACACATCCGCCACCGCCACCAGGCGTGCGGCCTCGGGAATGGCGTCGCCGGCCAGGCCGTTGGGGTAGCCGCTGCCATCCCAGCATTCGTGATGATGCAGGGCGATGTCGGCCGCCAGCTGGAATACCGGCCCGCGGCCGTGGCGCAGCAGGTCGTGGCCGGCCTGCGGGTGTTGCCGCACCACCGAGCGCTCGTGCTCGTCCAGCGCATCGGGCTTGTGCAGGATGCTGCCGGGCACCGCGATCTTGCCGGCGTCGTGCAAGGGCGCGGCGTCCTGCAACAGCTGCGCCTGCTGCGGCGACCAGCCTGCCGCTTCGGCCAGCACGCGGGCGTACGCGGCCATGCGCCAGATGTGCGCGCCGGTGTCCACGTCCTGGCCCTGGCCGGCGGTGCCCAGCAGATGGATGGCATCGCGGTATTGCTGGGCCAGGCGCGCGCTTTCGGCCAGTTTGAGCTGCGTGCCGATGCGGGCCTTGAGCAGCGCGGGCGAGTAGGGCTTGCTGACGTAATCGGCGGCGCCCGCCTCCAGCCCGGCGCGTTCGTCGTGCGCGCTGTTGCGCGAGGTGACGAACAGGATGGGGATGGCGCTGCTGGAGGGCTGTTGCTTGAGCGTGCGTGCCACCGCATAGCCGTCCATGTCCGGCAATTCCACGTCCAGCAGGATCAACGCCGGGCAATGCCGGCTCACCGCCTCCAGCGCTTCGCCACCGGATTTGGCGAATACCAGCGGAAAGTCGTCGCGCAACAACTGGCGCAGCGTCGCCAGGTTGCTGGACTCGTCGTCGACACAGAGCAGGGGGCGGGACGGCATGCGGAGGTCCTTGCAGCAGGCGCGGGCGATCGCCTTCAACGTGGGTGGGTGGCCTGCCAGTCGCGCAGGGTGGCTTCGGCGCGGCGGAAATCGAAATCCTCCACCGCCCGTTGCAGTTCTTCCTGCAGCGTGCGCGCCAGGCGAGGGGCGCAGATCAACAGGGCATGGTCGATCTTGTCGGCATCGGCGCTGGCGAAGGCCGCTTCCAGGATCTGCACGCTGTCCGCGTCGAGCGCGGTCTCGTCGTCGTCGCTGCCGGCCGCAGCATCGTCGTGCTGCAGAAAGGCGCCAATCGCAGCAGCCGTGCGCTGCATGATGTCCTGCAGCGCGGTCAGCGCGGCGGTGATGTCATGGCCGTCCTCGATCCGTGTCTCCAGATCGCCCGCGGCGCCGGTCAGGGCCGGTAGCGCCAGCGATCCGGCCGCGCCACGCAGCTTGTGCGCCATGGCGCCGATCGCCGACAGCTCGTTATTGCGCAGATGCTCGGCCGCCACGCCGGCAGGGTCGGGGTTTTCGCGCAGCAGCTTGCGCAGATAGCGTGCATACGGCTCGCGCTCGCGCCACAGGCTGCGCGCGCGCGCCGCGTCCAGCAGTTCCGGGTCGCTGTGCTGCCATTCCGGGCCGTCGCTGCTGTCGGTCTCGTGCGGCAGCGACGGGATGCGGCGCATCCCCGGGTGCATGAAATGCCGGATCGCGGTGACCAGCTCCTCCACGTTGAACGGCTTGGCGATAAAACCGTTCATGCCGGCTTCCAGGGCTTTTTCCTGTTGCGGGCGGAAGGCGCCGGCAGTGAGGGCAATCACTGGCAGGCTGGCCAGGGCCGGGATCTGGCGCAGCCGGCGGGTGGCTTCGTAACCGTCCACCACCGGCATCTGCACGTCCATCAGCACCAGCTGGAACAGCTCCGGCGCACGCTTGAGCACGTTGACCGCCTGCTCGCCATCGTGGGCGACGGTCACCATGGCGCCTTCGCCTTCGAGAATGCGCTGCGCCACCTCGCAATTGATTTCGCTGTCGTCCACCAGCAGCAGGTTCGCGCCTTCCAGTCGCCGCGCCACGAAGGTGGGCGCAGCGGGGCGTGCGCCGGGGCGCGCGTCGGCCAGCTGTTCCACCAGGCGATGCAGTGCCACGCTGGTCACCGGCTTGGTCATCACCGCATCCAGGTCCTGCTGTTCGGGATGCTGCTCCAGCAGGCGGCGTTCGTAGGCGGTGACCATCACGATCACCGGATGCGGGCCGGGGACGGCGCGCGCGCGGATCTGGCGCGCAATGGCCACGCCGTCGATGTCGGGCATGCGCCAGTCGAGCAGGAAGATGTCGTAGGGCTCGGCGGCCTGTTCGATCGCGGCCAGTGCGGCCTGGCCGCTGGCCACCGCATCCACCCGCCAGCCAAGCTCGGTGGCGATGCGCACCAGGTTGTTGAGTGCGGCATCGTGGTCGTCGGCGATCAGCACGCGCGGCATCGTCTCCGGCGGCGGCAGCGGCGCATCGCTCTGCGCGGCCGGCGGGTCGGTTTTTTCCAGCGTCACCACGAAATAGAACTCGCTGCCACGGCCGGGCACGCTCTCCACTTCCAGCTCGCCGCCCATCAGTTCGATCAGCCGCCGGCTGATGGTCAGGCCCAGGCCGCTGCCGCCGTAGCGGCGGCTGGTGGAGGTATCGGCCTGCAGGAACGGGGAAAAGATCAGGCTCTGCTTTTCCTTGGAAATGCCGATGCCGGTGTCGCGCACCGAGAACAGCAGCTTGACCTTGTTCGGGTCGCCGCTGGGGAAGCGCCGCACCGACAGCACCACTTCGCCCTGTTCGGTGAACTTGATCGCGTTGCCGACCAGGTTGACCAGTACCTGGTTGATGCGCAGCGCATCGCCCAGCAGCCAGCGGCTGTCGCGCGGCAACGGCTCGACGATCATCTCCACCGGTTTGGCGCTGAGCGAGGAGCGCATCAGGTCGGCGATGTTGTCGAACAGCTGGTTGAGGTCGAATGGCGCACGCTCCAGGTCGATGCGCCCGGCCTCGATCTTGGAGAAGTCAAGGATGTCGTTGATGATCTCCAGCAGGCTGCGCGCCGAGCGGTCGATCTTGGTGACCATGTCCTGGGCGGCGCCGGGAAGCTCGCTGCGTTGAAGCAGGTACAGCATGCCGAGGATGGCATTCATCGGGGTGCGGATTTCATGGCTCATATTGGCCAGGAAATCGGACTTGGACTGGTTGGCGCTCTTGGCCGCATCCATCGCCAGCCGCAGCTGCTTCTCGTGCAGCTTCTGCTCGGTGAGATCCACGGCCACGCCGAGATAGCCGATCACCTGATCGTTGTCGTCGCGCAGGGTGCTCAGCGTCAGCAGCACCGGCAGGCGGCGACCATCGTGGCTGACATAGGTCCACTCGCTGGTATCGCTACGGCCCAGGCTGGTCAGTGCGGCCACCGCTTCCAGTGTCGGCGCCACCGGCGTGCCGGTCTGTTCGGACAGCAGGTGCGCGCGTTCGTGCAGTTGTTCCGGCTCGACGAACTGGCTGGCCTTGCGCCGGCCGATCACCTCGGCGGCGGCGTAGCCCAGCATTTTTTCTGCAGCGGGGTTGAACAGCGTGACGAAGCCGCTGGAATCGGTGGCGATGATGGCGTAGCCGGCATGCGCCAGGATCGCGCGTTGCAGCACCGAGAACTTCACCAGCTCGCTGGTGCGTTCGGCCACCTGGTGTTCGAGCGAGGCGTTGAGATCGACGATGCGCTGGTGCGAGCGCACCCGCTCGGAGATGTCGCGGAAGAAGTGCGAGTGGCCGCTGAGCGTTTCGTCCGCATCGATGATCGGCGCCTTGCTGGCCAGCACGTGCACCTGATGCCCGTCGCGGTGGCGCACGCTCAGCGCCGCAGACGCGTTGACCGGATGCGCCTGCTCGGGCTGGTCGATCTCCGGTATCGCATACGGTTGCGGCGACAGCAGCATGCTCAGGTCCTGGCCGATCGCCTCGTCCGCGGCATAGCCGAACATCGCCTCGGCGGCCGGATTCCAGTGGGTGATGCGGCCATCCGGCGTTTCGGCCACGATGGCTTCGCTGGAATGGCTGACCAGGGCTGCCAGTTCCATCTGCTTGCGCAGCACTTCCTCGCGGCGCAAGCCGTTGCTGAAGTACAGCCCCAGCAATGCAGCCAGCAGCGCCGAGGTCGCCAGTACCAAACCACCGACCAGCCATGGCGGGGTCTGGTTGAGCGATGCGACGAAGCTGGCGGTGGGATGGGCAGTGATGATCCAGGTGCGGCCGTAGATGGGCAGCAGCTGCACCACCGGTCGCCGCCGCGCGCTGTCGCTGGCGGGCGTGCCGCTGCGGTAGAAGTTGTGGGTGGGCTCGTTGCGATCGGACAGGTCCAGCGCCACGTCGTCGCGCTCGCCCAGTGCGCTGCGCACCATCTGCTCGACGCTGAAGGGCGCATACACCCAGCCATTGGTCGCCGCCATGCGTTGTTGCGGGGTCTGCAACGGCATGCCTTCGCGATAGACCGGCAGCAGCACCAGAAAGCCGCTTTCGCTGGGCACGCGGTAGCCCGACAGCGAGACCGGTGAGGTCATGATGGGTTCGCCGCTGCGTGCGGCTTGCAGGGCCGCCGCACGTCGGCGCGGTTCGGAGGCGATGTCCAGGCCGATTGGCCGGTTGCCGGACGACTCCGGTTCGAAATACAGCACGATGTAGCGCTCGCCATCCCACGGTGCCAGCGGGCGGCGATGGATGTCCGGCGCACCGTCGGCACGTGCGGCTTCCAGGAACCGCGCTTCGTCGGCAGGCGCCACGCGATGGATATAGCCGTAGCCCAGCACGCCGGGAAACTCGCGCGAATAATCCCGCGAGCGGCTGTACAAGGTGAAACGTTCCCGACTGATGACCTCGCTGCCGGCACCGATCACCGCGCCGCGTGCGCCGCGCAGGCCGTGTTCGAAGGTATACATGCGCTCGCTGATATTGCGCGCCAGGGTGCGCACCACGTATTGGAATCGCTGGTCGCGCTCCAGTTCGTTATGCCGTTGCAGCCAGACTCCCGACACGATGGCGGCGATCACTCCGGCGACAAGAATCAATGCTGCACAGATAAAGGCACGGCGCCCATATTTCCTGCGCAGATTCCAACGGCCGTTCGGCATGCTCGTTCCTTCGCCTTGCCTGTTGCGTGCCCAGTGTCCTGGCCGACAGTGAGGTCGACCGCGTGGTACCGCCTGACGATCATCCGGCTGCGTGCAGTTTCCCCAGTGTCTGCATGCGTTCGTGGTGGGCGATCAACGTCGTGTCAGTACATCAGAACGATAGCCAGATCGATAATGCGTGAAGGGCAAGACCGATCAGCCCGCCAACCAGGGTGCCGTTGAAGCGAATGTATTGCAGATCGCGTCCCACACCCAATTCCAATTGTTCGACGAGGTGACGTTCGTCCCAACTTTTCATCGTCGAGGCAATATGGTCGGTAACCGATGCACGCAGACGCGCGGTGAGTTTGTCCGCCGCCTGCAGCATGTGCTGGTTGAGTGCCTCGCGCAATGACGGGTCCTGCGACAGCGCCTTGCCGAGCGATTGCATGGAGCGCTCCAGGTGCGCGGCCATCGACGAGTCTTCGCCTGCCAGGTCGTTGCGTAGTGCCGTGCGGATTTCGCCCCACAGGCCCTGCACGTAGTCCTGCAATGCCGGGTGGTCGATCACGCGCTGCTTAAGCGCTTCCACGCGTTCGGCCATGTCCGGCTCATCGCGCAGCCGCGCGATGTAACCCTGCAACCAGGTTTCATAGTCGCGCCTGATTGGATGCTCGGGGGTGGTGAGGATGTCCTGCAATTCTTCGATCGCCGCACGCGCCATGCGGTCGGCCAGCGAGTCGCCGATCTCTTCGATCGGCTTGACCCAGTTTACCGTGCCGACCAGCTTGGGCCATTCGCGCCGGGCGTAGCGCACGATCAGCGCCGAGGCGCGGGTCTTGACCTGTTCCTGGTCCAGCCACTCGCCCAGCCGCAGCAGCACTTCGTCCAGCAGTTTCTGGTGGCGCCCATCGGTGGTGAGCAAGGCCATGACATCGCCCACGGTGGCGGCCGCATTCCACGTGCGCAGGCGGTCCACCACGAAGCGCTGGATTGCACGCCGCACCGCGGCCTCGTCCAGCAGCTCCAGTGCCTGCAACATCCAGCCGCGCGCCATCTGCGCCAGCATGTGCGACTGCTCGGGCTTGGCCAGCCATTCGCCGAGCCGGCTGGCCGGGTCGAAGACGCGCAGCTTGTCCATCAACGCATCCGGCGCCAGGAACTGGTCGCGCACGAACACCGCCAGACCGTCGGCCAGCCGCTCCTTGCCGCGCGGCAGGATGGCCGTGTGCGGGATCGGCAGACCCATCGGATGGCGGAACAAGGCCACCACCGCGAACCAGTCGGCCAATGCACCGACCGTGGCCGCTTCGCAGAAGGCCGAGACCCAGGCCCAGATGCCGTGCTCGCCCATCAGGTGGCTGACCACGAAGCCGGCGAACATGGCCAGCAGCAAGGCCACGGCCAGCAATTTCATGCGCTGCAACTGGGCGCGGCGGGGATCGACGGGGCGGGAACTGCTAACGCGTGGGTCCATCCTGCGAGTGTACCCAGTCGCGTGCCGATGGCATGTCCACGGCAGGCACCGTGCCGATCTACCTGTCCCGACGCAATCATTCCTCGTCTAGGCGCGCGCCCGGGCGGGAGGGTGTTACCGGTCATGCTTCGTGGCGCCCGGGCGCGCTGCGACCACGGGCAGACTCGCCGGATCGGCCGTCGCGCGCTCAGCCGCGCAGACGCTCCAGCTGCGCCTGCAGCGCGGCCACCTTGGACTGCAGGGCGGCGTTCTCGTTCTCCAGTTCGGTGACGCGGCGCTGCAAGGCCTTGAGGTCGCGGCGTTCGGCCTCGCCACCGTCAGCCTCGTCGGACTTGGGCTTGCGCTTGGCATCGCGCACGCGCTTGGCGGCCTGCTTGAGCTCGGCCTTGCCGGCCTGCGCGGCGGCGCGCTGTTCGTCTTCGGACAGGGTGGCCACCGCAGCGGCGGCGCTGATCGAGATCTCGCCTGCTTTCACCGCCTGCACCACTTCCGGGGCGGCCTGCTTGTGGATGCGTTCGATCATGACCACCTGGTTGCTGCTCAGGCGTGCCTCGCGTGCCAGCTCGGCGCGGCTGACCGGGGTGGAGGTGTCTTCCCACGGTGGGCTGTCGGTGTCCTCGCCAGCCTGCGCGGCAGGGGTGTCGCGTACTGTGCTGTCGTCACCGTCGGTTTGTGCCTGCGTATCGGCCAGCACCGGCGCCTCGGCGGCGGCGTCGGCCTCGCGCTGTGTCCGCTGGCGTGCGGCCAGGATCTCGCGCTTGCGCAGTGCCAGCACGCCGCGTTGGAAGTCGGAGACGCTGCGCCGGCCCAGGTGCTGCTCGATCATCCACAGGTGCACGTCCTGCATCGAGGTAAAACGCGGGTTCTGCACGGTCTGGAACGGCAGCCCGTGCTTCTGGCAGATGCCATAGCGGTTGTGGCCGTCCACCAGCACCTCCCCCCACAGCACCAGCGCGTCGCGGCAGCCTTCGGCCAGCAGGCTGCGCTCCAGCGCCTCGTGCTCGTCGGGCGTCAGCGGGTCGATATAGGCCTTGAGTTCTTCTTTGACAACGATGTTCATGCGGCAACGGCGGGGGAAGACGGGGCCGGCATTGTAGTGAGCCTGCTCCGGCTTTGCGCGCTTGACGCGGCGCCTGCGCGCATGACACGCGTACGCCCGGTGCGCGCCCGGCCAGTGGATGGCCAAGGCCTGCCAGGCAAGGCCACACGCACCGCCCAGGCGAGCGGACCAGCAGGCAGATGGCGTTCGCACACACGCTGGGCTGCTGGCCGGCCTGTGGGCATCACTCCAGCGTGCGCAGGATCCCGGCCAGGGTCTGGACCATCTGCCCGATCTGCTCCTCGGTCACGATCAGCGGCGGCGACAGCGCGATGACATCGCCGGTGACCCGCACCAGCAGGCCGCCTTCGTGGAAGCAGCGCTCGAACGCGGCATAGCCACGTGCCCCCGGCGCACCGTTGCGTGGCGCCAGCTCGATCGCGCCGATCAGGCCGATGTTGCGGATGTCGATCACATGCGGCAGCCCGCGCAGGCCGTGCAGCGCCTGTTCCCAGTGCGGGCCGAGCGTGATCGCGCGCTGGAACAGGCCTTCTTCGGCATAGGTGTCCAGGGTGGCCAATGCCGCCGCGCAGGCCAGCGGATGCCCGGAGTAGGTATAGCCGTGGAACAGGTCGATCGCCGCCTCCGGCCCGTGCATGAAGGCATCGTGGATGGCGGTGCTCACCAGCACCGCGCCCATCGGCACGGTGCCGCTGGTCAGCCCCTTGGCGGCGGTGATGATGTCCGGGGTGACGCCGAAGCGCTGCGCCGCAAATGCCTCGCCGACCCGACCGAAGCCGGTGATCACCTCGTCGAACACCAGCACGATGCCGTGGCGGTCGCAGATGTCGCGCAGCCGTTGCAGGTAGCCTTGCGGCGGCAGGATCACCCCGGCCGAGCCGGACACCGGCTCGACGAACACCGCGGCAATGGTGGAGGCGTCGTGCAGGGTGATCAGCCGCTCCAGGTCGTCGGCCAGCTCCGCGCCATGCGCCGGCAGCCCGCGCGAATAGGCGTTGCGCTGCAGGTCCAGGGTGTGGCGCAGATGGTCGGTGCCGGCCAGCAGCGGGCCGAACCACTTGCGGTTGTTGGGCAGCCCGCCGATCGACATGCCGCCGAACCCGACACCGTGATAGGCCTTCTCGCGGCCGATGAAGCGGGTGCGCTGGCCCTGGCCACGCAGCCGGTGATAGGCCAGCACGATCTTCATCGCGCTATCCACCGCCTCCGACCCGGAGTTGGTGAAGAACACATGCTCCAGCCCCGGCGGGGCGATCGCCGCCAGCCGCTGCGCCAGCACGAACGGCAGCGGTGAGCCCATCTGGAAGGTGGGCGCGAAATCCAGCGTGCCGGCCTGGTCGCGGATCGCCGCCACGATGCGCTCGCGGCCATGCCCGGCATTGCAGCACCACAGTCCGGCGGTGCCGTCCAGGATCTGGCGGCCGTCGACATCCCGGTAATACATGCCGGCCGCGGAGGCCAGCAGGCGAGGGCGCGCCTTGAACTGGCGGTTGGCAGTGAACGGCATCCAGAACGCGTCCAGCTGCGGCGGCGCCCGCAACGCATGGGCGCTCTCGTGCGAAGGGTGGTCGTGCATCGCAGGCTCCGTGGCGGGGATGGCCCGACTCTACGGCAGCCTGCGCCCTGGCCGTCACCCTGGCCGTCACCCCGCCGATGCCCGGCCGCTCATCGCAGCGCGCCAGTCACGGCTGGCAGCCGTGTCATCTACTCCATAAGAACTAGTCAATTAGTCGCACGGCCGGCCGCTAACGACGAGGAAGGCCTGCGTGGCGTGGGTGTGGCCGTGCGATGGAACGCTGCGAGGCGATGCCGAGCATTGCAATGACGCCAGGATCGCCGATGATGCGCCAGACCGACGCCTGTCGGGGCTGATTGTTGTCGCCGGCCCGATCGCATTGCGCCACTCCATCGCAGCCGTCAATCGTATTCATCGCAGTTCATCGCACTTTTATTTGGGGAAATGGGAATGACGCAAGGGTCCACCGTGGCGACAGCCAGCGGCGCTGACGCCGGTCTGCTGTCCAAGGAGCGCATCGTTGCGCGTCCGGGATTCAATCGTTGGCTGGTGCCGCCGGCAGCGCTGGCGATCCATCTGTGTATCGGCATGGCCTACGGCTTCAGTGTGTTCTGGTTGCCGCTGTCCAAGGCGCTGGGAATCACCGAGTCGATCGCGTGTCCGGCCGACATGAGCCTGTTCGCGCGCATGGTGGCCACCACCTGCGACTGGAAGATCAGCGAACTGCAGTGGATGTACACGCTGTTCTTCGTGCTGCTGGGGTGCTCGGCGGCGATCTGGGGCGGCTGGCTGGAACGTGCCGGCCCGCGCAAGGCCGGCGTGGTTTCGGCGCTGTGCTGGTGCGGCGGCCTGGTGATCTCGGCAGCCGGTATCCACTTCCACCAGATCTGGATGCTGTGGCTGGGCTCGGGCGTGATCGGCGGTATCGGTCTGGGCCTGGGTTACATCTCGCCGGTGTCGACCCTGATCAAATGGTTCCCCGACCGCCGCGGCATGGCGACCGGCATGGCCATCATGGGCTTCGGTGGCGGCGCGATGATCGGCAGCCCGCTGGCCGATGCGCTGATGCGCCACTTCGCCACCCCTACCTCGGTGGGCGTGATGGAAACCTTCCTGGTGATGGCGGCGCTGTACTTCGTCTTCATGATGGCCGGCGCGTTCGGCTACCGCGTGCCGCCGAGCGGCTGGACGCCGGCCGGCTGGACCGCCCCGGTGGCCAACACCAACGCGATGATCACCGCCAACCACGTGCACGTGAAAAAGGTCTGGGGCATCCCGCAGTTCTGGTTGCTGTGGGGCGTGCTGTGCCTGAACGTCTCGGCCGGTATCGGCGTGATCGGCATGTCTTCGCCGATGCTGCAGGAAGTGTTCGGCGGCCGCCTGATCGGCGTGGACATCGGCTTCGGCAGCCTGGACCCGACCCAGTTGGCCAGCATCGCGGCCATCGCGGCCGGCTTCACCGGCCTGCTCAGCCTGTTCAACATCGGTGGCCGCTTCTTCTGGGCCAGCATGTCCGACAAGCTCGGCCGCAAGAACACCTACACGCTGTTCTTCGTGCTGGGTATCTGCCTGTATGCGGCGGCGCCGTCGGCCGGTGGCGTGGGCGGTATCGCGCTGTTCGTGGGCATCTTCTGCATCATCCTGTCGATGTACGGCGGCGGCTTCGCCACCATTCCGGCGTATCTGGCCGACCTGTTCGGGACCCAGATGGTGGGCGCCATCCACGGCCGTCTGCTGACCGCCTGGGCCACCGCCGGCATCCTCGGCCCGGTGGTCGTGGGGTACATGCGCGAGTACCAGCTGGCGCACGGCAGCCCGCCGTCACAGGTCTACAACACCACCATGTACATCCTCGCCGGCATGCTCGTGCTCGGCCTGATCTGCAATCTGCTGGTGCGCCCGGTGGCCGCGCGTCATTTCATGACGCCCGACGAACTGGCGCGCGAAAAGCAGCTGGCGCACGAAAAGGTCGACCGCAGCGGGCACGCGGTGCTGCCGCCGGAGCAGATGGCGCGCATCGGTCACGGCGGCAATCCCGCACTGGTGGCGTTTGCCTGGCTGGCAGTGGGTATCCCGATGCTGTTCGGCATCTGGGTCACGCTGCAAAAAGCCTTCGTGCTGTTCCATTGAGGTGAGATGACCACTCCGTCTTCCCGCTCGGTGCGCCCCGGCAGTGTGGTGCGCACGGTGTTCCGCCATCGCGGCGGGCGCGGTGCCACGGTGCAGGACCAGGTGGCGGCCGAAATGCCGGTTGCGCTGATCTACAACCAGGTGCCGTTTGCGGTGATGATGGCCACGCCGGAAGACCTGGAAGACTTCGCACTGGGGTTCTCGCTGAGCGAGGGCATCGTCGACCGTCCGCAGGACCTGCGGGTGGTCGCGGTGGAGACCTTCCTGGAAGGCGCTTCGCTGCAGATCGAGATCCCGCCCGAGCGCGCCGCCGCGTTGGACCAGCGGCGGCGCAACCTGGATGGACGCAGCGGTTGCGGAGTATGCGGTAACGAGTCGATCGAGGCGGTGCTGCGCGTGCCGCCGGTGGTGCATTCCGAACTGCGGATCGAAACGGACGCATTGGCGCGTGCGCTGGCTGGACTGCACGCGCAGCAGCCGATCGCCGCGCAGACCGGCGCGGTGCATGCGGCCGGGTGGGCCGATGCCGAAGGTGAAGTGCAGCTGGTGCGCGAAGACGTCGGCCGGCATAACGCCTTGGACAAGTTGATCGGTGCATTGGCGCACGCGCGCATCGATGCATCGCAGGGGTTTGCGGTGGTCACCAGCCGCGCCAGTTACGAGATGGCCATGAAAGCCGCGCAGGCCCGGATACCGCTGCTTGCAGCGATCTCCGCACCCACCGCGCTGGCGATCAGCCTGGCCGACAGTGCGGGCCTGACCCTGATCGGGTTTGCCCGCGATCACGATTGTGTCGTTTACAGCCATCCGCAGCGCCTGAAGCTGGGCGTGGCGGTGGGAGAGCCCGCATGAGCAAGAAGACCATCAAGCAGTACGACAATCCCGCTGGCGGCTGGGGCGCATTGCGCTCGGTGGCCAAGCACCTGATGGAACAGGACATCGCGGTGCAGGGCGCCAAGACGCTGCTGCATGCCAACCAGCCGGACGGCTTCGACTGCCCCGGCTGCGCCTGGCCCGACCGTGATCACACCTCCACCTTCGAATTCTGCGAGAACGGCGCCAAGGCCGTGGCGGCCGAATCCACCGCGCGCCGCGCCGGCGCCGAGTTGTTCGCCTCGCACAGCGTCAGCCTGTTGTCGCAGTACAGCGACTACTGGCTGGAAGGGCAGGGCCGCCTGACCCAGCCGATGCGCTACGACGCGGCCACCGACCACTACGTGCCGGTGAGCTGGGACGATGCGTTTGCGCAGATCGCCAGCCATCTCAACGGCCTGGCGAGCCCGGACGAGGCGATCTTCTACACCTCCGGGCGCACCAGCAACGAGGCGGCGTTCCTGTACCAGCTGTTCGTGCGCGAGTTCGGCACCAACAACTTCCCCGACTGCTCCAACATGTGCCACGAGCCCTCCGGCACCGCGCTGCGGTCGCAGATCGGCGTGGGCAAGGGCACGGTGTCGCTGCACGATTTCGAACTGGCCGATGCCATCTTCATCTTCGGCCAGAATCCCGGCACCAATCATCCGCGCATGCTCGGCGAGTTGCGCCAGGCGTCCAAGCGCGGCGCGGCGATTGCGGCGTTCAATCCGCTGCGCGAGCGCGGGCTGGAAAAGTTCGCCGACCCGCAGGACAAGCTGGAGATGCTGCACAACGGCTCCACGCGCATCGCTTCGGATTACTTCCAGCTCAAGATCGGCGGCGACCTGGCCGCGATCAAGGGCATCATCAAGCATGTGCTCGAACGCGATGCGCAGGCACAGCGCGATGGCACAGCGCGGTTGCTGGATCTGGAGTTCATCGCCGAGCACACCGCCAACTTCGACGCCTTCGCCGCCGACGTGCATGCGGAACGCTGGAGCACCATCGTCGAAGAATCCGGCCTGGACGAAGCGGCGCTGCGCAAGGCCGGCGAAATCTATCTGAAGGCCGAGCGCGTGATCGCCTGCTGGGGCATGGGCATCACCCAGCACAAGCATTCGGTCGCCACCATCCACATGATCACCAACCTGCTGTTGCTGCGTGGCCATCTGGGCCGCCCCGGCGCAGGTGTTTGCCCGGTGCGTGGGCATAGCAACGTGCAGGGCGACCGCACGATGATGATCTACGAAAAGCCGCCGGCCGCGTTCCTGGACAAGCTGCAGTCGGTGTTCGGCTTCGCGCCACCGCGCACCGACGGCTTCGACACCGTCGGTGCGATCGAGGCGATGCTGGATGGCCGCGGCAAGGTGTTCTTCGCGATGGGCGGCAACTTCGCTGCGGCCACACCGGATACCGATGCCACCCACCGCGCGCTGCGCAATTGCGAACTCACCGTTCACGTCACCACCAAGCTCAATCGCAGCCACCTGGTGCATGGGCGCGATGCGTTGATCCTGCCGTGCCTGGGGCGCACCGAAATCGATATCCAGGACGCCGGCTCGCAAGGCGTGACGGTGGAAGATTCGATGAGCATGGTGCACCTGTCGGCCGGCATCAATCCGCCGGCCTCGCCGGACCTGTTGTCCGAGCCGGCGATCGTGGCACGCATGGCCGAAGCCACCCTGGGGGCGCGCAGCGCGATCCGCTGGCGCTGGCTGGTGGGCGACTACGACCGCATCCGCGACCTCATCGCGCAGGTGTTCCCGGATTTTGCCGACTTCAATGAGCGCGTGCGCACGCCAGGCGGCTTCCGCCTCTCCAATACCGCGCGCGACCGCAACTGGGTCACGCCCGAGCAGCGTGCGGTGTTCAAATCGCATGCGGTGCCCACCGACAACCCGATCCATCGTGCGCGGCGTTCGCGTGGCGATCAGATGGTGTTTACGCTGGCCACCACGCGCTCGCACGACCAATACAACACCACCATCTACGGGCTGGACGACCGCTACCGGGGTGTGTTCGGCGAGCGCCGCGTGCTGTTCATCAATGGTGCCGACATCGCGGCACTGAACATGAAGGCCGGCGACTGGGTGGACCTGGAAAGCCTGTGCGAGGACGGCGTGCGCCGCGAGGCGCGGCGTTTCCTGCTGGTGGACTACAACATCCCGCGTGGCTGCCTGGCGGCGTATTACCCGGAAACCAACGCGTTGGTGCCGCTGTCCAGCTTCGCCGACGAAGCACGCACGCCGACCTCCAAGTCGATTCCGGTGATCGTGCTGCCGCATCGTGCCGAAACCGCCGATGCGGCGCCGCGCGACATCGGGGCCGTGCTTGTCCGCTGATCCGCAGCTCACCGCCCAGCTGTTGCACGCTCTGGCCGACGCGCCCGAGGGCGTGTCTCTGGCAAAGCTATGCAAGCAGCTGGGCGTGCGCATGAGCGTGCTGCTGCGCACGCTGGCCTGGCTGGGCACGGCAAACCTGGACGGCGAATCGGGTCCGGACTGGGTCCGCGTAGAAGAGCGTGGCCAACGCCAATTTGCGGTGATCACTGCGGCCGGTCTGGCTGAACACGTGCAGCGTGCAACGGTGCAAGCGGCGCAGGGTGGTTGAGCGAGCTTCCCGCTTTGATGAGCTAGCGGTGTTTTGAATTTGGTTGGCACCGCAGCGTCGTTGGGCGCGCGCGCGGTGCCGGCACCGTTTGCGGGACACGCCGTAAACCCATCAACCGGTCCGCCCGCGCAAAGCGCTGCCACGATCTGCCAGAATCGGTCGTCTTGTTTCCGGATGCCGATCGCCGATGACTGCTGCCGCGCCGCTTGTCACGCCCTCCAATTCGCCTGCGCGCGTGCTGTTCGCCAGTCTGATCGGCACCACTATCGAGTTCTTCGATTTCTATATCTACGCCACCGCGGCCGTGCTGGTGTTCCCCACGTTGTTCTTCCCGGCCGGCGACGGCAATGCGGCGATGCTGCAATCGCTGGCCACGTTTGCGGTGGCCTTCATCGCGCGGCCGGTGGGCTCGGCGGTGTTCGGCCACTTCGGCGACCGCATCGGCCGCAAGGCCACACTGGTGGCGGCGTTGCTGACGATGGGCCTGTCCACGGTGGCGATCGGCCTGTTGCCCGGTTATGCGCAGATCGGCGTGCTGGCACCGGCGCTGCTGGCGGTCTGCCGCTTCGGCCAGGGCCTGGGCCTGGGCGGTGAGTGGGGCGGGGCGGTGCTGTTGGCCACCGAGAACGCACCGCCCGGCAAGCGCGTGTGGTACGGCATGTTTCCGCAGCTGGGCGCGCCGCTGGGCTTTCTGCTGTCCACCGGCACGTTCCTGGGCATGGGGGCGTTGCTGGACGATGCCGACTTCCTGGCGTGGGGGTGGCGGGTGCCGTTCCTGGCCAGCGCGCTGCTGGTGCTCACCGGCCTGTGGGTGCGCCTGAGCATCACCGAAACGCCGGACTTTCAACAAACCCTGGATCGCAAGACGCGCGTGCGGCTGCCGCTGGGCACGGTGATCTCGCAGCATTGGCCTGCGTTGATCGTCGGCACCCTGGGCGCGTTCGCCACCTTCGTGCTGTTCTACCTGATGACCGTCTTTGCGCTGGGCTATGGCACCAAGACCCTGGGCTACGCCAAGGAGCAGTTCCTGCTGCTGCAGGTGGCCGGCATCGTGTTTTTCGCGCTGGGAATCCCGTTGTCGGCCAAGTTCGGCGACCGCCATGGGGCGCCGCTGGCGATGATGCTGGCCAGCATCGCCATCATCGCGTTCGGGCTGGCATTCGCGCCGTTGTTCCAGGCCAATCATCCATTGCAGGTGCTGGGCTTCCTGTCGCTGGGATTTTTCTTCATGGGCCTGACCTACGGCCCCTGCGGCACCCTGCTGGCGCAGCTATATCCCACCGAGGTGCGCTACACCGGCGCATCCTTGTCGTTCAACCTGGCCAGTATCCTGGGCGCGGCACCGGCGCCGTATGTGGCCACCCAGCTGGCAGAACGCTATGGCGTGCAAGCAGTGGGGTACTACCTTGGCGCAGCCGCCGTGTCGAGCCTGATCGCGCTGATGGTGGCGCGGCGTTCGCGTCGCTCGATGCTCTTCAATACGCGATTGCCGTAAGCGCGGGTGTTGGCCTGCGATGGTGGGCGATCGCCAACGCCTGGTCGCGCCCGGGTGCGCTCCTGCGGTGCTGGAGAAGATGCGCTTGGACATGCGTCCAGGCCAACTGCCTTGTTGGTGCGGATGTGCGACGCTCAGCTCGCCAGGCGCACCTGGTTGCGGCCGCCGGCCTTGGCCAGATACAGATATTTGTCGGCTTCGTTCAACAGGTGATGCAGCGACTGGTCGCCTTCGGTTGCAATGCATACGCCAATGCTGACCGTCATGCTCAGCGTTTCATCGCCGATGCGCACGCGCAATGCGCTGATGCGTTCGCGCAGGGTCTCGAAGTAACTGGTGGCGTTGGCTGCATCGAGCCCGGGGACCAGCAGGCAGAATTCCTCGCCGCCGAACCGCGCCACCAGGTCCTGCGGCCGTGCATGCCCGGACACCGAGGCGGCCACCGCACGCAGTGCCTGGTCGCCGGCTTCGTGGCCCCAGGTGTCGTTGATGTGCTTGAAGTGGTCGATATCCAGCATCGCCGCGGTCACCGTCTGCTCCTGCGACAGCAGCTTGGGGATCACCCGCTGGCTCTGTTCCAGGAAATAGCGCCGGTTCGGCAAGCCGGTGAGGAAGTCGCGCGTGGCCAGGTCCTGCAGTGTGCCGATCAATTCCAGCTGGTCCACGTTCTGCGAGACACGGCAGAAGAATTCCTCGCGCGAGAAGGGCTTGCGCAGGAAGTCGTTGGCACCGTTCTTCAGGAAGCGCGGGATCAGCGACGAATCGCTGTTGCCGGAGATGCCGATCACCGCCACCTTGTCGCGCGAGCGGATCGCACGCAGCCGGCGGGTGAATTCCACCCCTTCCATGCCGGGCATTTCCTGGTCGACGATGGTCAGGCGGATGCCAGGATCGCGCTCGATGGCTTCCAGGCCGGCTGCGCCGTCGGCAGCCAGCACCACGCGGTAGCCGTACATCGACAGCAACGCCGCCGCGTAGGTGCGGGCAGACAGCGAGTCGTCCACCACCAGTGCGCCGATGCGGCGGTTGCGCTCCAGGCGCTGCACCAGCCAGGCCAGGTATTCGATGCTGCCCGGTGCGTTCTTGAGCACGTAGTCGATGATCTGCTGCTGCAGCACGCGCTGGCGCAGGTCCTCGTCGTACACGCCGCTGACCACCACGGTGGGCAGGTTGCGCGACAGGAAGAACTCCACCACCTTGTCGCGGTCGCCGTCCACCAGCACCAGCCCGGTCAGGACCAGGAACCAGCCATCTTCTTCGTCGAGCACCCGCGCCGCTTCGGCCAGGGTCGAGACGACCGTGACCGGCAGTTCCACGCGTTGCTCGATGGCTTCGCGCAGCATGCTGGTGAACGTGCGTGAGTTCTCCACCAGCAACACACGTTGCGGCAGAACTGCACTTTCACTGTTGCGATGTAGGGTACCTGGAGACATCGGCTGGCCGTATGGATCGAACCGTCAGATCAGCTAACGGCTCTGCCCGCCGAAACTTGAGCGCTTCGCCGCAGCCTGTGCGCGGTGCCGGCGGCGGCGTTCACCACAGCGCGTCGCGCAGCCGGTACCAGCTCATGGCGGCCACCAGCAACGGGGTACGCAGCCGTTGTCCGCCCGGGAACGGCCGGTGCGCAATGCGGGCGAACACGTCCAGGCGCCGGCTCTGGCCGGCAATGGCCTCGACGATGACCTGGCCGGCCAGGCCGGTCGCCGCGACGCCGTGGCCGGAGAAGCCTTGCGCGAAATACAGGTTCGGCGCGAGCCGGCCCCAGTGCGGGGCGCGGTTGCGGGTGATGTCCACGTAGCCGCCCCACACGCTCTCCAGTGGCACGTCGCGCAGCTGCGGGAAGACGGTGTGCATGCGCCGGGTCATCAGGCCCTGCAGGCTCGGCGGCGGGCGCGACGAATAACTGGCGCGCCCGCCGAACAGCAGCCGGTGATCGGCGCTGAGCCGGTAATAGTCCAGCGCCCAATTGGTATCGGCCACCGCCATGTCGTTGCCGATCAGCGCGCGTGCACGCGCCGCGCCCAGCGGCGGCGTCGCGCCGACATAGGTGCCCACCGGCATGATGCGCTGCTCCAGCTGCGGGGCGATGCCGTGCAGCAAGGCGTTGCCGGCAATCACCCCGAAGTCTGCTTTCACGCTGCCCTCGGCGGTGTGCATCGTGACCGGTGCACCAGCGTCCTGCCGGGTCACCGCCGAGTCTTCGAAGATGCGCACCCCGGCGGCCAGCGCGGCACGCGCCAGGCCAAGGGCGTAGGCCAGCGGATGCAGATGGCCGCTGGCCGCGTCGAACATCGCGCCCAGGTACAGCGGGCTGTCCAGCACCTGCCGGGTGCGGGCGCGGTCCCACCATTGCAGCGGGTAGTCGTAGCGCTCGGCCATGCGCACGATGCCGTGCTGCAGGGCACGGACCTGTCGCGGCTTCAATGGCACATGCGCATGCCCGTCGCGCCAGTCGCAGGCGATGCCGTGACGCGCGATGCGCTGGCGCAGCAGGCGCATGCCATCGCGTGAGAAGTCGAACAGCAGGCGCGCATCCGCATCGCCGACCAGCGCTTCCAGCGTGTCCTGCTCGCAGCCGTAGCCGACGATGGCCTGGCCGCCGTTTCGCCCGGACGCGCCCCAACCGATGCGCCTGGCCTCCAGCACGACCACCCGATAGCCGGCTTCGGCCAGCGCCAGCGCTGCCGTCAGGCCGGTATAGCCGGCGCCGAGGATGCAGACATCGGCCTGCAGCGCGCCCTGCAGGCGCGGCTGGGCGGGCAGGGCTGGCGTGCTGCGCGCATACCAGCTGTCTGGATACGCGTTGCCCGGCGTTTCGCTGGTGGTTGCGGGCGGGCTGCCCATCACACGGTGCGCAGGTACCGGGCGTAATCCAGGTCCGGCACCAGCGCCTGGTAGTCGAACAGCTCACGCTGCTTCTGCTGGCCGAACACCTGCCGGAATTGCCTGCCGAACCGGGCGTCGATGAAATCGCTGCCCAGAAATGCATCCACCGCGCCCTGCCAGGTGCGCGGCCGGAACACCGATTGCGCATAGGCATTGCCCACGATCGGCGCAGTGGGCTCGCCGGGCTGTTGCAAGCCGTCAAGCATGGCCGCCAGCACCGCGGCGGCCACCAGGTACGGATTGGCATCGGCGCCAGCAATGCGGTGTTCGATGCGGGTGTTGCGCGCATCGCTATGCGGGATGCGCAGTGCCACCGTCCGGTTATTGAAGCCCCAGCTGGCATCCAGCGGCACGAACGCGTTGCTGACGAAGCGGCGGTAGCTGTTGGCATGTGGTGCGAACAGCAGCAGACAGGCGTCGGCATGCCGCTGCAGCCCGGCGATGGCGTGCCGCAACGCGGCGGCCGGCGCGTCGGCGCCGCCGGCCAGCACGTTGTTGCCTTCCTGATCCAGCAGGCTCACATGCAGATGCAGGCCGCTGCCGGCCTGGTCGGGGAAGGGCTTGGCCATGAAGCTGGCGAGCGTGCCTTGCTGCTGCGCAATGGCCTTGATGGTGCGCTTGAGCAGGATCGCCTCGTCGCAGGCCGCTACCGCATCGGCGCGATGCTGCAGGTTGATCTCGAACTGGCCCGGCGCGTACTCGGCCACCGCGGTGTCGGCGGGAATGCCTTGCTGGCGGCATGCAGCGGTGACCGCGTCGGTGAAGCCACGCTGGTCGTCCAGGTCCTGCAACGCATACACCTGGGTGCTGGCGCTGCGGGCGCCGGTGACCGGGTCGCGCGGGGTCTGCGGGCGGCCCTGCGCATCGGGCACCGCATCGAACAGGTAGAACTCCAGTTCCACCGCAATCACCGGGGTCAAGCCCCGCGCGGCGAAGCCGGCCAGCACGCGCTGCAGCACCGCGCGCGGCGCCACCTCGAACAGCTGGCCCTCGGGGGTGTGCATCGCCAACAGCAGCTGCGCCATCGGCTGTGGTGCCCACGGCACCGCTCGCAGCGAACCAGCGATCGGCCGGCAGATGCGGTCGGCATCGCCGATGGCATACCCCAGCCCGGTTTCTTCCACGGTATTGCCGGTGATGTCGGTGGCGATCAGCGACATCGGCAGGCACACGCCATCGCGGTACACCTTGCCCAAGGTGTCGGCGGTGATGCGCTTGCCGCGCAGCACGCCGTTGGTGTCGGGCAACAACAGGTCCACCGAGGCACAGCCGGGGATGCGCGCCAGCGTGGCGGCATCGGCGGCGGGCAGGGACGCGACGGGGTTCTCGGAAGCCATGGGCAGCACCTGCAAAGTCGCCGCCAGCCTAGCAAAGCGCGCGTGAGCCGTCGCAGGCCCGCGAGGCGGCGGCGGTGGCAATGGCGGCGGTGGCGCGGTAAGTTCGGATGCACCTGCTGATCAATGCACCGCATCGGGATGTCTGCATGGCTGTCGTACCGCTGGTCGGGCTGCCGACCGATCGCATCGCGCAGGGGCCGCATCCGTTCCTGGCGGCCGGCGAAAAATACGTGCGTGCGGTGGTGGAAGCGGCCGGGGCCATGCCGGTGCTGCTGCCCAGCCTGCAGCCCACGCTGGATGCCGCCGTGTGGCTGGAGCGCCTGGATGGCCTGCTGCTCACCGGGGCGGTCAGCAATATCGAGCCGCATCACTACAGCGACGAATCCAGTTGGGAGGGCAACCCGCACGATGTGGCGCGCGATGCCACCACCCTGGCGATGATTCCACAGGCGCTGGCGCGCGGCCTGCCGGTGCTGGCGATCTGCCGTGGCCTGCAGGAGGTGAACGTGGCGCTGGGCGGGCGCCTGCACCAGCGCGTGCATGACGTACCTGGCCTGCGCGATCACCGCGAAGACCGCAGCGCTGCGCTGGAGGTGCAATACGGCCCCGCCCATCCGGTGCGGTTGCAGTCCGGCGGCTGGCTGGCCGGCATGCGCGGCGCCGACGAGGTCATGGTCAATTCGCTGCACGGGCAGGGCATCGCCACGCTTGCCGACGGGTTACTGGTCGAGGCCACCGCACCGGACGGCCTGATCGAAGCGTTTCGCGGTGCCGGGCCGGCGTTCCTGCTGGCGGTGCAGTGGCATCCGGAATGGCGTGTCACACAGCAACCGTTCTACCGTGCCATCTTTGAGGCCTTCGGCCAGGCCTGTCGCCGCCATGCCGCCCAGCGCGGCCAGTGAGGTTGTATGTCGCTTCGTCAACGTTCGCGCATCGCCACGCCCAAACAGCCGGAGAGCGCCTTGCGCCGCTGGCTCAAGGACCGCCACATCACCGAGGTGGAATGCCTGGTGCCGGACATCACCGGCAATGCGCGCGGCAAGATCATTCCGGCCGACAAGTTCTCGCACGACTACGGCACGCGACTGCCGGAAGGCATCTTCGCCACCACCGTCACCGGCGACTTTCCCGACGACTACTACGCGCTGACCTCGCCATCGGATTCGGACATGCATCTGCGCCCGGATGCCTCCACCGTGCGCATGGTGCCGTGGGCCACCGACCCCACCGCGCAGGTCATCCACGACTGCTATACCAAGGATGGCCAGCCGCACGAACTGGCGCCGCGCAACGTATTGCGTCGCGTGCTCGAGGCCTATGCGCAGGCCAAGCTGCAGCCGGTGGTGGCGCCGGAGCTGGAATTCTTCCTGGTGCAGAAGAACACCGACCCGGATTTCCCGCTGCTGCCGCCGGCCGGCCGCTCCGGCCGCCCGGAAACCGCGCGGCAGTCGTATTCCATCGATGCGGTCAACGAGTTCGACCCGATCCTGGACCTGATGTACGACTACTGCGATGCAATGGAACTGGACGTGGACACCTTGATCCACGAATCGGGCGCCGCGCAGCTGGAAGTCAATTTCACCCACGCCGATGCCTTGTCGCGCGCCGACCAGGTGTTCCTGTTCAAACGCACCATGCGCGAGGCCGCATTGCGCCACGGCGTGTATGCCACCTTCCTGGCAAAACCCATGGAAACCGAGCCGGGCAGCGCGATGCACATCCACCAGAGCCTGTTGCACGCGGGCACCGGCAAGAATGTGTTCAGTGGTAAGCGCGAAGGCGGGTTCAGCGATACCTTCGCGCATTATCTGGGCGGGCTGCAGAACTACATTCCAATGGCCATGGGGCTGCTGGCACCCAACGTCAATTCGTACCGGCGGCTGATGTTCGGCGAGGTGTCGCCAAGCAATGTGCTGTGGGGCTTCGACAACCGTACCTGCGGGCTGCGGGTGCCGATCGATGCGCCGCAGAACATGCGGGTGGAAAGTCGCTTCGCCGGCTCCGACGCCAACCCGTATCTGGCGATGGCGGCGACCTTGGCCTGCGGGTTGTTGGGTATCCGCGAAAAGCTCGAACCAACCGCGCCCATCAGCAGCAATGGCAAGGAGCAGGGCTACGATCTGCCGCGCTCGTTGGGAGAGGCGCTGGATGGGTTGGAGGGATGCGAGGCATTGCAGGAGATGTTGGGCGCGCGGTTTGTGCGGGCCTATATCTCGGTGAAGCGGAAAGAATATGAGACGTTTTTCCGGGTGATCAGCTCGTGGGAGCGGGAGTTCCTGTTGTTGAACGTGTGAGCATCCGAATGAGTATTGCTGCACGTCCCTTCTCCCATCGGGAGAAGGTGCCCGAAGGGCGGCTGAGGGTACGGTGTCGAGTGGTATTGAAGCGTGGCGTGGTTTGTGTGCTTACGTAGTTTTGGGGATTCAAATTTAAAGTAGAGCTTCCACGTTTGCCGGGCATTTCCCTTCTCCCATCGGGAGAAGGTGCCCGAAGGGCGGATGAGGGCGCTGTCGGCGGCAGCGCAAGTTCTTGCGGCCCACCTGCCTGTCGGGCGTGCAAGGGCGTGGCGGCGCGATTTGCACAGCCGTCCACGGTCCGGCCACAGGGTCTGGGTATGCTCTTGGTTCCTGAGGCGTGGAGCAGGTCGTGGATTCTTCTGTGCTCAAGTCGTTGCAGCAACTCGATGCTGCGCATCATCTGCATCCGTTCAACGACAACGCGGCGTTGGCGCACAAGGGCACCCGGATCCTGACGCGCGGTGAGGGCGTGTATGTGTGGGATGCCGACGGCAACAAGTTGCTGGATGCGTTTGGCGGGTTGTGGTGCGTCAATGTGGGCTACGGGCGCAGCGAGCTGGCCCGGGCCGCGGCGCGGCAGATGGAGCAACTGGCGTACTACAACAGCTTCTTCCAGTGCACCACCGAGCCCACCATCCAGTTGGCCGCCAAGCTGGCGGAACTCACGCCGGGCGATCTGAACCATGCGTTCTTCGCCAACTCCGGGTCGGAGGCCAACGACACCATCCTGCGCCTGGTGCGGCATTTCTGGGCGGTGCAGGGGCAGCCGCAGAAGCAGGTGTTCATCGGTCGCCACGATGGCTACCACGGCACCACCATGGCCGGCGCCAGCCTGGGCGGAATGCAGGGCATGCACAAGCAAGGATGCTTGCCGATCCCGGGCATCGTGCATATCGCACCGCCGTATCACTTCGGCGATGGCGGCGACATGGATCCGGAGGACTACGGCCTGCTGGCGGCGCGCCGGCTGGAAGCGAAGATTCTCGAACTCGGGCCGGAAAACGTGGCTGCCTTCATCGGCGAGCCCATCATGGGCGCGATCGGTGTCTATATCCCGCCGCGCAGCTACTGGCCGGAGATCGAGCGCATTTGCCGGCACTACGACGTGTTGCTGGTGGCCGATGAAGTGATCTGCGGGTTCGGGCGCACCGGGCCGTGGTTCGGAGCCGAGTATTTCGGGTTTCAGCCGGATGTGATGACGCTGGCCAAGGGCATCACCTCCGGCTATATCCCGCTGGCGGCGGCGATGTTCAGCGATCGCGTGGCCGGGGTGCTCAAGCGGCAGGGCGGCGAGCTGGCACATGGCGGTACCTATGCCGGGCACCCGGTGTGCGCGGCGGTGGCGCTGGAGAATCTGCGCCTGCTGCAGGACGAGGGCATCGTGGACACCGCGCGCACGCAGATCGCGCCGTATCTGGCGCAGCGCTGGGCCGAGCTGGGCGAGCATCGGTTGGTGGGCGAGGCGCGCATCGCCGGGCTGGTCGGTGCGCTGGAATTGGTGCCGGACAAGCGTCAGCGCGGCAGGTATTTCCCCGGACGCGGGCGGGTCGGTGCGCTCTGCCGTGATTTCGCGCTGCAACGCGGGCTGATCCTGCGCGCCACCTACGACGCGATGCTGCTGTCGCCGCCGCTGATCATCACCCGCGCCCAGGTGGACGAGCTGTTCGACAAGGCCTGGGGCGCGCTGGACGACACCGCGCACGCGCTGGGCAGGTAGGCGCGACAGCGACACATCGCCGGCGCGGCAGCACTCGCTGCAGGAGCATCCTGCGTCCGCTGCCACGGCAGTGCAGGGTCTGGCCTGCCGATCGGCGGCATGGCATCGGTCGCTGCGAACGCGCCTGCGGGCGGCCAGCCTGCTGCCCGGTGCATGGTCAGCGCACCTCCCGGCCGGCCCCGCTGGGCAAACCTGGGCACGGTGGGTAGTCTGGCGGCAGACCGGCCCCGCGCCGGGCCGCCCCCATCGCGCTGGAGACCCACATGACGCTGCGACTGCTCGCACTGACGTTGTCCATCACCCTGTTGTCCGGCTGTGGCGGCGGTGGCGCCCCGGGCAAAGCCGACGCGCAGGCCAAGGTACTCAACGTCTACAACTACTCCGACTACATCGCCGAAGACACCATCCCGGCATTCGAGAAGAACACCGGCATCAAGGTCACCTACGACGTGTTCGACAGCGACGAGATGGTGGAAACCAAGTTGCTGGCCGGTGGCAGCGATTACGACGTGGTGGTGCCCACGCTCAATTTCTTCGGCCGCCAGATCCAGGCCGGCGTGTTCCTGCCGCTGGACAAGAGCAAGATCCCCAACCTGGCCAATCTGGATCCGGACGTGATGCGCCGCATCGCCGCGCAGGACCCGGGCAATGCCTATGGCGTGCCGTACATGATCGGCACCACCGGCATCGGCTACAACGTCGACAAGCTCAAGGCGATCTTCGGCAGCACCGAGGTCGCCAACAGCTGGGACCTGGTGTTCAAGCCGGAGAATCTTTCCAAGCTCAAGGACTGCGGCGTGACCATCCTGGACACGCCCTCGGACATGATTCCGATCGCCCTGAACTACCTGGGCCTGGACCCGCACAGCACGGTGCCGGCCGAGATCGAAAAGGCTGCCGCGCTGATCAAGGCCATCCGCCCGTATGTGCAGAATTTCCATTCCAGCCAGTACGTGACCTCGCTGGCCAACGGCAATACCTGCCTGGCGGTGGGCTGGTCGGGCGACATCATCCAGGCGCGCGATCGCGCGGTGGAAGCCGGCAACAATATCAAGGTGGCCTACGCGATCCCGAAGGAAGGCGCGCCGCAATGGTTCGACATGCTGGCCATTCCCAAGGACGCCAGGCATCCGGACAACGCCTATGCCTTCATCAATTATCTATTGAAGCCCGAGGTGGCCGCGGCCAATACCAACTTCATCCACTACGCCAACCCGGTGCGTACCGCCACGCCGTTGGTGGATGCGGCGATCCGCAACGACCCCACCATCTATCCGCCGCCGGAAGTGACCGCCAAGATGTTTACCTACGCGATCAATCCGCCGGACGTGGACCGCCTGTACACGCGGCTGTGGACCGAGATCAAGACCGGCCGCTGACTGCAGCGCACGCCTGTGCGGCTTCCGAACGGGCGAGGCCGGTGCTCGGAAACCGCACTCCGGATTCCTGCCCGCCGTCCACACCCGCCTGACCACCGCCCGCAATGGATTGCGGGCCGCTCCAAGGTCTACGCGCCACGCACCGACGCGGCGCAGGCCGCCGCGTTCCCATAAAAACCCATCTTGGTCGCGAACACTGCAGACCTGGTCGCAGCTGCATGCGGCTGGTACGGCACCGTCCCGTGGTCGCGTGCCTGCTGGCGCGGCGTGCGTGGCCAACCGCTCAGCGCACGGGCCCGTGCACGCCCAGCGGCGCCTGACCAGACGCATTCACACAATCTGTACTGGCGGGTTCAAATAATTGTATGGTTTCGCCGCGCATGCTGGCGCCGCTATAGCGGCATGCCATCGCGCGCCTCGCCCACGACACACAGGACGCCTCCTTTGAGCAACCAAGACCACCCGTCCACTGATGGCGGCGATTCGTCCGCCGATGCCCTGGGCGATGCGGCCCAGCAGCCACCCAAGCCGTCGCCGCTGAACAATCCCAAGGTCAAGTGGACCCTGATCCTGGTGGGCGTGCTGGTGCTGGTGCTGCTGGTGGTCTGGCTGGCCTATTACCTGGTCAAGGGCCGCTACATGCAGGACACCAATAACGCCTACCTGCAGGCCGATTCGGTGGCAGTGGCGCCGCGCGTCAGCGGCTATGTGACCAAGGTGCTGGTGGGCGACAACCAGGTCGTGGACGCCGGCCAGCCGCTGCTGCAGATCGATGACCGCACCTACCAGGCCACCCTGCAGCAGGCCGAGGCAGCCATTGCCGCACGCCAGGCCGACATCGTGGCCGCCACTGCCAATGTGGCCGGCCAGGAAGCGGCGCTGGTGCAGGCGCGGACCCAGGTGACCTCGGCCGCGGCCAGCCTCGCCTTTGCCCGGGCCGAAGTGAAGCGCTTTGCGCCGCTGGCGGCCTCCGGCGCCGACACCCACGAGCACCAGGAAAGCCTGCAGCACGAACTGGCCCGCGCCCGTGCCCAGTACGACGCCGCACAGGCGCAGGCCATCGGGGCGCAAAGCCAGATCCAGGCCAGCCGCGCACAGCTTGAACAGGCCCAGGCCGGCCTGAAGCAGGCCACTGCCGATGTCGACCAGGCACGCGTGACGGTGGAAGACACCCGCCTGACCAGCCGTATCCACGGCCGGGTCGGCGACAAGACCGTGCAGGAAGGGCAGTTCCTCGCCGCAGGCACCCGCACCATGACCATCGTGCCGCAGCAATCGCTGTACCTGGTCGCCAATTTCAAGGAAACCCAGGTCGGCCTGATGCGCCCCGGCCAGCCGGCCGAGATCGAGGTGGACGCGCTGTCGGGCGTGAAACTGCATGGCAAGGTCGAAAGCCTGTCGCCGGGTACCGGCTCGCAGTTCGCGCTATTGCCGCCGGAAAACGCCACCGGCAACTTCACCAAGGTGGTGCAGCGCGTGCCGGTGCGCATCCGCGTGCTGGCCGGCGAGGAGGCGCGCAAGGTGCTGGTGCCGGGCATGTCGGTGGAAGTGACCGTGGATACCCGCTCGGCCAAGGACGCCAAGCAACGCGCCGAAGAAGAATCCGACCGCGTGCAGGAGCAGGAGCGCGCGCGATGAGCGCAGCGGCCGCCACCGGCCAGAGCGCCGGCGGCAGCGCAGGCCGCGAGAAGGCCAGCCCGGGCGCATGGCTGGCGGTGCTGGCCGGCACCATCGGCTCGTTCATGGCCACGCTGGACATCTCCATCGTCAACGCCGCGCTGCCCACCATCCAGGGCGAGGTCGGCGCCAGCGGCACCGAAGGCACCTGGATCTCCACCGCCTACCTGGTGGCCGAGATCATCATGATCCCGCTCACCGGCTGGTTCGTGCGCACGCTGGGCCTGCGCAACTTCCTGCTGATCTGTGCGGTGATGTTCACCGCCTTCTCGGTGGTGTGCGGCCTGTCGACCTCGTTGCCGATGATGATCATCGGCCGTGTCGGCCAGGGCCTGGCCGGCGGCGCGTTGATTCCCACCGCGCTGACCATCGTGGCCACCCGGCTGCCGCCCAGCCAGCAGACCACGGGCACCGCGCTGTTCGGCATGACCGTGATCATGGGGCCGGTGATCGGCCCGCTGCTGGGCGGCTGGCTAACCGAAAACGTCAGCTGGCACTACGCCTTCTTCATCAACGTGCCGATCTGCGTGGGCCTGGTGGCGCTGCTGCTGCTGGGGCTGGAGCATGAGAAGGGCAACTGGGCCGGCCTGCTCGATGCCGACTGGCTGGGCATCTACGGCCTCACCGCCGGGCTGGGCGGGCTCACCGTGGTGCTGGAGGAAGGCCAGCGCGAGCGCTGGTTCGAGTCCAGCGAGATCAACACGCTGAGCGTGATCGCCCTCAGCGGTTTCATCGCGTTGATCGTTGGCCAGTTCCGCAAGCGCGCACCGGTCATCCACCTGTCGCTGCTGCTGCATCGCAGCTTCGGCGCGGTGTTCATCATGATCATGGCGGTGGGCATGATCCTGTTCGGCGTGATGTACATGATTCCGCAGTTCCTGGCGGTGATCTCCGGCTACAACACCGAGCAGGCCGGCTATGTGCTGCTGCTGTCCGGGCTGCCCACCGTGCTGCTGATGCCGATGATGCCCAAGCTGCTCGACGTGGTGGACGTGCGCATCCTGGTGATCGCCGGCCTGCTGTGCTTTGCCGCCGCCTGCTTCGTCAACCTGTCGCTGACCGCCGACACGGTGGGCATGCATTTCGTCGCCGGGCAGCTGCTGCAGGGCTGCGGCTTGGCGCTGGCGATGATGTCGCTCAACCAGGCGGCCATTTCCTCGGTGCCGCCGGAACTGGCCGGCGATGCCTCGGGCCTGTTCAATGCCGGCCGCAACCTGGGCGGTTCGGTCGGCCTGGCGCTGATCTCCACCTTCCAGGAGCGGCGCATGACCTTCCACACCGAAACCATCGGCAGCTCGATCACCGCCAACGCCCCGCGTGCGCAGGAGGCGCTGGCCGGTCTGAGCGCGCAGATGCAGGGCAGCGCGGGGGGCGAGGCGGCGATGCGCTCGATAGCGCAGTTCGCGCGGGTGGTGCAACAGCAGGCGCTGGTGATGACCTACAGCGACCTGTTCTGGATCTTCGGCATGATCGTGGTGTGCACGATCCCGCTGGCCTTTTTGCTCAAGCCGTTACCCAAGGGGACGCACCTTGCGATGCATTGATTCCATGCGCCTGCTCCGCATGCCGCTGGCCGCGGCGTTGAGCGCCCTCGTGCTCGGCGGCTGCATGCTCGGCCCCAACTACACCAAGGCCCCGCCGGTGGCCGATGCGGCCATGCAGGCCCCGGCGCTGCATCGCGCCAGCGGCGCCGAGGTGGTGGCCGCCGCACCGTTGAACCACTGGTGGGAGGAGCTGCACGACCCGACCCTGACCCAGCTGGTGACCCAGGCGCTGGCCGACAGCCCCAACCTGCGCGCCGCGCAGGCACGCCTGCAGGCCAATCGCGCCCTGGCTCGCCAGCGCCGCGCCGAGCGCCTGCCCAAGCTCAATGCCAGTGCGGTGTACGCGTACGCCGAGCCGCCGCAGACCATCGTGGACACCCTGGGCGGGCTGCAGAACGGTCAGCAGGGCCAGCCGCCCGCGCAAGGCAGCCAGGCGCTGGATCTGGAAAAGACCGAGATCTACAGCGCCGGCTTCGACGCCAGCTGGGAGCTGGATGTCTTCGGCCGTCGGCGTCGTGCCGCCGAAGGTGCGCTGGCCCAGGCACAGGCGTCCGAGGCCGAATTGGCCGACGCACAGGTGCAACTGGCCGCCGAAGTCGGGCAGGTGTACCTCAACTACCGCGGCTTGCAGGCGCGGCTGGCGATCGCCGATGCCAATCTGGACAAGATCCGCCAATCGCTGCAGCTGGTGCAGCAACGCCGGAGCCAGGGTGCCGCGTCGGACCTGCAGGTCGAACAGATCGCCACCCAGGTCCAGCAGCAGCAGGCGCAACGCCTGCCGCTGGAGATGCAGGCGCAGGAAGCGCAGGACCAGCTGGCGCTGATGGTCGGGCGCGAGCCCGGCGCGCTGGACGCCCAGTTGAGCACGGCCCAGCCGTTGCCGATGCTGCCCACCCAGGTGCGCGTGGACGATGCCGGCGCACTGATCCGCCGTCGCCCGGACGTGCGCAAGGCCGAGCGCGAGCTGGCTGCCTCCAGTGCGCAGATCGGCGAGGCGCTGAACGGTTAT
Source organism: Xanthomonas campestris pv. badrii (assembly GCF_012848175.1). Lineage (NCBI taxonomy): Bacteria > Pseudomonadati > Pseudomonadota > Gammaproteobacteria > Lysobacterales > Lysobacteraceae > Xanthomonas > Xanthomonas campestris. Next base: position 2,337,028 of record NZ_CP051651.1, on the reverse strand, counting down.
TTCCCGCAGGTGAGTCTGCTGGGCGGCCTGAGCTGGGTGGCCGGCTCACCCAGCGATTTCAATTCCGATGCGTTGACCACGCTGGCGGTGCCGATGCTGCGCTGGTCGATCTTCGATTTCGGCAAGACCCGTGCGCAAGTGGATCAGGCGCGCGCCGGCAACGCCGGCCGCGAGGCGGCCTACGAGGCGGCGGTGCTGGGTGCCTTGCAGGATGCCAATGCGGCGCTGTCGCGTTTCGGCTCGGCGCGCAAGCAGCTGGTGGTGGCGCGCCAGGCCGAAGCCTCGGCCACGCGCTCGGCCGGGCTGATGCAGCAACGCCGCGATGCCGGCGCCACCTCGTCGATCGACCTGCTGGATGTGCAGCGCCAGCAGCTCTCCGCGCAGGACGCCGCCGCGCAGGCGCAGGTGCAGCTGCTGGTGAACTACGTGGCCTTGCAGAAGAGCCTGGGGCTGGGCTGGAGCGAGGCGCCGCAGGAAACGCGGTGAGGCGACGGTTGCGGTGATCGTGAGGCGGGCGCGGGCTGGAGCGGCCCGCGCCGGTTTATCTCGTCTGTGTCGCCCCACCGCACGAGTGAGTGTCCTGGTCGCTGAGCTGCAACAGCCATGATCGCGTGACCTACGACACCTGTGCTGTCGCTGCGCGTAGTGATGCGATACGCACCGGCGGCTAGCACCGCGCCGTTGGCCGATCACCGCGGCATGCAATACCACGGGAGGGCCCGCTTTCCCGCACATCCCCGGCTAGCCGGTCCTGCAGCGGACACAGGCTTTTGTCATGATGACGCGCAGACTCCGTGCATGGCGCCTGCGCCTGCCGCCATCGAGAGAATTCATGTCACTGCCCGAGGCCATGTCGCCACCTTCCAGCCCTGCCGATGCCGGTTATCTGTCCATCGACGCGGTGCGCAAGGAGTTCGACGGCTTCGTTGCGGTGGACGATGTCAGCCTGCAGATCCGCAAGGGCGAGATCTTCGCGCTGCTGGGCGGGTCGGGCAGCGGCAAATCCACGCTGTTGCGTTGTCTGGCCGGTTTCGAGCGGCCCACCACCGGGCGCATCACCCTGGATGGCCAGCCCATCGACGCGCTGCCGCCATACGAGCGCCCGATCAACATGATGTTCCAGTCGTATGCGCTGTTTCCGCATATGAGCGTGGAGCAGAACATCGCCTTCGGGCTGAAGCAGGAAGGGCTGTCGAAGGTGGCGGTCACCACCCGTGTCGGCGAGATGCTGGAGCTGGTGCAGCTGGGCGCGCTGGCCCGGCGCAAGCCGCATCAGTTGTCCGGAGGCCAGCAGCAACGGGTGGCGCTGGCGCGCTCGCTGGCCAAGCGGCCCAAGCTGCTGTTGCTGGACGAGCCGATGGGCGCGCTGGACAAGAAGCTGCGTTCGCAGATGCAGCTGGAACTGGTCAACATCATCGAGACCTCTGGCGTCACCTGCGTGATGGTCACCCACGATCAGGAAGAGGCGATGACCATGGCCACGCGCATCGCGCTGATGGACCAGGGCTGGATCCAGCAGGTCGGCACGCCGGACGAAATCTACGAACAACCGGCCAATCGTTTCGCCGCCGAGTTCATCGGTTCGGTGAATCTGGTCGATGCGGTCATTGCCGAGGATCAACCGGACTACGTCGCCTTGAAGACGCCTGCCTTCGACGCCCCGATCCGTATCGGCCATGGCATCACCGGCTTCGAAGGGCAGGCGGTGGCGTTTGCGCTGCGCCCGGAAAAGCTCGCCATCGGCAAGGACGAGCCGGCGCAGGCCTGCAACAAGGCGCAGGGCGTGATCGAGGACATCGCCTATTTCGGCAGCCATTCGGTCTATCACGTGCGCCTGCCCAGCGGGGTCAAGCTGATGGCCAACTTCGCCAATCGCCAGCGCTGGGCCAGCGAAGCACTGACCTGGGGCGATGCGGTGTGGGTGGGTTGGGGCGAGGACGACGGCGTGGTGCTCACCGCATGAGAGCGGCCAGCAAAACTCCTGCGCAGCCGCCAGGGGGGCGCAGCCGGTGCTCGGAATCCTCATGTACCACCCGTACACTGCGGTTCCTCCGCGCCGTCCGCACCCCCCTGGCGACTGCTCGCTACGTTTTGCTAACCACTCTCCGCCGCGGGGTGCCGGGTGCGCGCTGGGGCGTGATCGCCGCGCCATATCTCTGGTTGCTGGTGTTCTTCGCGATCCCGTTTTTGATCGTGCTGAAGATCTCGTTTGCCGAGCGCGCCACCGCGATGCCGCCGTATACGCCGTTGTTCGCGTATGCGGCCGATGGCGCGGTGAGCGTCAAGCTGCATCTGGGCAATTATCTGCTGCTGCTGCGCGACAGCCAGTACGTGGCCGCGTACCTGAGTTCGATCAAGATCGCGGCGATTTCCACCGCACTGGCGTTATCGATCGGTTACCCGATGGCGTATGTGATCGCGCGCCTGCCGCTGGCCACGCGCAACGTGGCGATGATGCTGGTGGTGCTGCCGTCGTGGACCTCGTTCCTGATCCGCGTCTATGCCTGGATCGGCATCCTCGATGGCAATGGCCTGCTCAATCAGGCGTTGCTGGCGATCGGTGTGATCCGGCAGCCGCTGCAATTGCTGTACACGCCGATCGCCGCCTATATCGGCATCGTCTATTGCTACCTGCCTTTCATGGTGTTGCCGCTGTACGCCAATCTGGTCAAGCACGACCAGCGCCTGCTGGAAGCGGCCTACGACCTGGGCGCGCGTCCGTGGCAGGCGTTTGTAAGCATCACCTTGCCGCTGTCGCGCAACGGCATCGTGGCCGGCTGCATGCTGGTGATGATTCCGGCGGTGGGCGAGTTCGTCATTCCTGAAATGCTCGGCGGCCCGAATACCTTGATGATCGGCCGCGTGTTGTGGGGCGAATTCTTCAACAACCGCGACTGGCCGGTGGCTGCAGCGGTGGCCACGGTCATGTTGCTGGTGCTGCTGGTGCCGATCGTGATCTTCCACCGTTACCAGCAGCGCGAGCTGGAAGGGCGGCTGACATGATGCGCGCCTCGCGCGGTGGGCGCGTACTTGGGGGTGGCATCCTCGCGCTGGGGTTCGGCTTTCTGTATCTGCCGATCCTGTTGCTGATGGTGTATTCGTTCAACGCCTCGCGCCTGGCCACGGTGTGGGGCGGCTTTTCCACCCGCTGGTATGGCCAATTGCTGCGCGACCGGCAATTGCTGGACGCGGCCTGGGTCAGTCTGGAGGTCGCGTTCTGGACCGCTTGCGCATCGACCGTGCTCGGCACCATGGCGGCCATGGCGATGGTGCGCATGCGCAGATTCCCGGGCAAGACCGTGTTCGGTGCCTTGATCACCGCGCCACTGGTGATGCCGGAAGTGATCATCGGGCTGTCGATCCTGTTGCTGCTGGTCTCGATGGGCGGGGTGCTCGGTATCGCGCCACGCGGCGCGGTGGCGATCTGGGTGGCGCATGTCACCTTCACCGTGTCGTTCGTGACGGTGGTGATTTCCTCGCGCCTGCAGGAGCTGGACCGCTCGCTGGAAGAAGCCGCGATGGACCTGGGCGCCACGCCACTGAAGGTGTTCTTCCTGATCACCTTGCCGATCATCGCCTCGGCCCTGGCCTCGGGCTGGCTGCTGGCCTTTACGCTGTCGCTGGACGATGTGGTGATCGCCAGCTTCCTGGCCGGGCCCAGTTCCACCACGTTGCCGATCAAGGTGTTTTCGTCGGTGCGGCTGGGCATCAGCCCCAAGATCAATGCACTGGCCACGCTGATGGTGCTGGCAGTCTCGATTGCTGTGGTGATTGGCTGGTGGCTGCTGGCGCGCAGCGAAAAACGCCGCCTGCGCGATCAGCAGCTGGCGCAGCAAGACGCGATTGCCTGAGCGCGCGTTCTCCTCCCTCTTTCTGTTCCATTGTTCTGCAGGCCCCTTTCAGGGGCCGCACGGTGCGCGTTGCACGATGAGGTGCGGCAGTGCGTCGCGGCGCTGGCAAACACAGCGTTGCACCGATTTCAGCCGGCTGTGACGCGGCTACAACTTTCCGGCGACTAGCATGGCGGCCTTGCTATTGGAGAACGCCATGTCCTACGACACCGTCAACCCGGCCAATGGCCAGGTCGAGCACACCCAGCACACCCTGGACGCCGCCGGCATCGAAGCGCGCCTGGCCGCTTCGGCCAAGGCATTCCCGGCCTGGGCCGCATTGCCGCTGGCCGAGCGCGGCGCCTTGCTGCGACGCGTCGGCGAAGAGCTGACCAAGCGGCGCGACGACCTGCAACGCATCATGACCGCCGAAATGGGCAAGCTGCGCCACGAGGCGCTGGCCGAGGTCGACAAGTGCGCGCAGGCCTGTGCGTATTACGCCGATCATGCGGCCGAGTATTTGGCGCCGCACCAAATTCCAACCGAGGCGCAGTCCAGCTATGTGCGCTATGAGCCGCTGGGCTGCGTGTTTGCGGTAATGCCCTGGAATTTTCCGTTGTGGCAGGCATTTCGATTCCTGGCGCCCGGCCTGATGGCCGGCAACGTGTCGCTGCTCAAGCACGCCAGCAATGTGCCGCGCTGCGCCGATGCCATGAAGCAGGTGCTGGACGCCGCCGGTATTCCGCCAGGCGTGTTCGATGTGTTGCACATCGACAACGACCAGGCCGCCGATGTCGTGCGCGACGATCGGATTGCCGCAGTGACCTTGACCGGCAGTGAACGCGCCGGGCGCTCGCTCGCTGCCAACGCTGGCGACCAGTTGAAGAAGTGCGTGATGGAACTGGGGGGCAGCGATGCCTTCATCGTGCTGGACGATGCGGAGTTGGAGCACACGGTGGAATCGGCGGTGCAGTCGCGCTTCGACAACAGCGGGCAGACCTGCATCGCGGCCAAGCGTTTCATCGTGGTCGATGCCATCGCCGACCGGTTCATCGAGCGCTTCGTCGCCGCTGCGTCCAAGCGCGTGGTCGGCGACCCGCAACAGGAAGGCACGACACTCGCACCGATGGCGCGCGCCGACCTGCGCGACGAATTGCACAAGCAGGTGCAGGCCAGCGTGGAGAAGGGCGCCAAGATATTACTGGGCGGCAAGCCGGTATCCGGCTCGCATGCAGGCTATCCGGCCACGATCCTTGACCAGGTCGCCCCCGGCATGCCGGCGTACGACGAGGAATTCTTCGGCCCGGTGGCCTCGATCATTCGAGTGGCCGACGAAGCAGAAGCGGTGCGCGTGGCCAACGACACCAGCTTCGGCTTGGGCGGCAGCGTGTGGACGGCGGACGCCAAACGCGGCGAACGCGTCGCCCAGCAACTGCAGTGCGGCGCCGCCTTCGTCAACGCGGTGGTCAAGAGTGATGTGCGGCTACCGTTCGGTGGCATCAAACGCTCAGGTTTCGGCCGAGAGCTGGCCGATCACGGCATCCATGAGTTCATGAACATCAAGACGATCTATGTGGCTTGAGGTCCGGGATTGGGGATTGGGGATTCGGGATTCGGGATTCGGGATTCGGGATTCGGGATTCGGGATTCGGGATTCGCAAAGGCCAGGGCGCTTCCTTCTCCCGCCGGGAGAAGGTGCCCGAAGGGCGGATGAGGGTACGGGTCGCACGCGACAGGTTTTGGTTACTTTGCTGCATCAACGGCAACTCCCGCGACAAGGCGCGGAAGCTCTGCAATTGTTTCAAGCCTCTGCTCAAGACTTCGGCATTAGAACTTGCGACGGAGAAATACGTGGTAGTCGTAAAAAAGACGAGTAGCTCAATCAAGCCCCAAGCGAAAAATCAGCACTCAGTAGATCGGCTCTACCCATTCCCGAATCCCCATTCCCGAATCCCAGCTCAAAGCCACCGCGCCCGCTTGAACAGGCGATACAGCACCAGGCAGGAGGCGACGATGCCGCCTACCAGCAGGGGGTAGGCGTAGGGCTTGTCGAGTTCGGGCATGTGGGTGAAGTTCATGCCGTACCAACTGGTGATCAGCGTGGGCGCAGCCAGCAGGGCGGCCCAGGCGCCCAGGCGCTTGACCGTTTCGCCCTGTGCCAGCGTCACCATCGACAGGTTGACGCTGAGGGCAGTACCCAGCATTTCGCGCAAGGTGTCGATCGCGTCGTTGATGCGCACCGCATGATCGAGCACGTCGCGCAGGTAGATGCCCACTTCCGAGTGGATCAGCGAGCCGGGGTTGCGCTTGAGGTGCGAGAGCACGTCCTGCAAGGGCGCCACCACCAGCCGCATCTTGTTGAGTTCGCGCTTGAGCTCGTACAGACGCACCACCGTCTCGCGCTTGTAGTCGTCGGCAAAGATGTCCTTTTCCAGGCGTTCCAGCGTGTCGCGGAACTCGTCCATGATCGGCAGGTAGTTGTCGACCACGAAGTCCAGCACGCCATACAGGCAGAACGAGGCACCCATGCGCAGCATCGCCGGCTCGCGCTCGACCCGATGCCGCACCGGCGTGTACGACAGCGATGCGCCGTGGCGCACGGTCAGCAGAAACCGCTTGCCCAGGAAGGCATGCGTTTCGCCATAACGGATACGCTCGTTGACCAGCTGGGCGGTATTGACCACCACGAACAGCGAGTTGCCGTAACTCTCGGCCTTGGGGCGCTGGTGCGCCTTGAGCGCGTCTTCGATCGCCAGGTCATGTAGGCCGAACTCGTCCCGCAGCTTGTGCAGCACCGATTCCTGCGGTTCGTACAGGCCAACCCAGACGAAGCCGTCCGGGCGCTCCAGCACGTCGCTGATCTGCTCCAGGCTAATGTCGTGCCGCTCACCGTCGCCGTCGTAGTACGCGCAGGTGATGACGCAGGACGGGTTGTCTGGATGGCGGCCGTGGTTGTTCATGGGCGCAGCGTCAGGTCAGCGTCGAGAGAGCGACACGTCGCGCGACTGCAGGGCGATCGCGAGCGCGGCGTGGATCGGCAACAGCAGCATCACCCACTGCAGGTTGTCCTGGGCCTGGAACGACAGCCAGTGGATCACCAAGGCCAGCAGCGCCCCGGCTGCCACCAGCCAGGACAGCACATTGAACCAGCGGCCAGGCCGATGGCCCAGCTGCAGCCGGATGCCACCAAACCACAGCAGCAGACACAGTGGATTGACCAGCAAGAGATTGCGGTTGGCCCACGCGGATTGATGTGCGGTGAAACCCCACAGATACGCCAGCAGGCCCCCGCCGATGGCGCACAGCAGCCAGAACGGCAGCGCCAGCCCGGCCAGCAGACGGTGCCGGCGACGCAGTGCCAGCACGCCGGCGGCCACCAGTACGCCGGCCAGCAACCACGGCCACCAATGTCGCTGCTGTTCGGCAGGCTCGGGCGCGATGCGGTGCGGCAGCAGCACCTGGGTGGATTGCACCAACGGCCGGCCGGCGCTGTTGTGCGCCTGGGTCAGGCTGTCGGCCAGGCGCATCGGCACGAATGCTTCTTCCCAGCGCGACAGCGGGCGATCGGCGTACGGCCCCAGCCCCAGGTCGAAGCCCAGCCACATCCACGGGGCAGGGGAGGCCAGGCGCACCGCCTCGCTGCGGTAGGTATTGCCGCGCGAGCGGCCGGCCAGTTGCGATTTCAGCGTGCCGCCCATGGCGCGATCGAGCGCATCGCGCACCATCGTGGCGCAGTTGGCTTCGAAATAATCGTAGTGATAGCGAGCGTTTTCCGGTCGGCTGCGGACAGCCAGCCCATCGGCAAGCGCGCGTGCCTGCTCGGCCGGCAGATCCAGCCACTGCACGCTGACGCCACGGCCGACGTTGCGGTATTGCGACAGGTCTTCTTCCAGCGGCAGCGCCACCAGGTAATACATCATTTCGCCACGTGCGAAACGCGGCACGAAGTCCGGCTCGCTCGGGTCGAAGAAGCCGAAGTTGTATGAGGTGGCCTGCTGGGTGAGTGGGTCGACCACCACGATGGCGTCATGCCCGAAGCGTTCGAAGAACACTTCGCCGGGTTGCATGGTCACCACGCCAATGCGCGGCGCCGGTGCGGCAGCTGGAGCAATGGCCGGGGCAGCCTCGCCCTGCACAGCCTGGGCCATGGCGAGCGGCGCTGCCAGCAACATCATCAGCAGCAGCGCCCAGCAGGCGAGCCATCGCCGGGCGCCACGGCGCTGCGGCGCCGTGCCGGCACTGCGGGCGAACGGGTTCAAGCGTCGTCCTGCGGGTCGGGCGGCAGGATGGTGACGTGGAAGGCGTGCACGCGGCGCGCGTCGGCCTTGGCCACGCGGAATGCGAAGCGTCCCAGCGTCAGTTCTTCGCCGGTTTCCGGCAGATGGCCGATCGCATCGGTGACCAGGCCACCGACGGTGTCGTACTCGTCGTCGGGGAACTCGGCGCCGAAGCGCTCGTTGAAGTCCTCGATCGGTGTCAGCGCGTCGACCACGTAACGGCCATCGGCCTGGATGGCGATCAGCGAATTCTCTTCCTCGGCGTCGTCGTGCTCGTCGTCGATCTGGCCGACGATCTGCTCCAGCACATCCTCGATGGTGACCAGGCCGGCAACGCCGCCGTACTCGTCCACCACGATCGCCATGTGGTTGCGCGACAGACGGAATTCCTTGAGCAGCACGTTGAGCTTCTTGGACTCGGGGATCAGCACCGCCGGGCGCAGCAGCTCGCGCACGTTGCCGGGCCCGTTGTCGGCGACCACGCCGCGCAACAGGTCCTTGGCCAGCAGGATGCCGAGCACTTCGTCCTTGTTCTCGCCGTGCACCGGGAAGCGCGAATGGCCGGATTCGACCACCTGCTTCATCAGGTCGATGAAGCGCGCTTCCACCGGCAGGGAGACCATCTGCGAGCGCGAAATCATCACATCGCCCACGGTGAGCTCGGCGACGGAGATCGCGCCTTCCATCATGCGCAAGGTGTCTGCGGCGATGAGACCGTCCTGTTCGGCGGTACGCAGCAATGCAACCAGTTCGTCGCGGGTATGGGGTTCGCCGGAGAAGGCCGCGCTCAGGCGTTCGAGCCAGCTGCGGCGTTTTTCGGGGGTTTCTGAGCTGTAGCTACTGTCGTCTTCGGACATCGTGACGGGGGACGGCACCCGGCGAACCAGGCATTGGGCCGCAGTCTAGCAGGAAGCCGGCAGGACGCCGTGCCCGGTGCCGGTCTCAGGGCAGATCCAGGCTATAACCGCAGCCCACCACGGTCTTGCCCGGGTGCGATTTGACGTTGGTCACGCTGAGCACCACCGATTCGATCATCGCCTCGCCGGTCTTGGGGTTGGTGGTGTCTTCGCTGACCAGCTCGCGGCCGTACATGACCTTGTCGGCGTTATCCACGCCCAGTTCCAGGTCCAGTTGCTTGGCCAGCGGGCGCGGATCGGGTAGGTCCAGGATCGCCATGATGCTGGCGCCGGAAAAAGCGATGTGGTTGGTGCTGTGGCCGAACACGCTGATGGGCGTGTTGAGGGTGTATTCGGTCATGAACAGGTTGGACTGGTCCAGCGGCGTCCAGCCCAGCGCCACTGCCTTGAGCGGGTCGGCCAGCACCGGCGCCAATGCATTGAAGTCGCCGATGCGCTGGCGGCATTCGATCAACGCCGGCAGGTCGGGGCGTACCGGCGCGCCCTGCGCCAGTACCGCTGCCGGACTCAGCAGCAGGCAGCTCACTGCGATCAGCGCGCGCATCAACGCTCTCCCGCGTAGGGGTCTTCGATCCCCAGGTCGGCCAGGATCTCGCGTTCCAGCTGCTCCATCGCATCGGCCTCCTTGTCGTCTTCGTGGTCCCAGCCCAGTAGATGCAGGGTGCCGTGCACGGTCAGGTGCGCGTAGTGCGCGGCCAGTGATTTGCCCTGTTCTGCGGCCTCGCGCGCCACCACCGGCGCGCAGATCACCAGGTCGCCCAGCAGCGGCATCTTGATGCCCTTGGGCAGACCCTCCGGCAGCTCGGCCGGGAAGCTCAGCACATTGGTGGCGTAGTCCTTGCCGCGGTAGTGGTGGTTGAGCGAGCAGCCTTCCTTCTCGTCGACCACACGCACCGCCAGATCGGCCTCGCGGATGCGTCCCTTCAGCGCGGCAGCCACCCACTTGCGAAAACTCACCGCAGACGGCAGGCCTGCGCGTGGCAACGCATAACTGACGGCGACGTCGAGGCGGACGGGTCCACGGGTCATGGCGAGCGCTTCCTGGGCAAAGAGATCAACGGGTGCAGGTGATCAGCAGGAGCGCCGTGGGCCCATTGGGCACGCGGTAGCTCGAGCTGCCAAGCGGGCCGCGCCCGCAACCGTGATTGTAATCGCGCACCCGCACGCTTGAAACGAACCCGGGCTGATCGTGCAACCAGACCGCCGCAATGCCGTCTTCCAGCAACTTGCCGATCAGCAACTGGCTGGCGCGGTGCGCATGCGCGACCGGTGAACTGTCGCAACCGCGTGCATCGTTGACCGTTCCCGGCAGATCGAGCAACCAGCGTGCCGAGGGATACCCGGGCACCATCGCCTGCAGCGTTGCGGTGGGAACACTGATGCTGACAGCTTCGGTAGACAGGGAAAGACAAGGCGGCCTCACCTGGACGGCCGGAATGACATCGCGGTCGACGATCTCTGGCGGTAGCGGCGTCTGGCTGGCGTTGACTGATGCCGGCGTTGCCATTGCAATTGCCAGCATCAGGCCGGCAATTGTCCTGCTCACTCGGGATTGCCCTTGGCAGCGCTTTCCTGCTGGTCGCGCTTCTCATAAGCAGTGACGATGCGTTGCACCAGCGGGTGGCGTACCACGTCGCGCGCTTCGAAGAAGGTGAAGCTGGCGCCTTCCACGTCACGCAGCACCTCGATCGCATCGCGCAGGCCGGACTTGACGTGCTTGGGCAGATCGATCTGGGTCAGGTCGCCGGTGACCACCGCGGTGGAGCCGAAACCCAGGCGGGTCAGGAACATCTTCATCTGTTCGATGGTGGTGTTCTGCGCCTCGTCCAGGATCACGTAGGCGTCGTTGAGCGTGCGGCCGCGCATGTAGGCCAGCGGGGCGATCTCGATGACGTTCTTCTCCAGCAGCTTGACCACCTTTTCCACGCCCAGCATTTCGTACAGCGCGTCGTAGAGCGGGCGCAGGTAGGGGTCCACCTTCTGGCTGAGGTCGCCGGGCAGGAAGCCGAGCTTCTCGCCGGCTTCCACGGCCGGGCGCACCAGGATCAGGCGCTGTACGCGCGATTCGTTCAGCGCTTCCACCGCACTGGCCACCGCCAGGAAGGTCTTGCCGGTGCCGGCCGGGCCGATGCCGAAATTGATGTCGTGGGTGGCGATCGCATGCAGGTACTTGGCCTGGTTTGCGCCGCGGCCACGCACGGTGCCGCGCTTGACCTTGATCGCCACGTCCTGCGGCTGGTATGCGCGCTCGACCACGTGCTCGACATTGGCATCGTTCAGGCGCAGGTGGATGGCGTGGTTGTCGAAGGTGATCGAGGCCGCTTCGTCGTACAGCGCGGTCAGCAGCTCCTGGGCGGCGGTGATCGCCGGCTCCGGGCCGGTGACGCGGAAGATGTTGCCGCGGTTGGCGATCTCCACGCCGAGCTTGAGTTCGATCTGGCGCAGGTGCGCGTCGAAGGGGCCGGCCAGGTTGGCCAGGCGCTCGGTGTCTTCGGGCTGCAGGGTGAAATCACGATAGGCAGGTGCGTTCATGGTCGGATCGGACAGCGCGTGCGGCGTCGGTAGGGCGGCAGGTGAGGGTAGCGCGCAGGGTGTGATCCCACCAACACACCGGCGGTCGGCGACCTGGCGGCAAGGAATCGTCCTGCCGTGCGGCCGGGTTTTCCACAATCGCTGTGGAGTCACGCCTCACTAACCTGTGGATAGAAGTTGCCAGCCCTACTGGCGCAAGGTTCGGCAGGGTGGTGGCGAAAAAATCGCCAGTATGAAATGGGTTGTCCACACCCGATGTGGATCGAATCCGGCAAAGCCTGTGGGTAAGTACCGCCGCGCCTTCTGTCACAAGGCATGGCGGGTTGCTGGTGAAATTTTCACCAGTGGCCGGAATCGCTCCAGCGCCTGTGCCGCTGCGATGGATGTGCGAGGGGTCTGGGCATGCGGATGGCCGTGCAACCGGGTGAGCTCAGCACCAGCGCATGGCGCGCAACGCGACACTCACCGTTGCAGTGACGCAAGCGCAGGCAACCGAGCGCATTGCGCGCTCCGCACTGCACGCAGAGTAGTTTCGGTATCAACGCAGGCTGGGGCCGGCGTCAGCTGGCTGCATTCAGTGCAATCGATCGACGCCACTTGCAGTCGATGCCGCATCACGGCATCGACCAAGCAGCGTAAGAACCGGTATCAGCTCGCGCCATCGTTCAACTGGATGCGTCCGCGCAACGAATTGCTCATCGCCTCGGTGATCAGTACATCGACGAACTGGCCGATCAGCCGCGGATTGCCCGGGAAATTCACCGGGCGCATGTTCTCGCTCTTGCCGGTCAGCTCGTTCGGGTCGCGCCGCGACGGACCTTCCACCAGCACGCGCTGCACGCTGCCGACCATGGATTGCGAAATGCCGGCCGCATGCGCGTTGATCTGCGCCTGCAATCTTGCCAGGCGTGCCTGCTTGACCGCCTCGGGGGTATCGTCGTGCAGATCCGCGGCCGGGGTGCCGGGGCGGCGCGAATACACGAACGAAAAGCTCTGGTCGAAGCCCACATCCTCGATCAGCTTCATGGTCTTTTCGAAGTCCGCCTCGGTCTCGCCGGGGAAGCCGACGATGAAGTCCGAGCTGATCGAGATATCCGGGCGCACCGCGCGCAACTTGCGGATCTTGGATTTGAATTCCAGCGCGGTGTAGCCGCGCTTCATCGCCGACAGGATACGGTCGCTGCCAGCCTGCACCGGCAGGTGCAGATAGTTGGCCAGCTGCGGCACGTCGCGATACGCATCCACCAGCGAGTCGGAAAACTCCAGCGGATGCGAGGTGGTGAAGCGGATGCGGCCGATGCCCTCGATCTGCGCGATGGTGCGGATCAGCAGACCCAGATCGGCGTACTGCACCGCCTCGCCCGCATCGGCGCCGTACGCGCCGCGATACGCATTGACGTTCTGGCCCAGCAGGTTGATCTCGCGCACGCCTTGCGCCGCGAGCTGCGCCACTTCCACCAGTACGTCCTCGAACGGCCGGCTGACTTCTTCGCCGCGGGTGTAGGGCACCACGCAGAACGAGCAGTATTTGGAGCAGCCTTCCATGATCGACACGAAGGCCGACGGCCCCTCCGCGCGCGGCTCGGGCAGGCGGTCGAACTTCTCGATCTCCGGGAAGCTGATGTCCACCTGCGACTTGCCCGACTCGCGGCGGGCGCGGATCAGCTCGGGCAGCCGGTGCAGGGTCTGCGGGCCGAACACCAGGTCCACGTAGGGTGCGCGCTTGACGATCGCTTCGCCTTCCTGCGAGGCCACGCAACCACCCACGCCGATGATCACCGGCTTGCCGCCGGCTTTCAGCGCCTTCCAGCGCCCCAGCTGGCTGAACACCTTCTCCTGCGCCTTTTCGCGGATGGAGCAGGTGTTGACCAGCACCACGTCGGCGTCTTCGGGGTTGTCGGTCAGCTCCAGGCCCTCGGAGGCGGCGAGCACGTCGGCCATCTTGGCCGAGTCGTACTCGTTCATCTGGCAACCGTGGGTCTTGATGTACAGCTTGCCGCGCACCACGGCAGGCGCTGCCGGGCGGGCGACCGGCAACGGCACGAGGGCGGGAGCGTCCACGGCGGTGGCCGTGGACAGGTCGGAAACGGATGTCCCGGGCATGGCGCTTATTCCAGGCGGGTGGTGAACGAAGCCGCGCAGTTTACCCGCTTGTGCCGGCAGCGTCCGCACCGGCGGGGTGGTCGACCGCCCCGGCACGCGCCACCGCCGGGCGCGCGGCCATCCGGGCGATGTAGGCACGGGTCGGTGCTGGCGGGTCGACCAGGCCGAACTCCACCATCCACCCGAGTGCGCCGCCCCACAGCACGTCGGCCGCACTACAGCGTGCACCCAGCAGGTAGTCGCCCTTGGCCAGCTGCGCATCGACCACTGCCAGTACAGTGGCGGCGTCGGCATAGGGCGAAAGCGAGCGCGGTGGCGCCTCGCGCTTGAGCGCCAAGTCGATGATCGCCGGCTCGAAGGCCGAGCCGTAGAACGCCAGCCAGCGCAGGTAGGCGCCCCGGTCGGTCTCGCCCGGCGCCGGCGACAGGCCGGCTTCCGGATACAGCTCGGCCAGATACTGGTAGATGGCTCCCTGCTCGGTGACCACGCAGCTGCCATGGACGACGGTAGGGATCTTGCCCATCGGATTGAGTGCCAGGAACGCCGGCGTGCGCTGCTGCTCCCGTTCCAGGTCGATGTGCTGCAGGCTGTAATTGGCGCCCAGTTCTTCCAGCAGCACCAGCACGCCGCGCGAGCGTGAGCGGGGATTGTGGAACAGGGTGATGTGGCGGTCGTCTGACATTGCGATCTCCTCGGGCGGCGCGTGGGGTGGTGGATCAGTGATGGCTGGTATGACGATGCTACGGAGTGCTTGCGGACAGTTTCTGTCCGCAATACCGTTTGGTCATGGCCTCCACCGCTGCCCGTCTGTTGCGACTTCTCTCCCTGCTGCAAGGTGGGCGGAGCTGGTCGGGCGCGACCCTGGCCGCGCGTCTGGAGGTGCACCCGCGCAGCCTGCGCCGCGACATCGATCGCCTGCGCACGCTGGGCTACCCGGTGCATGCGGCGCCGGGCAGCGGCGGCGGATACCGGCTGGGGCAGGGCGCGGCCACCTTGCCGCTGTTGTTCGAGGAAGAGGAAGCGTTGACCGTGGCGATCGCCCTGCGCGCGGCCACGCCGGCCATCCGTGGCATGGACGCGGCCGCCACCCGCGTACTGGCCAAGCTCGACCCGCTGCTGCCGCGGCGCAGTGGCCAGCGTGCCAGTGCCGCGCACGCCGCCATGGCCAGCATGCCGCTGGGCGAAGCCGACACCCTGGTGGACGCGGCGGTACTGGCGCAACTGGCCGGCGCATGCCGCGACCGCACCACCCTGCGGCTGCACTACCGGCGCCACTCCGGCGAGGCCATCATCCGCTGTGTCGAGCCGGCGCTGCTGGTCAACTACGGGCGGCGCTGGTACCTGCTGGCCTGGGACTGCGAACGCCAGGCCTGGCGGACACTGCGCGCGGACCGCATCGATCAGGCAGTGCCAACCGGTGCGCAGTTCGCCGCGCGCGCGCTGCCCGAGGAACCGCTCCAGCTGCTGCGCAAGGCCATCGGCGAGGCACCGTTTCCGTGCCGTGTGCGGGTCCGCCTGCCCGGATCGCTGGAAACGCTGGCCGCGCAGATCCCGCCGTGGCTGGGTGCACTGGAAGCCGACGGGGCAGGGCATTGCTGGCTGGGACTGGGCGCCCCGAGCATGCCGATGTTGGTGGCCAACCTGCTGGTGCTGGAGATTCCATTCGAGGCGATCACCCCGCCCGGGATGCGCACGCCGCTGCTCGCTGCCCTGGACAGTTTGCGGGCGCAACTGGACCGGCCGTCGGCCTGAGTGGCGCGGCCTCTTGGCAAGCCCCGGGCAAGCTGGGACACTCCGCCGCATGAAGGGGATGTCAAGATTGCTGGGGCTGTTGCTCGTCACGTTGTCGGCTGCGCCGGCCAGCGCCGGCACGCTGTACAAGTGTGTCAGCGGCGACGGCATCACCAGCTATCTGAGCAAGCGCCAGAGCGGGGCCACCTGCAGCGTCATCAGCAGCTACACGCCCGATCGGTCGGTCCGGCGAGCGCATGCCACGCCCGTGGGCCCGGCGCCGGCGCTGTCGCAGGCAGCGGCGCGCCCGGTCGCCAACATCGACAGTGGCGCGCCTGCCACCATCATCAGCCAGCCCCGGCGCACGGCCGAGACCGCTGCGCCGTCGCTGCCGCGCACGTTACCGGCTGCCGACAGCGCCAACTCCATCGTGCCTGCCGCTGCGCCGGTGGCGGTCAACCCGCGCCGGGTGGTCAGCGGGCAGGTCTACTCCTATATGAAGGACGGCGTGCGCCATTACACCAGCGCTCGCCCACGTCAGGTCGCCAGCATCGAGGGCCTGCGCACCATCCACTACAGTTTCATCGAGACCTGCTACGCCTGCGGTGCCCAGCCGGGCGTCAACTTCGGTGCGATCCGGCTCAACACGGCTGCCTACCAGCAGGAGATCGCCTCGGCGGCGCGCGAGTTCGGCGTGGAAGAAGCGATCGTGCGCGCCATCATCCATGCCGAGTCCGCCTATAACCCGCTGGCGCTCAGCCGCGCCGGCGCGCAGGGGCTGATGCAGTTGATGCCGGGAACCGCACGGCGCTTCGGGGTCAGCGATGCCTATGATGCATCGCAAAATATTCGCGGCGGCGTGCAATATCTGTCGTGGTTGCTGAAGCGGTTCAATGGCGACCTGACCCTGGCCGCGGCCGGCTACAACGCCGGCGAAGGTGCGGTGGATCGCTACGGCGGCGTGCCGCCGTACAGCGAAACCCAGCGCTACGTGCAGCGCGTCGGCCTGCTGGCCGGGCGCTATCGCGGGCAGACCGCCACCGCCAACTGAGCATGCGACTGCGCGCCCATTGCGCGTTGCAGACAGGCGTGCCGTGATCGTTCCCTAATGTTGCGATGGCGCGCCGCGCGATCGCCGCTGCGGCATGCGCGGAGGCGATGCAGCGCCGCGTCATGTCCGCTGTCGCAACGCGCCGGCGCCGCGCACTGCGTCACAGCCATGCAGGTACGTTTCCGGCCGCGCATGCATCACCAACAGCGACCTCGCACAGCGGCCATTGCATCGCATGGCTCGGACTGCGTACATTGCATTGTCTGTGCATTAAGCGTTCCGCTACACTGCGGTCGATTCATCGCGGCTGGACCCCCCGCCAGCCGTTGGCAGCCTCACGCTACCTAATCAAGATCGGAGAGCCGGATGGCCAACGATGGGGTTAACGCACCCGCCGATACCGGGCGTCGTCGGTTCTTGACCGCGACAACGGCCGTGGTCGGTGCGGTCGGAGCAGGATTTGTTGCAGTTCCGTTCGTGAAGTCGTGGAATCCCAGTGCACGGGCCAAGCTGGCCGGCGCACCGGTGACCGCCGACATCAGCGCCTTGCAGGAAGGACAACGCCTGGTCCTGGAATGGCGCGGTCAGCCCATCTGGATCGTCAAGCGCTCCAAGGCGGTGCTCGATGCCTTGCCCTCCCTGGACGATCGGCTCAAGGACCCCAAGTCCGAGAACAAGGATCAGCAGCCCGAGTACGTGCTGAAGAACCCCGAGTACCGCTCGATCAAATCCGATATCTCGGTACTGGTCGGGCTGTGCACGCATCTGGGTTGCTCGCCGGAAATGGTGGCCGAGATCCGTCCCGAGCCCTACGACCCGCAGTGGAAGGGCGGCTATTTCTGCCCCTGCCACAAGTCGCGCTTCGACATGTCCGGCCGCGTCTTCGATGGCGTGCCCGCACCGATCAACCTGCTGGTGCCCCCACACCATTATGTCGACGACAACACCCTGGTGATCGGCGTCGATCCGGACGCTGCCGGCAAGTCGGCCAACAGCACGGGGGCTGCGTGATGAGCAATATCCTGGTCCGTTCCGCCAACGGTGTGTTCGAGTGGGTCAACGAACGTGCGCCCGGGCTGATGCCCATGTACCGCAAGCACATCAGCGAGTACTACGCGCCGAAGAACTTCAACCTCTGGTACTACTTCGGCTCGCTGGCCATCGTGGTGCTGGTCAACCAGATCGTCACCGGCATCTTCCTGACGATGCACTACAAGACCAGCGCCGCCGATGCATTCGCCTCGATCGAATACATCATGCGCGACGTGGAGTGGGGCTGGCTGATCCGCTACATGCACAGCACCGGCGCCTCGCTGTTCTTCATCGTGGTGTACCTGCACATGTTCCGCGGCCTGATGTACGGCAGCTACCAGAAGCCGCGCGAGCTGGTGTGGATCCTGGGCATGCTGATCTACCTGGTGCTCATGGCCGAAGCCTTCATGGGCTATGTGCTGCCCTGGGGGCAGATGTCGTTCTGGGGCGCGAAGGTCATCATCTCGCTGTTCGGCGCCATTCCGGTGATCGGCAACGGCTTGACCGAGTGGATCATGGGCGACTACCTGCCCGGCGATGCCACGCTCAACCGCTTCTTCGCGCTGCATGTGATCGCGCTGCCGCTGGTGCTGTTGCTGCTGATCGTGCTGCACATCGGCGCGCTGCACGAAGTGGGCTCTAACAACCCTGATGGCGTGGACATCAAGAAGGGCCCCAAGGGCAATCGCTGGGATGCGCACAAGCCGGCCGACGGCATTCCGTTCCATCCGTATTACACGGTCAAGGATCTGGTCGGCGTCGGCTTCCTGTTGCTGATCGCGGCCTTCATCATCTTCTTCGCGCCGGCCTTCGGTGGCCTGTTCCTGGAGCATGACAACTTCACCGAGGCCAACCGCTTGGTGACGCCCGAGCACATCAAGCCGGTGTGGTACTACACGCCGTACTACGCCATGTTGCGCGTGGTGCCCAACAAGCTCGGTGGCGTGCTGGTGATGTTCTCGGCGATCGCCATCCTGTTCCTGGTGCCGTGGCTGGATCGCGCCAAGGTGCGCTCGGTGCGTTACCGCGGCTGGATCTCGAAGGCGGCGTTGGGCGTGCTGGTAGTGTGCTTCGTGTGGCTGGGCGTGATCGGTTCCGGCCCCGGCACCGACGCGCACGAGACCTACGTCGGGCGGGTGTTGACCTTCCTGTACTTCGCCTTCTTCATCACCATGCCGGTGTGGACACGGCTGGACAAGACCAAGCCGGTGCCGGAGCGGGTGACCACCCATGACTAATCCCAACGTGACGTCATGGAAGTCGCGCGTGGCCGCATTGCTGTGTGGCCTGACCCTGGCCGCAGGAGCAATCGCGGCCGAAGGTGGAAAGGTGCAGCAGGCCGGTAACGACCTGGGCGACCGCGCATCGCTGCAACGCGGCGCGCAGTTGTTCATGAACTATTGCTCCGGCTGCCATTCGCTCAAATACCTGCGCTATTCGCGCATGGCCAGCGATCTGGGTCTGAGCGAAGCGGAGGTCATGAGCAACCTCAACTTCACCGGCGCCAAGGTCGGCGAGCATATCGAGGGCACCATGCCGCACGATGCGGCCGCCAAGTGGTTCGGCAAGGCGCCGCCGGACCTGACCTTGATCGCACGCGTGCGCGGTACCGACTGGGTCTACACCTATCTCAAGTCGTTCTATCTGGACCAGACCCGACCGCTGGGCTGGAACAACCAGCTGTTCCCGAACGCGTCGATGCCCAACCCGCTGTGGGAGTTGCAAGGCCTGCAACAAGCGCAGTTCGGCCCGGTCGACAAGGCTACCGGCGACAAGCCTGTGGAGGCGTTGAAGCTGGGGCAGCCGGGGCGTCAGACGCCGGTGGAGTTTGACCAGACCGTGCGCGATATCGCCAACTTTCTCGAGTATGCGGGCGAGCCGGCTGCGCTGAAGCGGCAAAGCATGGGCGTGTGGGTGGTGCTGTTCCTGGCGCTGCTCACCTTCATTGCCTACCTGCTGAAGAAGGAATACTGGAAGGACGTGCATTGAACGGACCGCACGCGCATCGATCCGGCAGTAAGACCAGTCAGCAAAGCCAGGCAGCCCCTCTCCCGGCGGGAGAGGGGTTGGGGTGAGGGTACGGCGCGCACGTGGAGCATGGTGCTCGCAAACAAGCGCACTCTGCCGAACGGTCGCCAGCATCCCTCGAGATGCTGCGCGAAACACGCCATTGAACACAGCACACGATTGCGCAGCCTCAGGCGCCAAGTCGCGCTTGACAGCGCACGCAGCCCCTTCACCAGGCCTGGGTCCGCGCTCATCGTGCGTGCAGCCGTTGCAGTCGTTGCAGCCCGAACCGTCGACCAGCCATCGCAGTAGCCGATCCGGCCCCGCATTAATACGCTAGCTGGCACGGCGTACGTCCTGATCGCGCCGTGCAAGGGTCAGACAGCATCGATGCAAGGCACGCCGACGTCGATGCCCATCTAGCTGCCAGCCTCCGTGGACACTGGGCGAGGCGCACGTCACCGACGCCGGGTCGATCCGTCAGGCCATGCTCTCCATCCCTGACTGACCCGCAACATCACCTGCTGCCCAGGTGTCAATGCGCCCTATCACTCTTGGCTTTTGCGTGACGTGATTGCACACTCGATAGACCGTGGTGATGGTCGGCG
Organism: Xanthomonas campestris pv. badrii; assembly: GCF_012848175.1. Classification (NCBI taxonomy): domain Bacteria; kingdom Pseudomonadati; phylum Pseudomonadota; class Gammaproteobacteria; order Lysobacterales; family Lysobacteraceae; genus Xanthomonas; species Xanthomonas campestris. The sequence goes on along the minus strand of NZ_CP051651.1, from coordinate 2,316,940 downwards.
TTGGGCCGGCCGCGCCGATGCGGCCGGCGGATTCCGGTCGTCGGAGAGCCTTGAATGGCGACGAGTGTGCGTATGCGCAATACCTTGACCTTGTTTTCGTCCAACGATGACGTGTTGTGCCACCGGGTCCGTCTGGTCCTGGCGGCGAAAGGGGTGACCTACGACCTGGTGCCGGTCGACCCGCAGAATCCCCCCGAAGATCTGATCGATCTCAATCCCTATCACTCGGTGCCGACCCTGGTCGAGCGCGACCTGGTGCTGTACGCCGCATCGGTGGTCAGCGAATACCTGGACGAGCGCTACCCGCATCCGCCGTTGATGCCGGTCGACCCGCTCTCGCGTGCGCGCCTGCGTCTGGCGATGCTGCGCATCGAGCACGACTGGGTGCCGCAGGTGCAGGCGATCCAGCTCGGCAACAAGACCCAGGCCGAAGCCGGCCGCAAGCGCCTGAAGGAACTGCTCACCGCATCGGTGCCGCTGTTCAAGGCCAGCAAGTTCTTCCTCAACCCGGAAATGAGTCTGGCCGATTGCGCAATGGCGCCGATCATCTGGCGACTGGACGCATTGGAAATCAGCCTGCCCAAGGACGGCAAGGCGATCGAGGACTACGGCAACCGGATCTTCCGCAACCCTGGCTTCATCCGCAGCCTCACCGAGCAGGAAAAGAAGCTGCGCGACCTGCCGGGCTGATGCGACGGCTGTATGCCAACAGACCGTGTTGCGAGCGCTTGGCCGCCGCTGCGGGCCGTGTCCGGGTAAAATGACGTCATGAGCGAAGATTTCCCCCGCATGACCAGCCATCGCCCGTACCTGCTGCGGGCCTTGGTCGAATGGATCAACGACAACGGCATGACGCCGCACGTCCTGGTGGACGCAGGGCTGCCTGGCGTGCAGGTGCCCGCCAGCGCCGTCAAGGATGGACGTGTTGTCTTGAATATCGCCGAGCGCGCCGTGGTCGGGCTGCAGGTCGATAACGAAGGCGTCAGCTTCACCGCGCGCTTCGGTGGCGTGAGCCACCCGGTGATGGTGCCGATGGCCGCCGTGCTGGCGGTGTATGCGCGCGAGACCGGGCAGGGCATGGCATTGCCGGACGACATCCCCGGCACCAGCAGCGAGCCGCCGGATCCCGGCGCGCCGCCGCCAAGTGCGCCGACCCCCGACGAGCCGCCCAGTGGCGGCAAGCGTCCGCATCTGCGCGTGGTCAAGTAGCTCGGCCGACATGCGCGACGGGAGCGTTCCAATACAAGTGGAGCGCACCCGGCATGTCGATTGCAGTGAGCCCGATGCGTCCGGCGCATACGACTATTACTACGAGTACGACCTCTATCGCTTCAGCGACGGTGCGGCCTGCCTGATCGCGCGCAGCTATACCGATACGCCCGATGAAGCGCACTTTCTCAGTCTCGACGTTGGCGGGAAATCGCGCCTGCTGAAGGCTGCCGATCTTGCGCGGCCAATGTGCGTGTTTGCGCAACTGCATCTGCGCGGTGAAGGCAAGCGGGAACTGCACTGGCTGAGCGGCAGGGGCAATGGCTATGAGCCAGTGCCCGAGGAGTTGACGGCTGGCAAGTGAACAAGCGGGACGTGCGGTGCCCATCAGGCACGGGATCGTCTCGCTGCGGCCATCTCGCTGCGGCCATGAAGGACGAGCACCGGCAGCGAACCCGGCACGTGCTGGCATGCTCGTCAGATCCGACCGCTCGATGACAGTGACGCGCGTTGCTGCAACGCTTCAGCAGCGTCCAGCGTGTGCGGTCGTGCTCCCAAGCGCTACAGCGTGCGTCGCCTCATTCCAGGCGTCCCTGCTCGGGGTGCAACGCCCGCACGCTGGCCACCTGTGGGCCGGTGAAGGCGATCAGTTGATCGCCGCGCAGCACCAGCTTGCCGCTGTGGCGATCCACGCCGTCGTAGGAATAGTCGAAGCGGAAGGTCCGCTCGAACCCCAGCCAGCCGGTGGGCATGCGGCACAGGCGGATGCCGGTGGAGTGCACGCTTTGATCCAGCCACTGCACATCGGCGGCACGACAGGCATTGCGGCCCAGCACCTCGGCGCGTTCGGCGGCGGCACGCGAGGAGTTCCAGAACGCGACGATCGCCGCGCCAACGATCATGAAGACGATGAGACTAGGCATGGCGCCAATGTGCCATGGCCGTGCTTGCTCGACAATCGCAAGGCCGTGGCTCTCTACTGATCGACGCAGCGATGTCGGGAGTTCGGCGTCGAAGGCTCCGTCGCGTGAGCAACACCACGCGCGTCGTTGGGGAGCAGGGCCTCGCTTTCATGACGCAGCTTTCTCGAGGTTGCCTGGGGAGCGAGGGAAGGGAGCGAGGGCAACAGACGCCCGTGAATCCGTTCACCACCGCTGCAGATGCCGGCTTGCATCCGCGCCGCAGCGGCGCCACCTCACAGGAACGTCCCGCATTGAATGTAAATTCCGCGCTGACCCCATTCGGCTTACCGGGTCATCTGCGACTGGTATCGCCCATGCATCCTGTTCTGCAGCAATTTCATCCTGTGGTCGCCGGCTGGTTCGCGCAGACCTTTGCTGCGCCCACGCCGGCGCAGAGTGCGGCGTGGCCGGCGATCCAGGCCGGGCGGCACACGCTGGTGGCCGCGCCCACCGGATCGGGCAAGACCTTGACTGCGTTCTTCGCCGCCATCGATGGCCTGATCCGCGACGGCCTGGACCATGGTGGCGCGCTGCCGGACCAAACCCGTGTGGTCTATGTCTCGCCGCTGAAGGCCTTATCCAACGATATTCATCTCAATCTGGAGGCGCCATTGCAGGGCATCCGCGCGGCGTTGGCTGCCAACGGGCTGCCGGACGTGGCGGTGCGCACGGCGGTGCGTACCGGCGATACGCCGCAGCGCGAGCGCGCACAGGCGCGGCGGGTGCCGCCGCATATCCTGGTCACCACGCCGGAATCCCTGTACGTGCTGCTGGGGTCGGCGTCCGGGCGCGATGCGCTGCGGCATGTGCGTACCGTCATCGTCGACGAGATCCATGCGGTGGCCGCCGACAAGCGCGGCAGCCATCTGAGCCTGACGCTGGAGCGGCTGCAGCGCCTGGCCGAGCGGCCGATCGTGCGGGTGGGGCTGTCGGCCACGCAGAAGCCGATCGAGACGGTGGCGCAATTCCTGGTCGGCGTGGGCGAGGACGGCGTGGCGCCACAGTGCGAGATCGTGGACATCGGCTATGCGCGGGCGCGCGACCTGGCGTTGGCCTTGCCGCCCACGCCGCTGAGCGTGGTGATGTCCAACGATCAATGGCTGCAGGTCTATGCCGAGGTGGCCGCGCTGGCGCAGCAGCATCGCACCACGCTGGTGTTCGTCAATACGCGGCGCATGGCCGAACGTGCCGCGCGGCATCTGGGCGAGTTGCTCGGCAAGCAGCGGGTGGCCGCGCACCATGGCAGCCTGTCGCGGCAGACGCGCCTGCTGGCCGAGCAGCGGCTCAAGGCCGGCGAGCTCACCGTGCTGGTGGCTACTGCCTCGCTGGAGCTGGGGCTGGATATCGGCGATGTCGATCTGGTGTGCCAGCTCGGTTCGCCGCGCTCGATCGCCACCTTCCTGCAACGCGCCGGACGCTCAGGACACAAGGTCGGCGGCACGCCCAAGGCGCGCCTGTTTCCGCAGACCCGCGACGAACTGGTCGAATGCGCCGCGCTGCTGGACAGCGTGCGCCGAGGCGAACTGGATACCCTGCGCATTCCGCTGGCGCCGCTGGACGTGCTGGCCCAGCAGATCGTGGCCGAAGCGGCTCGCGAGGACTGGGACGAAGATGCGTTGTTTGCGCTGGTACGCCGGGCATGGCCGTTCGCGCAGCTGAGCCGCGCCAGCTTCGACAGCGTGGTGCGCATGTTGTGCGATGGCTTCAGTACCCGGCTTGGCCCGCGCGCAGGCTATCTGCATCGCGATGCGGTACATCGCCGGCTGCATGCGCGGCGCGGTGCGCGCATGACCGCGCTCACCTCAGGCGGCACCATTCCGGAAACCGGCGACTACAGCGTGGTGCTGGAGCCGCAGGCCGACAAGATCGGCACGGTGAATGAGGATTTCGCGGTGGAGAGCCTCACCGGCGATGTGTTCCAGCTCGGCAATGCCAGCTACCGCATCCTGCGCGTGGAGGCCGGGCGCGTACGCGTGGAGGACGCCAGGGGCGCGCCGCCGAACATTCCGTTCTGGCTGGGCGAGGCACCCGGGCGCAGCGATGAGCTGTCGGTGGCCGTGTCGCGTCTGCGTGGCGAGATCGCGGCCCGGCTGGACACGAGGCCGCATCCGGCCGCGCGCGCCTGGGTGTGCGATGAACTGGGCATGGCGCCGGAAGCGGCGCAGCAGGTGGTGGACTACCTGGCGCAGGCCTGCACGGCGCTGGGCGCCATGCCGACCCGCCAGTGCCTGGTGATGGAGCGTTTCTTCGACGCCAGCGGCGGCACCCAGCTGGTACTCCATTCGCCCTATGGCAGCCGTATCAATCGTGCATGGGGCCTGGCGCTGCGCAAACGATTCTGCCGCACCTTCAACTTCGAACTGCAGGCTGCCGCCACCGAAGATGCCATCGTGTTGTCGCTATCCACCAGCCACAGTTTCGCGCTGGAGGAGGTGGGCCGCTACCTGCATTCGTCGTCTGCCGAGCATGTGCTGATCCAGGCATTGCTGGATGCGCCACTGTTCGGTGTGCGCTGGCGCTGGAATGCCACCAATGCGATGGCGCTGCCGCGTTTCACCGGCGGTAGCAAGGTGGCGCCGCAGCTGCAGCGCATGAAGTCCGAGGACCTGCTGGCCACGGTGTTCCCGGACCAGGTGGCGTGCGCGGAGAACCTGGTCGGCGAGCGCGCCGTGCCGGACCACCCGCTGGTGGCGCAGACACTGGAGGACTGCCTGCACCAGGCCATGGACAGCGAAGGCTGGCTGCAGGTGTTGCGTGGTCTGGAATCCGGTGCGATCACGCTGCTGGCACGCGACCTGGCGGCGCCATCGCCGTTGGCGGCCGAAGCCTTGAACGCACGCCCGTACGCGTTTCTGGACGATGCGCCGCTGGAAGAGCGCCGCACCCAGGCCGTGCAGGGCCGCCGCTACACGCCACAGGGCAGCGACGATCTGGGGCAACTGGATCCGCAGGCGATCGCAGCGGTACGCGAAGAGGCCTGGCCGCAACCGCGCGATGCCGACGAAATGCACGAGGCGCTGGTGGGCCTGGGCGTGCTGCCGGTCGAAGAAGCCACCGAGGCAGCGTGGCAGGCCTGGCTGGCGGCGCTGGTCGCCGATGGCCGTGCCAGTTGCCTGACGATCGACGCTGCGCCTGCGCTGTGGGTGAGCGCCGAGCGCATCGCCTGGTTCATGCCGTTGTACCCGGATGCAGCGGCGCAACCGCCGTTGCAGGCGCCGCTCGACTGTCAGGTGGCCGACTGGCAGCGCGATTGGGCGGTGCGCGAGCTGTTGCGTGGGCGCCTGTCGGCAGTCGGCCCGGCGCAGGTGCCGGCGCTGGCGCGCGCGCTGCGCCTGCCCGAGACCGACGTTGCACTGGCGTTGGCGGCACTGCAGCGCGAAGGCTATGTCATGGCCGGGCATTTCAGCGCGCAGGCAGCGGCGCAAGAGTGGTGCGAACGGCATCTGCTTGCGCGCATCCATCGCTACACCCTGGGGCGGCTGCGGCGCGAGATCGAGCCGGTGTCGCAGCGCGACTACGCGCGTTTCCTGTTCGAATGGCAGCACCTGGACAGCGCCGGCCGGGTTGCCGGCCCCGATGCGCTGGCCGGCGTGGTGGGGCAGCTGGAAGGCTTCGAAGCACCGGCGGTGCTCTGGGAAACCGAATTGCTGCCGGCACGCGTGCGCGACTACCAGCCGGCGTGGCTGGATGAACTGTGCACCGCCGGGCGTACCGTGTGGGCGCGGCTGCGCCCCGGTGGCGGCCGCAGCGGCGCCGCGTTGCGGTCAACCCCGATCGTGCTGCTACCGCGACGGCAGGCGCAGCGCTGGAGTGGCCTGGCGCGTACCGCCGATGAAGAACCGCTGGGTTCGCGCGCGCAGCGCGTGGCAGAGGTATTGCAGCAGCAGGGCGCGCTGTTCTTCGATGAGATTGCCGATACTGCGCGTCTGATGGGTACCGAACTGGAAGATGCACTGAGCGAACTGGTCGTGCGTGGCCGCGTGCACTGCGACAGCTATGCCGGGCTGCGCGCGCTGCTGGTACCGGCGTCCAAGCGGCCATCGGCGTTGTCGCGCCAACGCCGCCGCGCCAGCGCGTTGGGCATTCGCGATGCCGGCCGCTGGGCGCCGGTGCGTGCGTTGCCGGAGCTGCCACTGGCGGAGGCCGGCGAGCGCCACCAGGACATGCTGGAACACGTGGCCCGCACGCTGCTGCGCCGCTATGGCGTGGTGTGCTGGCGGCTGTTGGAACGCGAAGCCGCATGGCTGCCGCCGTGGCGCGAGTTGCTGCGCATGTATCAACGCCTGGAAGCGCGCGGCGAGATCCGGGGTGGCCGTTTCATCTCCGGTCTGTCTGGCGAGCAGTTCGCGCTGCCGGAGGCGATTGCCGCCTTGCGCCGCGTGCGCGCACAGGCGCCGCAACACCAATGGGTCTGCGTCAGCGCAAGCGACCCGGCCAACCTGCTCGGCAGTCTGCTGCCCGGCGAGCGGGTCGCGCGGGTGCCGGGCAATCGGGTGGCGTACCTGGACGGCATGCCGATGGCGGTATGGGTGGCCGAGCGCTTCGCGCCGTTGCAGGAGCTCGACGCCGCGCAGGGCGCGCAGGCGCTGAAGGTGCTGCAGCATGGGCCCGGCGCCGCCGAACCGACACCGCTGGAGCAGTGGTTGGCTCAGCCGCCCGGTGGCGTGGCGCGCGCACCGGTCGCCCGCGCAGGCGGCCGCGACAGATAGCGGCTATCGGGCACCACCCAGCGCCACGGTGCCTCGATTGCCTTGCGGATGCCGATCCGTGGCGTTGCCAGCGGCGCAGCCGGTGGCGGCAGGCCGTCGTCTTCGATCCATAGCCGCGCTGTGGCATCGGTCAGGTCCAGTCCGTTATCGGCCGCGCTCACGCCAAACGCCTGCGCCAGCCTGCCGGGTCCGGTGGTCAGCACCTGGATGGGCACGCCGCCACGCGCCGCCTGCATGGTGTCCAGGCCGTCCACTGGCTCCAGTGCGCGGATCAGGACCGCGTGCCCGGGCGCGCCGCCGCAGACGGCGTTGATCGCCCAATGCATGCCGTAGATGAAATACACATACAGGTGACCGGCGGCGCCGAACATCACCTGGGTACGCGGCGTCATGCCCCGGAACGAATGCGCCGCCGGATCCTCGCTGCCGCAATAGGCTTCCACTTCGGTGATCCGGCCCCTGCGTCCATCGACACTGACCAGCACCTTGTTGAGCAGGCGCGGGGCCACCTCGCGCGCATCGTGGTCGTAGAACTGGCGGGGCAGGGGCGTGATCGGCATGCCGCAAGCCTAGCCAGGCGCTCGTGATGTCCCTGCGCCCCGTCCTGGACGGGCCATCGCAGGGGTAGGGGTTTTCCGAATCGGGGCCTGCAGGAGCGTCTGCCCTGTCACAAAAGCGCATATCCGTCTGGATGAATAGCCGTTTAACGGCGGCGACGTCTCAAGCGCGTTTCGCCATCGCCGATAGCTATCAGCGATCGGTCAGACCAGCCGCATCGCCGCCACCGGCACGCGCAGCACCGTCGGTCGTCACTGCAGCGCCTGTGGCCCACGCATCAATCTCACGAGAACTCCCCAATGTTAGGCAACTTCAAAATCGGAACCAGGCTGATCGTGGCGTTCCTGATCGTTTCGGCGATCGGCGCATGCATCGGGTGGGTGGGCTATTCCAACTCCGGCCGCATCAGCGACCTGTCGACCTCGCTGTACGAGCGCGAATTGCTGGGCCTGTCCAACGTCAAGGAGGCCAACATCAACCTGATCTACGCCGGCCGCGCGCGCGCCAACCTGTTGCTGGCCAGCAGCGCGGAAGAGCGCCAGTCGCATGTGCAGAACATCGACAAATACACCGCCAAGGTGGTCGACCACATGGCGCGTGCGCGCGACAGCTTCCGGACCGAGGAAGGCAGGAACAAACTGGCGCAGTTCGATCGCGCCTGGCAGACCTACCTGGACGAGCGTGGCCGTTTCATCGAAGCGGCCAACCGCGAAGCGCTGCGCGAAGCCAACCCCGAGCTCGCCGCGCTTTCGCGTGCGGTGCGCGCCAGCTCGGACGAAGTGGATACCCTGATGACCGACCTGAGCGGCCTGCGCGAGCGCAGCGCGGCCTCGGCCAACGCCGAAACCGGCGCCATCCATGCGCGCAGCTCCAGGCTGTTGATCGCCATCATCTGCAGTGGCGTGCTGCTCGGCGCCATCCTGGGCGTGGTGATCAGCCGCAGCGTCACCGGCCCGATCCGGCGCGCCGTCTCGGTGGCCAATGGGCTGTCCGAAGGCGACCTGACCATGCAGATCGATGTGCATGGCCGCGACGAAACCGCGCAGCTGCTCGAAGCGATGCGCACCATGGTGCAGAAGTTGTCGCAGGTGGTGGGCGAGGTCAATACCAGCGCCGAGACCCTGGCCAGCGCCTCCGAAGAAGTCAGCGCCACCGCACAGTCGCTGTCGCAGGCGGCCAGCGAACAGGCGGCCGGGGTGGAGGAAACCAGCGCGTCGCTGGAGCAGATGACCGCCTCGATCAGCCAGAACACCGAAAACGCACGCATCACCGACGGCATGGCCACCCAGGCCGCCAAGGAAACCATCGAAGGCGGCGAAGCGGTGGTGGCCACCACCCAGGCGATGAAGCAGATCGCGCAGAAGATCGGCATCATCGACGACATCGCGTATCAGACCAATCTGCTCGCGCTCAATGCCGCCATCGAAGCGGCGCGTGCCGGCGAACATGGCAAGGGCTTTGCGGTGGTGGCCGCCGAAGTACGCAAGCTGGCCGAACGCAGCCAGGTCGCGGCGCAGGAGATCGGCGAGGTGGCCAGCTCCAGCGTGGAACTGGCCGATCGCGCCGGACGCCTGCTGGACACCATCGTGCCCAGCATCAAGCGCACCTCGGATCTGGTGCAGGAAATCTCTGCCGCCTCCGAAGAACAATCGTCCGGTGTCAGCCAGATCAATTCGGCGGTGGTGCAGTTGAGCCAGACCACCCAGCAGAACGCCAGTGCCTCCGAAGAACTGGCTGCCACCGCCGAGGAAATGAGCGCGCAGGCCGAGCAGCTGCAGCAGAGCATGGCGTTCTTCCGCCTGGGCGGGCAGGGGCCGGCGACCACGCCGCCCAAGCGCGGCAAGCAGGTCGCCGCACGCCCGGTACGCGCCGCTGCTGCGCGCGGCTGGCGCAGCAGCGCGGCGCCGGCCTATGCGATGTCCGAGGGCCCGGACGAAGGCCAGTTCGCTCGCTTCTGAGAGATCGATCGATGACTGCACAGACTTCCGATGCAATGCCAGGCGATGCCGATGCGGCCGCCCAGTACCTGACCTTTCAGCTCGATGGCGAAACGTTTGCCACCAGCATTCTCGGCATTCGCGAAATCATCCAGTACCGCACCCCGACGCCGGTGCCATCGATGCCGGCCTGCGTGCGCGGGGTGATCAACCTGCGCGGTGCGGTGGTGCCGGTGGTGGACCTGCAGGCGCGGCTGGGACGCGCCGACAGCGCCATCAACAAGCGTAGCTGCATCGTGATCCTGTCCACCGAGCAGGCCCAGGGCACCCAGGTGATCGGCGTGCTGGTGGACGCCGTCAACGCGGTGATCGAACTGGCCGACCAGGATATCGAAGCGGCGCCGGCGTTCGGAACGCATATCCGCCGCGATCTGCTGCGCGGCATGGGCAAGGTGGGCGAACGCTTCGTGGTGCTGCTGGACATGGAGCAGGTGCTGCAGGTGGAGGAAATCGCCGGCAGCGCCGAGGTGCTGGCGGCTTGAACACCGCTCACCATCTCGATGGATCTGTGCGCGATGAACACCATCGCGAAGGGGCTGCGTCTGCATGGTCAGCACGCGCTGAGTGCGCTGGCGAAGGCGACGCTGCGATCAACCGAGCCGGCCTCTGAAGCAAGACCGGTGACTCGACGCAACGGCAGATCACCACGACACGCCTGCACGTCGCGTTGCTCAGTCGTGCAGCTGCCATCCGGTGAAGCGCTGCACGCGGTTGCGCCCAGCCATAATCGCCAGCTGCAAGGCATGCCGTGCGCGTGCCAGCAGCGCGTTCGTCTCTAACGCATCGTCCGGGGCCGCTTCCACCAGCCCTGCGCTGATGGTCAACGCGTCGCCAGGCCACTGCGCCTGCTCGATGGCCTGGCGAATCCCGTCGATTGCGCCAAGTGCGCCAGCCGCCGGGGTCACCGGCAGCGCCGCGCACAGCCGGTCGCCACTCAGCCGCGCGACGATGGTGTCCTGCGGCAGGCGGGACTCGATCACGCCGGCGACCTGGATCAGGGTCGCCTCCGCAGCTGCGGCACCGGCGTGCAAACGCTGCCGTTTGAAGCCATCCAGGTCGATCAGCGCCACGCTCATTGCCTGACCCGACGTCGGTGCCATCGCCTGCAAGGCGCGCTCCAGCCCGGCGTGATTCCACAGGCCGGTACCTGCATCGCGTAGCGCATCCAGTTCGACCAGTTTGGCTGCACGCCGCAATTGGATGGTGTCGACCACCTGGCGGGCCAGCGACCGCAATGCATCGCGCTCTGCGCCGGACAGACGCCGCGGCGCGCGGTCCAGCACGCACAAGGTGCCCAGCGCGATGCCGTCGGAGGTGAGCAGTGGCGCACCGGCATAAAAGCGGATCTGCGGCTCGCCGGTCACCAAGGCATTGTCGACAAAGCGCGGGTCCAGATGGGTATCGGTGACCTCCATCAACTGGTCCGGCTGCAGGATTGCGTGCGCGCAGAACGAGAGCGTGCGCGGCGTCTCGCTCGGCTGCATGCCCACGCGGGACTTGAACCATTGCCGCTGTGTATCCACCAGAGAGATCAGCGCCATCGGCGTGCGGCAGGTGGCTGCGGCAGTGGCGGTGAATGCGTCGTAGCCCGGCTCGGGCGGAGTATCCAGCAGCTGGTACTCATGCAGTGCGGCCAGGCGCTCGTCCTCGTTGGCCGGCTGCCGCGCACCCGGATGGGCGGCGAAGTCGCCCGGCAGCAGGCTGGCGTGGACCAGGTTCAGCGCAGGCGCGTCTGGAATCTGCATGCAGGACCTTCGAAGCAGTGCGCCGGCGGCGCCGTCAATAAGATGCATCCATCAACGCAACGCCGGAGCGTTCGTTCCGAACGATGGAAGCTGCGCATCGGCCACCCCTGTGCCCGACGCCTGACCCGATCTTGCCACAGCGTGGGCGCTGCCGATGCGGTCGCGTCCGCAATCAGGCCAGAGAATTCGGCGGTTACTCGCCCTGACCGTGTTGCCTCTTGGGGCGGCGGCTGTGCTCGTCGTGCACCTTCAGGTCGTCCTGGCCGGGGCGCTGTTTGGCGGTGTCGTCCTGCTTGCGCGATTCGCGGCTTTCGGAAACGCCGTTGGCATCGTCGGCGACGTCGTCGGGCTGGCGTGGATGCTTGCTCATGGCTGCGGTCCTGCGTAATGGTTGCAGCCACGGTAGCGCGCACGATGTGATCCCGGCGCCATGGCGTGGGCGCGGTCGCGCGGTGAAGGCCCTCGCGGTAACGTTCGTCGTAGAGCCGCTCGGGCCACAGCAAAAAGCCCCGAACGCGGACGTTCGAGGCTTTTTGCTTTATGCGGTGGGCGGAAGGCTCCCGAATAATACCTGCAAGTGATTGTAATGCAATGGGTATTTCCGGTGCAGTGAGTGCTGTTACCGCCATAGTTACCGCCAAGCTCATGCGGCTAGGCTCTGCGTACCATTGCGTGCGTCTACCGCTGCACTCATCCATGCGGCCACTTCGGTGGAGACCCAAGCGGCAATGTTGCCACCGGGGAATTGTACGGGCTTCGGGAACTTGCCCGCAGCGGCCCAGGCATAGAGCGTGGACTTGCTGACGCCGACGGTCGCGATGACCTCGGGCAAGCGCATGAAGTGATACGGCAGTGTCGTCTGTGGTTGAGTCGTCATGGCTTCCTTGAAATGAGAAAGGCCCGCTGCATGAGGTTGCAGCGAGCCTTTGGGTTGGTGTGGCGCCTGCCGTTGGGCAGCTTTCCCCGGAGGGGGCGGCATGGGGGCGGCTGGGCCTTGGATGGTTGAAGTGACTACCGCGAAATTTTGCAGCGAAAATCTTGTTTCTTCTCCCGCCGGCAGAGCGGTCAAATCAGGCTGGGGCTGTCAGTTGTCCAGATGTGCCGGTTGCGCTGGGACAGCGGGTGTCCCAATTGGGACAGGGCGGCATGGTGGTGGGCTGAAGTGAGCAAGAAGATCCACCGATGCGAGTTGATCTGTGGCATTCACCTCGTCGTTCGCCAGCATCTCAAGCGCTCTGGCGCGCACGGCTGGGGATGAGCCATCCACCAGCTTGACGATACTGCGCGCGACCTTCTCCGCATCCCGGTCTAACTGCTGCTGCTCGGTACTGGGCAAGCTTGTCTGCCATGGGCTGTTGGCTTCCCGCACGTATCGCCACCTCGGCCAGCCAGTGCCGGGGTCAATCGACAGTGAATTGAACTCCGTTGGGACCACGCGGGGCAGATAAGTCACCATGCTGCCGACGGTGTTCTTGCTGATGCCGAATCGGCCTGCGATAGAGCGTAACGATTCGCCCTTTGGAAGCTCGTTGGCGCCTCGTTGCGTCAGGATTGCAAGGTGCTGCCAAGCGGCATCTCGGCATTGTTCTTTGTGGAGGGCGAGTGATCTGCCAGTGCAGTTCACCAGCTTCGAGACGGCGACGGCCGCATGCCAGTCCATCGGCAAGATGCTCGCGGGAATTGTGTCTCGACCAGCCTGTCTATAGGCAGTTAGGCGATGGTGTCCGTCTACGAGGTACAAGCCGGGGGCCACAGACTCTGCGTGCCCGATATCCGCTATCCACACAGGGTCAAGTTGTGTCTGTTCCGATACTTCTAGCGCTAATCGAAGGGTGGCGATGTGCTGCTCGCGGCCCTGCTCGATCCGGCCCTTGTCGCGAATTGGAACTATGCGGGTCACTCTGGGCTGCAAAGCGTCAGCGAGCCGAACATAGCTGATAAGTAGATGCTGTTGAGGGGTGCACCTGAATCGCTCAAGTGCGGCGTCATAGTTCATTGCTGGCCTCCTATTCGAGTCGCGGGAGACGCGCATAACTTAGTCGGCATCATGCCGATGAGTCTGTTCCGTGTGCCGAAGTCAAGCGCGTCTAGGACAGCGTTGTGTCCTATAGGGGTACCGAAATGAGCTTCCTTTAAAAATCAGGTGGTTAACGGAGCTGGGCAAGGGCTCTTAGGTTGACTTTTCCTGAGATGGAGGCTCCAGTAGTGAGGCTGGAGGAACGCCCAAAGCATCAGCAAGGCGGTAGATGTTCAGGAGCGCGATGTTGCGTTGCCCGCGCTCGACGCCACCCAGGTAGCTGCGTGCGAGCCCGCTCTCTAGTGCGAGGCGTTCTTGGGAAAGTCCTCGGGCTCTTCTAACTTCGGCTAGTCGCAGTCCGAACATGGCGCGCGGATCGGTGGGCATCGCTTCCTCCAGCATTGAAGAACGATGCCGATGCGCCCTTTATCGGGCCACGCCCTATGAGTTCACCCTCTATGAGTGACATTAAGGGCGAGATGGGCCTATCATTCGATTGAGCGCGGAGCGCCCGCTCAGTGCAACAAGTCCAGAACAAGGTGACCAACGATGAAGTTGAAGTTTTGCAGCGTTGCCGGGGCCGCGCTTCTTCTCAGTGCGTGTGCTACTCATGCAGATTGGCTTGTGACCAAAGCCAGTCGCGCGGATGGCGTGGTAGCGCTTTCGTATGAGCGCAATGAGTTCCAGCGCCCCGACATGAGCGAGCAGCAGGCCGTGCAGCTTGCCGAGCAGAAGTGCAAAAACTGGGGCTATAAGGGAGCGGAGCCGTTCGGATCGCAGAGTGCCGAGTGTTTGTCACGCCGAGGCTTCGGAAACTGCGGATCAAGGCGCGTGACGATTGAATTCCAGTGCATCGGCAATCCAGGTAATTAATCTTGTTGCGCCGAAACCTACACGGGTCGCCAGATTTTTCGAGGTCAATCATGGGAACACTGCTTGCACTCCCACTTATCATGTTTGCACTTGGTGCAATTAGCACCCTTTCCAGTAGGCTGACATTGAGGTTGGGCAAAAAGCCCTGGCACTTGGTTGTGGTGCAGTTGGTTATGGGTCTTCTCGTGGCAGCACTTATAGCCTTTGCAATCGTGAGGATTTCTTCGACGCATTGAAATTTAAAATGATACAGATGACGGCTGTGGGCGGGTGCGCCTATGGAGTGCTAGCTCCTGTGGATAAGTTCGGCAATGTCCTTTAGTGGGCCAAGATTTAAGTGAATTGGAGGCAGGGTCTTTATTGGGCTTGTAGGGATAAATACATAGCGAAACTCCTCCTGATAGAGGTACTTGAAATGCTTGCAGGCAAAAACGCTCTTCGTCTTTTTTGAGGGATGAAAAGGATCGAAGTAATGAACTACGCATGGAACGAATCGCCAGCCACCAAGATGAGGACGAAGGGCCTGTATCAGCCTCCGTGAGTATTCGCCTACATCGCGGATTACCACTAACGAATCAGCATTGAAGTCGTCGAATAGACGTAGGCTCATGCCAAAGCTTGCGCACCATGCATAGTAATTCGTCTGCATGACGACTTTTTGCGGCCTCGGTGTTACAGGGCCAAAGGAGTCAATGAGCCTAGTCTTGAATGGATCAAGAGAAAGTATCTCCTCATCAAAGGCATCTCCAGCCAGGTCGTAAGAAAGCTCGTCATCTGCGATCGCTGGAGCTAAAGAATCATCGTTGTAAAAGGAGGCGGGGGATACTCGGAGTTTTCCTTCGTCTACCAACTCCTGCATCCATTTCCTTTCGCCAAACTTAAAGAGATAGCGATGCTTTGGCTTTTCTTTAAAAAGAGACAAGATTGCCTCTGATGCGGGACTATCAGGTGCGGTCGGCTTCGGGGCTAAGGTCTCTTTGATTCCGCATTTAATGAATAGGCCTTGATACGACGCTGTTCTGAGGCGTGATTCTTCAAGAAGGTGAGAGAAGAGGCACCACAGAAAATTGCCTGATTGCACGCTGCCTTGGACGCAACCTATTTTTCCGTTAGATTCCAGGGTCAGTATGTTCGATATGAGGTCGCGGGCACGCTGAGCTACTACCTCATCGCTTTGCTCCTCAAGGTAGCGGCGCTCCCTATATTCCTCATACCAGCGCATATAGAGTGATTGGTTCAAGTTTATCGGTTGCTGCATCTTCGCAACTCCTTAAGCGGTTCCGTTGAATAAGAGCGGCGCACTTCCGAGTCTGAGTGTCTGTATGTAATCACTCCATGCTTGCATCATCTTTCGACGCTCGTCCAAATATTGCGCTTGATTATAAATGCCGCGAACTCCTGGCATCTTATGGGTTAGCGCCGACTCAATGGCATCCGGCGTCCAGCCCCCCATTTCGTTTAGCAGCGTACTTGCCATGTGCCTGAAGCCATGGATGGTACTTTCATCCTTCTCAATGCCGCAGCGGCGGGCGGCTACGAGGATGGCATTTCCCGACATGTGCTTGCGAGGGTCCCGCCCACCAGGGAAAACGAACTCGCCGCGTCCGGTAAGAGGGTATAGGTCGCGCAGGATTTCCACAGCCTGAGTCGAAAGGGCGGCGATGTGGGTGCGCTTGGTCTTGGTCACGAAGTAGCGCCACTGTCCGGCGTCGAGGTCCAGTTCCGCCCACCTCATGCGGACAAGCTCGCCGGGTCTGGCGAACAGCAACGGTGCCAGTCGCAGGGCACTCCTGACCACTGGCCGACTGGTGCTGATGTCAATCTTCCGCAGCACGCCCGTAGCTTCCTCCGATGTGGTGGCAGCAGCGAACGGCATGGATCGCCAGGGAGTCAGCGCTCCTTTCAATGCACCTGTCGGATCGGCTTCGGCCCGGCCAGTACGCACTGCGTACCGAAAGACTGCGCCGCAGGTCTGCAAGGCTCGATGAGCAGTCTCGATGGCGCCTCGCTGTTCGATCCGCTCCAAGTGCTTCAGCAGTTCCGGGGCGGTAATGGCTGCGATGGGGCTGCTGCCGATCCAGGGAAAGATGTCGCTCTGCAAGCGGCGGATGATCTTGTCCGCGTACTGGGTACTCCAATCCTTCTGCTGCTTGGCGAACCACTCTCGGGCGATGACCTCGAAGCTGTTCGCTGCGGCGGCCTCCCCAGCGGCCTTGACGGCTTTCCGCTGTTCGCCGGGGTCCACCTTGGCCGCGAGCAGCCGACGCGCTTCCGCCAGCTTCTCCCGCGCATCTGCGAGGCTCACTTCGGGGTAGGTGCCGAATGACAGAGTGTTGCGCTTGCCGGTGACCGGGCGGCGGTAGTCGTAGCGCCACCAGCGTGCGCCGTCGGGTCGTAGTAGCAGATACAGGCCGTTGCCGTCGCGCAGCTTCTGAGGCGTTGCGAGACACTTCGTCCTGCGGATGGTGGTATCGGTGAGAGGCATGGTAGCTCCTTGACGGTAACAGGGTAGGGGATGCCCCAGCTACCGCCAAAATTACCGCCAGCTACCGCCGGATTTGTGTGGTCTCGGCTAGACTGCGTCGGAAACAAAAAAGGCCGGAAAGCCTTCTGTTGCAGGGTTTTCTGGCCTCGTTTGCACCGTCTAGGACGGAAAGATGGTGGAGCGGAAGGGGATCGAACCCTCGACCTTCGCGATGCGAACGCGACGCTCTCCCAGCTGAGCTACCGCCCCACGTGCTTGGATTCTAACCAAATGCCGCGCGGTTCGCCAAGCGAAGGACCGCAGCCGACCGTGCCGAGCGGCACGGTCGTACAGGCATTACTCGCGAACCAGCGGGAACTTGAGGTCCGGGTTCTTGGCCTTCCATTCCTTGTACGACACCGAACCTTCCCATGCGGCAAAGGCCTTGGGGGTGCGGCCGCGGCCGGACCAGGTTTCGCCGGTGTGCGGCAGTTCGTACTTGGGCTTGACTTCGCTGCGGCCGCTCTTGACCACTTCCTTGCGCGCAGCGGTGGTGCCCAGGTACGCGGCAATATCGTTGCGCTGCTTGGTATTGAAGTGACCGGCAAACTGTTCGAGCAGCGACACGATGGTGGCATGCGCCGAGGATGCCTCGCTGGCGCGCTCGGTTTTCTCCTGTTCTTCCAGCTTCTGCAGCTCGTCCAGCAGTTTGGCCTTGGCTTGCGCGATGGAATCCAGTTTCGAAGAGGTATTGCTCACAGAGGTATGGCCTCGGAATAAGAGTGGAGACGCCGCCCTTGGGCGCGCGCCATTATGACATGCGGCCCGGGGGCGGCCGCTGCCGGTAAAGGGATGCACGACAGGATGGCAGCTCTTCACAGGCTCTGCTCGGCCGCTTTCGCATTGTCGCTGCATGCATGCCCAGCTTACACGCCTGCACCGGCGAACCCGACCATGAATAGACGCAAATGTGCGATGGATGTCGATCGGCGCGGCTCCAGGCGCGCAGATCCCGCTTGCAGCGCTGTCGATGCTAGCCGGCGACATGGGCACTGCGCGATGGCCATGGGCAGGTGGATGCGGCCGCTTCTCGCTGCGAAAGCAATCGCGCCGCGCTTGCTCGCTGCGCCTGGCCGTGGCCGATGAGCCTGAGCGACTACCGCCGCAAGCGCCGCTTCGACAAGACCCGCGAGCCGGAGCCGGGCAAGGCCCTGCCGGCCGGCCAGCGCGCGATCTTCGTGGTGCAGCTGCACCATGCCAGCCGCCGGCACTACGACTTTCGCCTGCAGGTTGGCGATGCGCTAAAGAGCTGGGCGGTGCCCAAGGGGCCGAGTTACGACCCCAAGGTCAAGCGCATGGCAGTGGAGGTGGAGGACCACCCGGTGGACTACGCCGGTTTCGAGGGCGAGATTCCCAAGGGCGAATACGGTGGCGGCCATGTGGCGCGGTTCGACCACGGGGTCTGGGCCACCGATGGCGATGCCGAGGCGCAACTGGCCAAGGGGCATCTGCGCTTCGAGCTATTCGGCAGCAAGCTCAAGGGAGGTTGGCATCTGGTGCGCTCCGGCAAGCCGGCACGCCAGCCGCAGTGGCTGCTGTTCAAGGACGACGATGCGTATGCCGGCACCCTGGAGACCGACGATCTGCTCGCCGATGTGGCCGAAGCACCGGCCGAGGATGTGCGCCGCGCCGGCGCCGGCAAGGCGCAGCGCAAGGCGCTGGCCAGCGTGCCGCCGCCGCGCAGGGGCAGGCGCACGTCATGGTCGAAGCAGGCCCTGGCATTGGCGAACGCGCGCACCGAGCAGATGCAGGACGCGCCGTTTGCGCCACAACTGGCCAGGTTGGGCCAGGCCCCACCCGGTGGTGAGCAGTGGCTGCACGAGATCAAATGGGACGGCTACCGCATCCTGGCGACGGTGAGCGATGGCCAGGTGCGGCTGTGGTCGCGCAACGCGCTGGAATGGACCGACAAGGTGCCGGAGATCCGCGATGCGATCCAGTCGCTGGGCCTGCGCTCGGCGCAGCTGGATGGCGAGCTGATCGCCGGGCGTGGCACCAAGCAGGATTTCAATCTGCTACAGGCCACCCTGGCGGGCGAGCGCCAGATGCCGCTGGCGCTGGCAGTATTCGACCTGCTGCATCTGGATGGAGTGGACATCAGCCAGGCGCCGTTGCGCGCGCGCAAGCACTTGTTGCAGCAGCTGCTGGCGGAGGCATCGACAACGCACCTGGCCTATAGCGCGCATGTGGAAGGCGATGGGCAGCAGGCGTTTCGCGTGGCTGGCGAGCAGCATTTCGAAGGCATCGTGTCCAAACGGGCAGACCGGCCGTATCACCCCGGCCGTAGCGAGGATTGGCGCAAGACCAAGCAGTTGGCGAGCCAGGACTATGCGGTGGTGGGCTATACCGCGCCCAAGGGCAGCCGTCGCGGGTTCGGGTCGCTGCTGCTGGCCACGCCCGATCCGGTACATGGCTGGTTATATGTCGGCCGTGTGGGGACGGGGTTTTCCGATGCGCTGATGCGCGAGCTGATGCCGCAGCTGGAAGGTGGCGGCCGCACGCCCACCGTACATGTGCCCACCGACGACACCGATTTGCGCGGCGCCAGCTGGTTTGCGCCGCGGTTCGTGGTGGAGGTGGTCTATCGCGGTATCGGCGGGCAGCAGCTGTTGCGCCAGGCGTCCTTCAAGGCTTTGCGAGCAGACAAGCGCATCGCCGATCTGACCGATCCCGACACCGCCGGCGCAGCACGGGTCGATGCGCAAGCGCCCACCGCACGTGGCTCACGGCGCACCGCCAGGACGGCGGCAGCGTCCGCAGCGCAGCCGGCAACTGAGGGCAAACCAGCTTCCATCCGGCCAGCGACGCTCTCCAGTCCGAACAAACTCATTTACCCGGACATTCGCGCCACCAAGGGCGAGGTCTGGGAGTACTACCAGGCAGTCATGGAGCACCTGCTGCCGCAGATTGCCGGGCGTCCGCTGTCGATCATTCGCTGCCCCAATGGCGCAGAAAAACCCTGTTTCTTCCAGAAGCACCACACCGCCGGGCTCGAACGTGTCAGCACGGTGAAGCTGAAGGAGGAGACCGGCAGCACTGCCGAGTATCTGGTGGTGCAGAATGCACCGGGCTTGCTGGAGCTGGTGCAATTCAATGCCCTGGAGTTCCATCCCTGGGGCGCGCACGCGGCACGTCCGGACGTTGCCGACCGGGTGGTGTTCGATCTGGACCCCGGCCCGGACGTGCCGTTCGCGGAGGTCAAACGCGCGGCCACCGATATCCGCAAACTGCTGGCGCGGCTGGAACTTGAAGCGTTCCTGCGCGTATCCGGCGGCAAGGGATTGCACGTGGTGGTGCCCCTGAACCCCGGCTGCGAGTGGGACCTGACCCGGCGCTTTGCCAAGGGCTTTGCCGATGCGCTGGCGCAATCGGAGCCGGAGCGCTTCGTTGCCACTGCCAGCAAGCGCCTGCGCAACAAGCGCATCTTCATCGACTATCTGCGCAATGGACGCGGCGCCACCGCGGTGGCGTCGTATTCGCTACGTGGCCGTCCGGGCGCCCCGGTGGCGATGCCGCTGGCGTGGTCGGAGCTTTCCAAGCTGCACCGCGCCGATGTCTTCACCTTGCGCGAGGTACCGGACAAATTGCGGCGCAGACGCAAGGACCCGTGGGCGGAGATCGATCGCATCCGGCAGAACCTTGCGCGTTGGGGGGCCAAGGAGTAGCAGGCGTTACCGGGTGGACGACCGATCGATGGCGCAGCCCGCATCGCTGCGAGCATGTGCGCGCGGCTGGCTCATTTGCCCGCGCGCTCGTCCAGCAACGGCAGCAACTGCGCTTCCAGCAGCGCGCGACGCCACTGGCCCAGCGCGGCCGGCCAGCCGTGCTGCTCGATCAAACTTTCCAGATGCCGGCGTGAGGCAAGCAGGCCGTCCGGCAGGCCGAGTTCGCGGCTGCGTTGCGCCACCGCTTCCTGCAGCCGCTTGAGCAGCGCCTTGTTGCCATCGGTGGCGGCCTGCGCCAGCGGCGCGTGGTCTTCGTCGGGCAGCGGCGTGTTGAGCGCCTCCCACACCGCAGTGGCCAGCTTGCGCGGCGCCTTGGGAAACTTGTCGAACTGCTGCAGCAGCGCGTCCAGGTCGGCTGGCGGAAAGCGTGCCAGCTGACTGGCCAGCTCGTTGTCCAGGATCCAGCTGCGCGGGCGGTCGCTCTGGCGTGCCTGCAGATCGCGCCAGCGCAGCAGGCGCAGCAGCCGGCGTTGCGCGGCCGGCTCCAGGAACTGCGCGGTGCGCAGGCTCACATGCGGCCAGCGCTCGCCGTCATCGTGCTCGACCGTGGCGAGCAGGCGCTGCGCATCTTCGTCCAGCCAGCCCAGGCGGTTCTGTTCGGCAAGACGGCGCGTGAGTTCATCGTGGATCGCAAACAGGTAACGCACATCGTCGGCGGCGTACTCCAGTTGCGCTGGCGACAGCGGACGCCGCATCCAGTCCGAGCGCGTCTCGCCCTTGGTCAGCAGCGTGCCGGTGATTTCCTGCACCAGCTTCTGGTAGCCCATGCCACCGCCCACACCAGCCAGCGCCGCGGCGATCTGGGTGTCGAACAGCGGGCGCGGCAAGACGCCGCAGGCGCACTTGAAGGTGACCAGGTCTTCGCTGGCGCTGTGCATCACCTTGACGATGTCGGTCGCGGTCAACCAGACGCTGAGCGCTTCGTTCATGCCCGGGATCAGCGGATCGATCAGCAGGATCTCCTCGCCGATGGCCATCTGCACCAGCGCCAGTTGCGGCCAGTAGGTGCGTTCGCGAATGAATTCGGTATCCAGGCCGATGCGCGAAGGACGCGATGCCTGCAGGCGTTCGCTCAGCTCGGAGGGGTGGGTGATCCAATGGGGCACGTGATTTCCGTCGACAGCAAGGGTTTGCGCAGAACGCGCAGAATAGCCTAACGTCGCGATCGCCTGTCGTGCGGCAGAGCACTGGAAGGAGCAGGTGGTGGGCAAGTGTGGCAAGCGGATCGCAGCGTGGGCATTGGTGGCGCTCAGCATGTGCGGCTGTTCGCGTGCTCCCGCACCGACACCTGCACCCGCCGCTGCGCGCGCGCCGGCGGCGACCGCGCAGCCGGCAGCGCCGAATGTGTCGATCGGCGGCGAAGAATCGGCCGAGACCGTCGCGCAATGGCAGCCGCCGGCGGTGGACCTGGGTGAGGAGCCGTTGCCGCAGGCACGCAAGCGCGCCGAGCAGGCGCTGCAGGACGACCGCCTGTACCGCGACGCAGACGATGCGATTCCCTTGTATCTGGCGATCCAACAACGCGCCGGCGGCAAGGATGCGGCCAGCCGGCGTGGTCTGGAACGGGCACGCGCACGGTTGATCGAGCGCGGCCATGCGTTGATCGCACAAAGCGATCGCCAGCACGATGCGCTGGACCAGGCGCGCGAACTGGCCAGCGTCGGCATGGCGCTGGCACCGCAGGATCCGAAGGTGCGCGCCCTGCAACGCGAGGTGGAAACCGCCCAGCGCGTGCTCGCCTTCAATCGCGCCGGCGAGGACGACCTGCGCGCGGGCCGGCTGGGCGAAGACGGCAATGGCGCGCTGGTGAACTTCCGCGATGCCGCGCAGCTGGACGCGGACAATCCGCGCACCCGCCAGGGGCTGGCGGCGGTAGAGAGCGGGCTGCTGGAGCGCGCCGAACGCGCGGGCGAGGCCAGCGATTTCATCGGCGCCCGCTACTGGCTGCAGATGGCCGCGCAGGTCCGCGAGCGTGCGCCCACCATTGCCGACGCGCGCGCACGGATCGAACGCCTGCGCCGCGCGCAGATCGCCGCCCTGCACGATGCCGGGCTGCACGACCTGACCTCTCCGCGCGGGCTCAAGGCCGCCGGCCAAACCCTGGCCGAGGTGCTGCGCATCGCCGATCCGGGCGACCCGATGGCCGGCGACCTGCGCCGCCGCCTGGAGCTGGCGACCCACTACGGCAGCTTCCGCCCCGGGCAGGTGTTCACCGACGGGCTCAAGCTCGGCGGGCGTGGTCCGCAGATGATCGTGGTGCCGCATGGCGCCTTCCAGATGGGCGCGGGCGACGCCGAACCTGGCGCGTCCGACAATGAGCGGCCGGCGCATTACGTGCGTTTCGCGCGCGGTTTTGCGCTGTCGATCACCGAGGTGACGGTGGCCGAGTTCCGCCAGTTCGTCGAAGCCACCGGCGCCCGCCCGCGCGCCACCCGACGCGGGCATTCGGTGGTGTACGACGAGCGCAGCGGCAACTTCATCCGCCGCAGCGGCGTGGACTGGCAGTCCGACTACAACGGCGCGCAGGCCGCGCCAAACACCCCGGTGATGCATGTCAGCATCCGCGACGCCGAAGCGTATGCGGCCTGGCTGTCGGAACAGACCGGCCGCCATTACCACGTGCCCAGCGAAGCCGAATTCGAGTACGCGGTGCGTGCCGGCACCACCGGGCGGTATCCCTGGGGCAATGCCGGCTCGCCGCCGCGCGATGCCGGCAACTTCACCGGCGGCAACGACGTTTCACGCAGCGGCCGGCACTGGAACAACGGCTTCGTCGGGTATGGCGACGGCTTCTGGGGGCCGGCGCCGGTGGGCAGCTTCCGCGCCAACGCCTGGGGCCTGCACGACATGGGCGGCAACCTGAGCGAATGGGTGGCCGACTGCTGGCACGCCAGCTATCGCCGCGCACCGGGCGATGGCGCGGCCTGGTTCAACCCGGGTTGCCGGCAGCGCATGATCCGCGGCGGCAGCTGGGCCAACTCGCCGCAGCAGACGCGCGCGGCCTGGCGGCAGTCGCAGGACTCGGACACCACCAGTGCACGCATCGGCTTCCGGCTGGCGCGCGGGATCTAGCTCTCCGCTGCGGCAAGCCTTCCGATCCAACCGCTGTCTGGACCGCCTGACCGTCCGCGCCGCGCCCGCAGACTTAACCGTGGTGAACACACGGTGGAGACTGCTGGAACCGCGCCGCTCCCGGGCGGTCGAAGCGCCAGCGCTTCTGAAGGACTGCCGCGATGGGCATGGCAATCACACTGTTTCGTTGGGTCATGGCGATCCTGCTGATCGGCGGCAGCGGCTACGCCGTGGCGCGGCACCTGCAGGACGGCAATACCGCCGGCCACTACCGTTCGGTGGAGGTGATCCGCCCCGAGGGCAGGCCCAAGGCGATGGTGATCGTGCTGCCCAACAGCGGCCACCCGGAGCAAACGCAACAACTGGCCGACATGCTGAGCAACGATGGCGCGCTGGTCGCGGTGGTCGATACCGCTAGCTACCGCGAGCGCGTGCGCTCGCATCACGCCGCCTGCAGCTCGCTGGCCGACGACGCCGAACGGCTGGGCAAGAAACTGCTGCGTGCCGAGCATGTGGATGCCTTCCTGCCGCCGGTGCTGGTGGGGCAGGGCGATGGTGCGGTGCTGGCGCGGCAGGCGCTGGCCTCGGCCGCGCCCGATGTGCTCGGCGGCGCGGTGGTGGCCGATGCCGGCAGCACCGACGCGGGGCTGGCGTGCTCGCGCGACGTGCCCGATGCCAACCAGGGGTTCCTGGACGACCTGGTCGACGGCGCCAGCCCGATGCAGATCGCCGCTGCCACGCGCAGCCATTTCCAGGCCGCGCAGGCACACGGGCTGGGCGATCTGCCGCTGGTGGAACTGCACGCGCCCGGCAGCGACCGCCTGGTGGTGATGCTGTCCGGCGATGGCGGCTGGCGCGAACTGGACAAGGGCATTGCCGCCCAGTTGCAGCAGCGGGGCGTGTCGGTGGTGGGCTGGAACAGCCTGCGCTATTTCTGGGCCAGCCGCACGCCACAGCAGATCGGCGCGGATCTGGACCGGGTCATCGCCGCCTACCGGCAGCGCTGGCATATCCAGCATGTGGCGCTGGTCGGCTATTCGTTCGGCGCCGACGTGCTGCCGTTCGCCTACCCGGATCTTTCGCCACAGCAGCGCGCCGCGGTGCAATTCGTCAGCCTGCTCGGCCTTGGTCACCAGGCCGATTTCAAGGTGCGCGTCGGGGGCTGGCTGGGCTGGCACAACGATGCCGAGCGCGATGTGGAGCCCGCACTGCAGGCGTTCGACCTGCCGCGTGTGCAATGCATCTACGGCACTGAAGAAAAGGACACCTTGTGCCCCGAACTGCGCGCACGCGGCGTGGAGGTGGTTTCGCGGCCGGGTGGTCATCACTTCGATCACGACCCGGTGGTACTGACCAACCTGCTGATGCAGGGCTGGCAGCATGCCGCGCAGCGGCCTGCGCGGAGCTGACGACGGTTCGCTACGTCCTGCCAGCCGCTCAGTCGCCGCCGGGCTCCACGCGCACATCGATGCTGCCGTCGGCCAGCTGCGCACGCAGGCGCTCGCCCGGGGCTACCTCGGCAGCGCTGCGGATCACCTGTCCGTCTGCCGGGCGCGTCACGATGGCATAGCCGCGTGCCACGGTGGCCAGCGGGCTCACCGCTTCCAGCGAGCGCACCACGCTGCGCAACCTCAAGTGATCGTGCTGCAGACGCCGTTGCATGGCGGCCTGCGGATGCAGGGCGCGCAACCGTTGCTGCAGGCTGGCCAGATTGCGCTGCGGCGTGTGCGCCTGCAACCGCGCCTGCCCTCGCTGCAGGCGGGCCTGCAGGCGTTCCAGCAGCTGGGTCATGCGCCCGTGCAGGCGGCGTGCGGCGTCTTCCTGGCGGCGTTGCAGCAGGTGCAGGCGCGCCTGCGGGCTATGCGCACGCAACCGCAGGGCCAGCCGGTCGGCCCGCTGCATCGCGTTGCCCAAGGCATGCTGCTGCAGCTGGGCAAGACGCGTGCGTGCGCGACGGACCCGCGCCAGCAGTTCGCGCTGGTCGGGCACCAGCAATTCGGCCGCCACGGAAGGCGTGGGTGCACGCACGTCGGCGACGAAGTCGCTGAGGCTGAAGTCGGTTTCGTGACCCACCGCCGACACCACCGGCGTCTGTGCGGCGGCGATCGCACGCGCCAGCGCTTCGTCGTTGAAGGCCCACAGGTCTTCCAGCGAGCCGCCGCCGCGGGTGATCAGGATGACGTCGTAGCGCGCCGAGGCATCGGCGCGTTGTAGCAGCGCAGTGATCTGCGCCGCGGCGCTCTCGCCCTGTACCAGCGACGGCAACAGGTCCACTTCCAGCAACGGGAAACGCCGTGCCAGCACGCTGAGCACGTCGCGCACTGCTGCACCGCTGGGCGAGGTGATCACTGCCAGCCGGCGCACGTGTGCGGGCAGGGTGCGCTTGCGCTCGGCATCGAACAGGCCTTCGGCAGCCAGCCGCGCACGCAGCGCGTCGAAGGCGCGGCGCAGCGCGCCCTCGCCGGCTTCTTCCATGTGGTCGAGCACCAGCTGGTAGTCGCCGCGCGCTTCGTACAGGGTCAAACGGCCGCGTGCGAGCACGCGCAGGCCTTCTCTGGGCTGGAATTTCAGCCAGGTGCTCTTGGGTTTGAACATCGCGCAGCGGATCTGCGCGCGCGCATCCTTGAGCGTGAAGTACAGATGCCCCGACGCCGGACGGGTGACGCTGCTCAGTTCGGCTTCCACCCAGACCAGCGGGAAGCTGCCTTCGAGCAGGTCGCGTGCCAGCGTGTTGAGCTGGCTGGGGGTGAGGATCTGTTGGGTGCGTTCGGCCATCGCCGCATTATCCCGCAGCGGCGCAGATCCTGGGTGATCGGCCGAGGTGACGCCATGACGCCCTGGCCGCAACGATGGCCTGGTGCGCGCGAGGACGTGGCCGCCACCGGCGCTAGAGCGCAGCGCGCTCAACCGGATGCAGGCGGATCACAGGCCGTGTTGCGCCAGCGCCCAGCCCACGTGTTCGCGCACCAGTTCGGACTCGTCGTGCCGGCGTGCTTCCAGCGACGCCAGTACCTCCGGCGTGCCCGGTGCATTGCCCAGGCCTACGGCGATATTGCGCAGCCAGCGTTCGTGTCCACTGCGGCGGAGCGGGCTGCCTTCGGTGCGCTGCAGGAACTCGGCCTGGTTCCAGGCGAACAGCTGTGGCAGCGTGGCCACATCCAGGTCGTTGCGGGCGCGGAAGTCGGCTTCGTCGGTACGCTTGGCGAACTTGTTCCAGGGGCAGATCAGCTGGCAGTCGTCGCAACCGAAGATGCGGTTGCCGATCGGCTTGCGCATGTCTTCGGGAATGGCACCATCGTGTTCGATGGTGAGATAGGCGATGCAGCGGCGCGCATCCAGGCGGTATGGGGCGATGATGGCCTGGGTGGGGCAGATGTCGATGCAGCGCGTGCAGGTACCGCAATGCGCGGTGGCCGGGGTGTCGATCGGCAGTGGCAGGTCCAGGTAGATCTCGCCCAGGAAGAACCACGAGCCGCCGTTGCGATCGATCAGGCAGGTGTGCTTGCCGATCCAGCCCAGCCCGGCGTTGCGCGCCAGCGCACGTTCCAGCACCGGCGCGGAATCGACGAATACGCGGTACCCGAAGCTGCCGATCTCGCCCTGGATGCGCTCGGCCAGCTTCTGCAGCCGGTTGCGCATCAGCTTGTGGTAATCGCGACCCAACGCATAACGCGCCACGTAGGCACGGGTGCCGTCATGCAAGGTGTTCCAGGCGTCGGTGTCGTCCTTGCGGCCGTAATCCATGCCCACCGACAACACCCGCAAGGTGCCCGGCACCAGCTCCTGCGGGCGCGAGCGCTTGTCGCCGTGCTGGGCCATCCAGTGCATGGTGCCGTACAGGCCTTCTGCCAGCCAGTTGCGCAGATGCGCTTCGTCTTCGCCCAGTTCGATACCGGTGATGCCGCAGCGTTGAAAGCCCGCTTCGCGCGCAAGCACGCGGATGCGCGCGGCAGCATCGGCAGGGTCGGGGCGGGCGAGGACGGCGGACATGGCGACAAGTATAGAATTCCCGGCATGTACGCACCGCTTGCTCTTTACGATACCTCTGCCGCGCGCACGCTCGATGCGCGGGCCACCACGCTGCTCGGTGGCGATGGCTACACGCTGATGCAACGCGCCGGCCAGGCCGCCTGGCAGTGGCTGCTGGAACGCTGGCCGCAGGCGCGCCGCATCGTGGTGGTCTGCGGCACCGGCAACAATGGTGGCGATGGCTATGTGCTGGCGCGGCTGGCGCAGCGGGCCGGGCGCCAGGTGCGGGTGGTGCATCTGCCCGGACACGGGCCTGGCTCGGTCCTGGCACAGCGCGCCTGCACCGACTATCTGGCGGTGGGCGGCGCCATCGAACTGTTTCCGTATCCACTGGCGCAGGCCGACGTGATCGTCGATGCGCTGTTCGGAATCGGCCTGAATCGGGCACCGGAGACGCCGACCAGCGAGTTGATCGAGGCCATCAATGCGGCCGGTCGCCCGGTCCTGGCGCTGGATGTGCCCAGCGGCATCGATGCCGATCACGGCGTGGCCTTCGGAGCCGCCGTGCGTGCGGAGGCCACCCTGCAATTCATCGTGCCGCACGTCGGCCTGCATACCGGCGATGCGCTGGAGTATTGCGGCGAGAACGGCATCGCATCGCTGGACGTGCCGCCCTCCGCATTCGACGGGCTGGCGCCTGCCGCGCATGGCTGGCAGAGCGATGCACTGGCGGCGCAGTTGCGCCCACGTCGGCGCAACACCCACAAGGGCGAGTCCGGGCGGGTGCTGTGCATTGGCGGAAATCTCGGCAGTGGTGGCGCCATCATGTTGACCGCCGAGGCGGCGCTGCGTAGCGGTGCCGGGCTGGTGCAGGTGGCCACGCGGGCCGAGCATGTCGCGCCGCTGCTGGCGCGCTGCCCCGAGGCGATGGCACGCGCGGTGCAGGCTGGCGACGAGATCGCCGCCCTCGCCGAGACCGCCGATGCGATCGCGCTGGGGCCGGGGCTGGGCCAGGACGGCTGGGCGCAGGCGTTGTGGCAGGCCGCGCTGGCGACCGACACGGCGCTGGTCATCGATGCCGATGCGCTGAACCTGCTGGCCGGCAATCCGCTGCCTGCGCGTGGCCCGCGCGTGCTCACCCCGCATCCTGGCGAAGCCGGGCGCCTGCTCGGGGTGTCGACCCGGGACATCCAGCACGACCGCCTGGCTGCGGCCGCCGCGCTGGCGCAGCGCTACGAGGCGGTGGTGGTGCTCAAGGGCGCCGGCAGCGTGGTGGCTGCGCCACACGCAGTGCCGCGCATCATCGACGCCGGCAATCCCGGCATGGCGGTCGGCGGCATGGGCGATCTGCTGACCGGGGTGATTACCGCCTTGCTGGGGCAGGGGTGGTCGCCCTTCGATGCCGCCAGCCTGGGCGCCTTGCTGCATGGCTGCGCCGGCGATGCGGCCGCCTGCGAGGGCGAGCGCGGGCTGCTGCCGACCGACCTGCTGCCGCCGCTGCGCCGCCTTGCCAATTCCGGAACCCGTCCATGACCCAGCTCGACGCCCATCTGATCGACGCCGACGCCACCGAAACCCTGGGCCGCGCACTGGCGGCGGTGCGGCCCGCCACTGCGGTGGTACAGCTGCATGGCGACCTGGGCGCCGGCAAATCCACCCTGGCGCGCGCCCTGCTGCGCGCACTCGGCGTCACCGGCCCGATCCGCAGCCCTACCTACACCCTGATCGAGCGTTATCCGCTGGCGACCGGCGACGAGGCCTGGCATCTGGATCTGTACCGCATCGGCAACGCGGGCGAACTGGATTTTCTCGGCCTGGACGAGGGCAGCGCCAGCCTGTGGTTGATCGAATGGCCCGAGCGCGGTGCAGGCGCGTTGCCACCGGTGGATCTTGATGTGGAGCTGGCGGTAGACGGCGACGGACGTCGGGTGCGCCTGCTCGGTCGCAGCGCAACCGGGCGCGACTGGCTGCAGGCGCTGGCCGATCAGGTCGAGTTGCAGCCTCTTTTTGCCGGCGAGCAGGAAGAATGAACGCCAGGTTACGGATTATTAAGGGAAATCACCTTGCAATTCACATGCGTGGATGATTGAATCCAGCGCCATGACACCGGGGATCCGCCACGCCTGTCTTTCCGTCCTGACCGCCAGCCTCAGCCTGGCGGTTTTTGCTGCCTGGGCCGGCGAGATCAAGGGCGTTGGCGTGACCACCGGCGCCACCGGCACGCGGGCCGAGATCCAGCTGGCCGGTAGCGGTGGCTTCAAGACCTTGTCGCTGGCCAACCCGAACCGCCTGGTGGTGGACTTCCCGGATTCGGCGGCGGCGCGTGGCCTCAAACTGCCGGCCGCCACTGGCCTGGTGACGTCGGTGCGCACGGGTCAGCCGGTGCCGGGCACGTTCCGCGTGGTGTTCGAACTTGCGAGCCCGGTCACCGCGTTGAAGCCGCAGATGCAGACCCTGGGCAGCGCGTCGACGCTGGTGATCGAGTGGCCGGGCGATCCGACCCCGGCAGCCGCAACTGCGGTTGCTGCGAGCGCGCTGCCGCCACCACGCCCGCTCAATGCACAGGAAGAAGCTGCACGCGCCACCGCAGCACTGGCGGCGTCGGCGCAACGCGCGGTCTCCGCTCCGCCGCCAGCGCCCACACCTGTTCCACCGCCAGCTGCTGCTCCTACTCCGGTCGCCGTTGCCGTTCCTGCATCGGCCATGCCCACCGTCACACCGGCTGCGGTGCCCACCACGGTTGCCACCGGTGTGCCGACGCCGCGTCCAGGCACCGCTGCTGCGGTGGCATCTGCCGCTGGCCCTGCGCGTGCCGCAGGCACCGGCGGTCAAACGGGCGGCGCGACCGCTGCCGCCATTCTCAATGGTGCAAGCGCGCCGACGGGAGCTGCAGCCGCGGGCATGTCTACGCCGGGCGCCTCCGTTGCCAGTGCGGATGACGATGCGCCCCCGCGTCCGGTCCTGCCCAGCGAAGCGTCGCGGGTCAAGATGGCGCCTGGCATGCGGCCGTTGATCGTGGCCATCGATCCCGGTCACGGCGGCCAGGATCCGGGCGCAATGGGCCCCACCGGCAAGCGCGAAAAGGACGTCACCCTGGCCGTGGGCCGTGAGCTGGCGCGCCAGATCAACGCCACGCCCGGCATGAAGGCGTATCTGACGCGCGATACCGACGTGTTCATTCCCTTGCCGATGCGCGCGCAGAAAGCACGCGCCGCCAAGGCAGACATCTTCATCTCGATCCATGCCGACGCGGCGGAAAACCGTAGCGCCACCGGCTCGTCGGTGTATGTGCTTTCGACCAAGGGTGCCTCTTCGCAACGCGCGCGCTGGCTGGCCGACAAGGAAAATGCCGCCGATCTGGTCGGTGGCGTGCGCCTACAGCAGACCGAAAGCACCCTGGCCAACGTGTTGCTGGATCTTGCGCAAAGCGGCCATATGAAAGCGTCCGAAGACGCGGCCGGCCATGTGCTGGGCGGCCTCAAGCGCATCGGCAATAACCACAAGCCGCAGCTGGAGCGCGCCAACTTCGCGGTGCTGCGTACCTCGGACATGCCGGCCATGCTGGTGGAAACGGCCTTCATCTCCAATCCGGACGAAGAGCGTCGCCTGATCGATCCGGCTTACCAGCGCAAGATCGCCGCCGCCGTGCTGGATGGCATCGATACCTTCTTCACCCGCCAGCCGCCGCCGGGCACTTTGTTTGCGGCACGCGCGCAGGCCGAGGCCGATGCCGCCGCGGGTACCGTGGCCGGCGGCAGCCGCTGACAGGCTCGGCTATCATTCGGCACTGATTCCCGAGATGCCGGGGCCTGTGCGCCGCCGGGTCGCCGTGCCGAGGTCTGTCTTGTCCGTGTCACCCCCGATGTTCTGCCTGCCGCGCGTCCTGCGCCCGAGTGCGCGCTGATGGCGATCCGTCAGCTGCCCGAGATCCTGATCAACCAGATCGCTGCCGGCGAGGTCGTCGAGCGGCCTGCCTCGGTGGTCAAGGAACTGGTCGAAAACGCGCTCGATGCCGGCGCCACCCGCGTGGACATCGATCTGGAAGAGGGTGGCGTACGGCTGATCCGCATCCGCGACAATGGTGGCGGCATCACCCCGGACGAACTGCCGCTGGCGGTGTCGCGGCATGCCACCAGCAAGATCGCCTCGCTGGACGATCTGGAAACCGTCGCCACGCTGGGATTTCGCGGCGAAGCGCTGCCGTCGATCGCCTCGGTCAGCCGTTTCACCCTGATCTCGCGCCGTCACGATGCCGACCATGGCTCGGCGCTGCAGATCGAAGGCGGGCGACTGGGCGAGGTGACACCGCATGCGCACGCGCCCGGCACCACGGTGGAAGTGCGCGAGCTGTTCTTCAACGTGCCGGCGCGACGCAAGTTCCTGCGCGCCGAACGCACCGAGCTTGGACATATCGAAGAATGGCTGCGCTCGTTGGCGCTGGCGCGGCCGGACGTGGAGTTGCGCGTGGCGCACAACGGCAAGCCTTCGCGTCGTTACAAACCGGGCGATCTGTATTCGGATGCGCGCCTGGGCGAAACGCTGGGCGAGGATTTCGCCCGCCAGGCCTTGCGGGTGGATCACAGCGGCGCCGGCCTGCGCCTGCATGGCTGGGTGGCGCAGCCGCATTACTCGCGTGCCAGCACCGACCAGCAATATCTCTACGTCAACGGCCGCTCGGTGCGCGACCGTAGCGTGGCGCATGCGGTCAAAATGGCCTATGGCGATGTGCTGTTTCATGGGCGCCAGCCGGCCTACGTCTTGTTCCTGGAACTGGATCCGGCGCGGGTGGACGTCAATGTGCATCCGGCCAAGCACGAGGTGCGCTTCCGCGAGGCGCGGCTGATCCACGATTTCGTCTATCGCACCCTGCAGGACGCGCTGGCACAGACCCGCGCCGGTGCCATGCCCGGCAGCATCGGCAGCGATGCGGCGGGTGAGGCCCTGGCTGCGCCGGGTGCGCCTGGTAACTACGGTGGTGGCGGCACCAGTGATGGACCCGCTGCGGGCAGTGGCGGTGGCTCGGCAGGCTATGCCAACTGGCGTCCGTCGCAGACGCCGCTCGGCCTGCGCGTGGATGAGGCGCGCGCAGCCTATGGTGCGCTGTACGCACCGCCCGGCAGCGCCGCGCAGGCGTCGAGCGAGGTGCCGGTGGTCTCCGGCACCGGTCTGCCACCCACCGCTGCAGACAGTGGTGTGCCGCCGCTCGGCTACGCCGTGGCGCAGCTGCACGGCATCTACATCCTGGCCGAGAACGCCGAAGGCCTGATCGTGGTGGACATGCACGCCGCGCACGAACGCATCGGCTACGAACGCCTGAAGAACGCCCACGACAGCATCGGCCTGCATGCGCAGCCGCTGCTGGTACCGATGACGCTGGCAGTGGGCGAGCGCGAGGCCGATACCGCCGAGCGCGAAGCCGACACCCTGGCCAGCCTGGGCTTCGACATCACCCGTGCCGGCCCGCAATCGCTGCATGTGCGCAGCATCCCCGCGTTGCTGGCCAATGCCGAGCCGGAGGCCTTGCTGCGCGACGTGCTGGGCGATCTGCGCGAGCATGGCCAGAGCCGCCGCATCGCCAGTGCCCGCGACGAGCTGCTGTCGACCATGGCCTGCCACGGCGCAGTGCGCGCGAATCGCCGCCTCACCGTGCCGGAAATGAATGCCTTGTTGCGCGACATGGAGGCCACCGAGCGCTCGGGCCAATGCAACCATGGCCGTCCCACCTGGGCTCGGTTTACGCTGGGCGAAATCGATCGTTGGTTTCTCAGGGGGCGGTAATGGCAGTGCACAGGGGGAGGGGCTGGTGGGTGGTCATGCTGGCGGTGGCAACGCTGGCCGGTTGCGGCCGCGATGCACCGCCAGCGGCTGCGCCGGTGGTGCTGGACAAGGCCTTTCTGGCCGACACCGCAGCCTGGCGCGAAAGCCGCCTGGAAGAATTGCGTGCACCCGATGGCTGGACCAGCCTGGTCGGCCTGCACTGGCTGACGCTGAAGGCGCATTACATCGGCCGCAGTGCCGATAGCGGCATCAGGCTCGCGGTCGGGCCGCCGAAGATGGGCATGGTGTCGACCGAGGGCACGACGGTGTGGTTCGTGCCCGAGCGCGGCGCCGCGCTCACCGTCGATGGCAAGCCGCTGACCGGCAGGATCCGCTTCCAGTCCGATCGCGATCCGCAGCCCACCCTGATCCGGTTCGACGACGGCAAGGGCGTGCTCAGCCTGATCCATCGCGGCGACCGCTACGCGCTGCGGGTCAAACATGCCGATGCACCATCGCGCACCGCATTCACCGGATTGGAGCATTGGCCGGTGGATCCGTCCTGGCGCATCAGCGCGCGTTACGTGCCCAACGATGTCGGCAAGACCTTGGCGATCGTTGACATCGTCGGCATCACCAGCGAGCAGGCCAATGCCGGGGCGATCGAGTTCGAACGCGACGGCAAGCGCTATCGCCTGGAGACGATCGGCGAGCCGGGTCGCCCGGGTTTCGTGGTGTTCGCCGATCGCACCAGCGGGCACGGCAGCTATCCGGCCGGGCGCTTCCTGGACCTGGAGGTGCCTGACGCCTCCGGGCACGTGGTGGTGGATTTCAATCGCGCCTACAACCCGCCGTGCGCGTTCACGCCATTTGCCACCTGCCCATTGCCGCCACCGGAAAACCGCATCGACCTGGCGGTCACGGCGGGCGAGAAGACCTACAAGGTGCCGCACTGACGTGGCGAAGGGGACGCGGTGACAGGAGGTTCGATGACGATGCGTGGACGTGCGCGGTTCGCTGGCTGGTGGGGCGGGGCACTGCTGGTGCTGGCGCTATGGAGCGGGGTGGCTGCTTCGGGCTGGGCGCGCGGTACTGCCGCTGCGCCTGCCGCCCCGCCGGTACCATTGCTGTGGAAGGTCGACGGCAAGGGCGGCACGCTCTACCTGCTGGGCTCGTTCCATGTGCTCAAGCCCAGCGACTACCCGCTGTCGCCGGACGTGATGCAGGCATTCGCCAAGGCCGACCGTCTGCTGTTCGAGCTGCCGCCGGCCGATGCGCAATCGCCGGAGCTGGCCGGGCGCATGCTGCAGGTGGCACGGCGCACCGACGGGCGCACGTTGCAGGACACGCTGGATGCCAGGACCTAGCAGGCACTGGCTGCCTATGCGCGCAAGCACGGCATGTCGCTCGAGGCGTTGCAGCCGCTCAAGCCGTGGTTCGTGGCGCTGTCGATCAGCCTGGCCGAGATGGCGCGCCAGGGCATGGACCCGAACGCGGGCCTGGACCATTACCTGATGCAGCAGGCGCAGTCCCGTGGCAAGCCGGCCGATGGGCTGGAACGCGCCGAGGAACAACTTACCCTGCTCGACGGCATGACTCCCACCGAGCAGCACCAGCTGCTGGAAGAAGCGCTGGACGAAGCCGATACCACCGACCAGCTGCGCCTGCTGCATGCGGCCTGGCGCAACGGCGACGTGCAGACGCTGACCACGCAGATGGCCGAGGACATGCGCAGGCAGTATCCGGCGCTGTATCAGGACATCAACGTCGAGCGCAACGCGCGTTGGGTGCCGCGGTTGGAGAAGCAACTGGGCAAGGGCAGCGGAACCACGCTGGTGGTGGTCGGTGCCTTGCACCTGCTGGGCAATGATGGCGTGGTGGAGCGCTTGCGCGCCCGCGGCTACCACGTGGAGCGGATCTGCTCGGCCTGCGCTGCGCAGGCCGGCCGCTGACGGTTTGCGCGTAGAGCCGTCCGGCTCACGCGCACCCATCGCTCACCCGCGGTTGCGCGCCTTGCCGGTGTGGTTGCCCGAGGCGCCATGCGTGCCGGTGCCCATCGGGCCACTGCCCATGCTGCCTGCGCCAGGCGGGCTCGGCGGCGTGCCAGGGCCGCCCGGACGGCCGAAACCGGCGCCAAAGTTGCGCTGGAATTCCTGCCACAGCTCCAGGTTGCGCTCGGTCAGCTGGTTCATCATCGCCCACGGGGTCTGCCCGAGCAGGTTGCCCATCTGTTGGCGGAACTGCTGCTGCTGGTCCAGGAACACCTGCATGCTGCGCTCCAGGTAATTGCCCATGAAACCCTGCAGCGAATCCCCGTAGAAGCGGATGATCTGGCTGAGCAGCTGGGTGGAGAGCATGGGTTCGCCGTCCTGTTCCTGGTCGGCGATGATCTGCAGCAGGACCGCGCGGCTCAAATCTTCGCCACTCTTGGCGTCGCGGACTTCGAACTCCTCGCCATCGATGATCAGCTGGCGTACGTCTTCGATCGTGATGTAACTGGAAATCTCGGTGTCGTAGAGACGGCGATTGGGATACTTCTTGATGATGCGAAGTCCGGCCATGGAACGTTCACTCACACTGATAGTGCGCGCAGGATGGCGCAGCGCAGCAGCGGTTGCAACAGCCAAACCGCCTTATTTGCTTAAGCGGACACATTAAAAATGTTGCGCAGCATGGTTTTTAGGTCAAATCCATGCTGCACCGCAAAGTTGCAGCAAACGTTACCAGCCCATGTGGTGGCCGCCGTTGATGTCCAGATTGGAGCCGGTGATCCAGGCAGCCTCTTCCGCCACCAGAAACGCCACCGCGTAGGCGATCTCTTCCGGGCGGCCCAGCCGGCCGGTGGGGATATCGGCCACGATCTTGGCGCGCACTTCCTCCGGCACTGCCATGACCATGTCGGTGGCCACGTAACCGGGCGAGACCGTGTTGACGGTGACCCCGAAGGCGGCGTTCTCGCGCGCCAGCGAAATGGTGAAGCCGTGCATGCCGGCCTTGGCCGCGGCGTAATTGGCCTGGCCGTACTGGCCCTTGAGTCCGTTGATGGAGCTGATCTGGATCACCCGGCCCCAGCCGCGCTTGCGCATGCCCTCGATGACCGGGCGGGTGACGTTGAACACCGAATTGAGGTTGGTGTTGATGACGTCGTGCCACTGTTCGGCGGTCATGCGGTGGAAGGTGGTGTCGCGGGTGATGCCGGCGTTGTTGACCAGGACCTCGATCGGCCCCAGCGCCGCTTCGACGTCTTCCACCAGGGCGCGCGCATGCTCGGACGCGGCCACATCGCCACGGAACAAGGCCACGTCGTAGCCCTGCGCCTGCATGCGTTGTTGCCAGTCGCGGGCCTTTTCCTCGTTGCGGAAATTGCTGGCGACCCGATGGCCCTGATCGGCCAGGCGCTTGCAGATGGCGGTGCCGATACCGCCGGTGCCGCCGGTGACCAATGCGACGCGAGATGTCATGACGACTCCAATGAGCAGGAAGACTGGAGGCGATCAGGGCCGTGGCGCAGGCGCCGCGCCCGGATGCCGGTGCTGGGCCGCAATTCTAGTCACGCGGCGGGGGCGATGCGCGCATGGACATCTCGAGCGTGGGCGTTGCCGGCAGCAACTCCGGCGAAAAATGCTGCATGGCCTGGCGCAGCAGCGTGTCCACGCCACCGTGCCGCGCCAGTACAGCAGGCGGCTGGCCCAGCGCCTGCCAGGCGGCGCGCAGGGCCGGCACCGGGTCGGCATCGTCCAGCGCGGGGGCGGCATGCGACTTGGACAGCTTGCGGCCCCCGGCGTCCAGGATCAGCGGCAGGTGCAGATAGCGCGGCTGCGGCAGGCCCAGGGCGCGCTGCAGCACCAACTGGCGCGGGGTGGAATCGAGCAGGTCGGCGCCGCGCACCACATCGGTGACCGCCTGCGCCGCGTCGTCCACGACCACGGCAAGCTGGTAGGCCCAGTAGCCGTCTGCCCGGCGCAGCACCACATCCCCCACCTCCGCATGGACGTCCTGCACCACATGCCCCTGCAACGCGTCGTCGAAGCCGACCGGCGGCTGCAGCGGCACCCGAAGGCGTACTGCGCGGCGTGCGCCCAGCGGGGCGACACAGGCGTGGTGGATGCCGCCCATGCCGGCCAGATCGCTGCGGCTGCAGCTGCATTCGAACGCCAGCCCGGCGTCAAGCAGGGTGGTGAGCGCGGTGATGTAATGCACGTCGCGATCGGATTGCCGGATCACCGGCAGGTCCGACACCAGGCCAAAGGCAGCCAGGGTGCGCAGCTGGCGCTCCGATGCACCGGCTTGGGCGCGTGGTGGATCGATGTCTTCGATGCGCACGCACCACTGCCCACCGGCATGGCGGGCGAGCAGCCAGCTGCCGAAGGCGGCCAGCAGCGAGCCGAAGTGCAGCGGGCCGGTCGGAGAGGGCGCGAAGCGGCCGCGGTAGGAAGGTGAGGGCATGGACGGCTGAATCGTCGGTCAGGTGCGCGCTTGATTTCAAGCGGTGATGTCCGCAGATCCACGGCAGTCCATCCCATCCGAGTGGAGCCCGCGCGTCATGTTCAACCGCATTTTCCTGTTCCTTGCGACCAACCTGGCGGTGTTGCTGCTCGCCAGCGTCGTGATGTCGGTGTTGGGCGTCAATTCCGCGCAGATGAGCGGCCTGCTGGTGATGGGCGCCATCTTCGGTTTTGGTGGGTCCTTGATTTCGCTGTTGCTGTCCAAGTTCATGGCCAAGCGCAGCACCGGCGCCCAGGTGATCACCGAGCCGCGCACACCGACCGAGCGCTGGCTGGTCGGGACGGTCCAGCGCCAGGCCCAGGCCGCCGGCATCGGCATGCCGGAAGTGGCGATCTACGACGCACCGGAGATCAATGCCTTCGCCACCGGGGCCAATCGCAACAACGCGCTGGTCGCCGTCTCGACCGGCCTGCTGCAGAACATGAGCCAGGACGAAGCCGAGGCCGTGCTCGGCCACGAGATCGCCCACGTGGCCAATGGCGACATGGTGACCATGGCCCTGCTGCAGGGCGTGCTGAACACCTTCGTGATCGTGCTGGCGCGCGTGGTTGGCGGCGTGATCGACAGCACCTTGTCGGGCAACCGTGAGGGTGGGCGGGGTTTCGCTTACTACATCATCGTGTTCGCGCTGGAGATGGTGCTGGGGATGTTCGCCACCATGATCGCGATGTGGTTCTCGCGTCGTCGCGAGTTCCGCGCCGATGCCGGTGGCGCACAGCTGGCCGGCCGCGGCAAGATGATTTCCGCCCTGGAACGGCTGTCGCTCAATCACGGGCAGAGCAGCTTGCCCTCGCAGGTGCAGGCCTTCGGTATCTCCGGCGCGGTCGGCGACGGATTGCGTCGCCTGTTCCTGAGCCACCCGCCGTTGACCGAGCGCATTGCGGCGCTGCGTGCGACCAATGGCACAGCACTGTAAGCGGCTTCCGAGATCGCCGCTCCGTGTGATGCGCAAGGCGTCGCCGCAGTCGGTATCGATCGTCGGTGCAACGGCCACATGAGCGCGCCCACCCGCGCTCGACGCAACCGTCGCCCGCTGCATCGTCTGGTAGCGCCCATCGACAGCGTATCGGCTCGAAGGAAACAAGAAACCCGCGCGTTGCGGGTTTTTTGTTGTCCCGCGTTACCGGCGTTCGGTTGCCTCAGCCGAACTCATAGTTCATCAACGGCCCGGTGGGCGCAACGAAATCGCCTTGCACATAGTCCACGCCTGCACTGAAGAAGCTGCTCATCGACTGCGCATCGGCAACGAATTCGGCCACGGTCAGGATGCCGGCCGGCTGCGCGCGCGAGGTGATTTCGCGGATCTTCTCCTGGCTTTCGCGGGCCGAGGCGACGTCGCCGGTGATGCCGCGGTCCAGCTTGAGGAAGGCCGGCTGGAAGTGTGCGAGCAGCTGGAACGAGTCCAGCCCCGAGCCGAATTGTTCCAGCCCGACCTTGCAGCCCATCGCCGATACCGCCGCCAGAAACTGCTGGGCATTGCGCAGATGCGTGAACACCTTCGATTCCGGGGTCTGCAACCACAGCCGTTCGCCCGGCACGCCGTATACCGCCAACTGCTCGCGGATGGTATCGATCATCTGCGGGTCGGAGAACGAGTTGGGCCCGATGCGCACCAGCAGGTGCGTCTTGTGGCCTGCACGCTGCCGCTCGCCGAGCTGGCGGATCGCGCGCGCCACTACCCAGCGGTCGATCTCGGTGATCAGGTCGTGTTCTTCTGCGATCGCCATGAAGGCGTTGGGCGACATCATCTCGCCGTTGCGCTCCAGCCGCAGGAAAGCCTGGTACAGCTCCAGCGGCTCGCCCTGCAGGTTGAGCACCGGTTGGTAGTGCAGCACGAAGCCGTCGCCCACCAGCGCTTGGCGCAGGTGCTCGACCCAGCGTGCGATGCGTTCTTCCTCGGCTCGGTCCGAGGCGGCCGGATCGTAGATGCTGACCGCGTTGCCGCCCAGCTCGGCGGTGGTGCGCACCGCCTCGGTACCGCGATTGAGCACCTGGCCGATGCTGGCGATCTTTTCGCCGATCTGTACCCCGCCGATGCTCACGGTCACCGTGGCCGAGCGCGCGCCGACGCTGAAGACATGTTGCGCAAACGCATCGCGCACGGCTTCGGCCGTGGCATGGGTGCGCGCGTAGTTGCCGTGCATCAACAGCGCGAAACTGTGCTCGCCGAAGCGCGCGGCCACCACGCTCTCATCCACCACGCCGGCCACATGTGCGGCCATCGCAGCGATCAGGGCATCGGCAGAATCCAGTCCAATCTCGGGGAGGATGCGCGCGTAGTGGTCGGGCTCGATCAGCAGGAAGCCGGACTGGCCCTCGCTGCGGCCGGCCTGTGCCACCGCCTGTTCCAGCGCCACCATGAAGGTGGGGCGGTTGAGCAGGCCGGTGACCTGATCGCGCTGGCGCAGGTCTTCGACCTCGCGCGCCAGTTCCGGGTCGAATTCCTCGCGGCGGCGGAACACCACCTGGATGCAGGGCTCGCCTTCGTAGGTGGCGGTGGCAAATTCCATCGTGGCGGGGAAGGTGTCGCCTTCCAGCCGACGTGCGTCGACCTTGTACTGCGCCGGCGGCGGCTCGCCCTTGGCCATCGCCTTCAGCAGCTGCTTGAAATCGTCGACGTATTGCGCGGCGATCATGTCCAGCAGCGAGACGCCTTCGACATCGTCGAACGACTCGAAGCCGAACATGTCCAGATACGCCTCATTGGCGCGGATATGCATGCCTTCGTGCACGTAGGCGATGGGGTCGCGCGAGGACGCGATCAAGGCATCGCAGCGGCGCTCGGTCTCGCGCATCTGCGCTTCGATGCGGCGCAGGCCACGGCGTGCCTGCAGGTCGGCCCACTCCGAGCGCACCAGCGCCAGCAGATGCTCGGGACGATGACGCAAGGCGATGGCACGCACGCCATGGGAAGCCGCCTCGACAATGGCGTTCTCTTCGATCCGCTCGGCCAGCAGGATGACCGGAATGTCCTTGCCGCTGCCTGCGATCTGCGCCTGCAGCGCGCTCATCGGCACCTGCTGGGCCTGGCCCTGGATGGCCAGATCGATCTGACCCGAGAGCATGCTGGCCAGCTCCTCCTGGGTCTGCGGCCGCGATGGACGCACCGCAATGCCGCCGTTACGCAGCGCGGTGACGATGGTCTCGGCACTCTCCACGCTGTCGTCGACGATCATCAGGCGGAGGGTGAGATCTTTGCCTTTTTGCATGCGCGGCTCCCTAGAGACGGGCTTTAATACACGGATTTGACACGTCCATGTGTGTGGATCATGCCGCATCCAGTGTGAGACGTGGCGCAAGGATTAGGCTGCCGGCGACCGCGCCGAGCAGGGTGATCGGCATGCGATGCGTGGGCGATTGTCGTGTCTGTCGTCGTCCCAGGCGCACCGATGTCGTGCTCGGTCGCCGATGCGGCGTGCCTCCTCGTGGCGCTTACGCCACGCTTCCGGCGGCATGCCCGGATGCCCACGCCCACTGGAAGTTGTACCCGCCCAGCCAGCCGGTGACGTCCAGCACCTCGCCGACGAAGTACAGGCCGGCGGTCAGCCGCGACTCCATGGTGGCACTGGAGACCTGGTGGGTATCGACGCCGCCCAGGGTCACTTCCGCGGTGCGGTAGCCCTCGGTTCCGCTGGCGATCAGTGGAAACGCCCCGAGCAGATCGGCCGCGCCCTGCAGCTGCGGCGGGTCCAGCTGCCGCACCGGCTTGTCAGGCAGCCAGACCTCGCACAGCCGCTGCGCGAAGCGCCGCGGCAGTACATCGCCCAGCACGTTGCGCAGCTCGGTGGCGCCACGTTGCTGCTTCTGCTTGCGCAGCCAGGCCGCTGCATCGTGGCCGGGCAGCAGGTCCAGGTGCAGGTCCTCGCCCGGTTGCCAATAAGAAGAGATCTGCAGGATCGCCGGCCCGCTGACGCCGCGATGGGTCAGCAGCATGAAATTGCGGAAACTGACGCCGTTGCAGTGTGCTTCCACCGGCAAGGCCAGCCCGGACAGGTCCTGCAGGCGCTCCTGGTGCTTGCCGCTCAAGGTGAGCGGTACCAGTCCGGCGCGTGTCGGCAGCAGCGTGTGACCGAACTGTTGGGCCAGCGCATAGCCCAAGCCGCTGGCGCCCATGCTGGGAATCGACAGCCCGCCGGTGGCGACGATCAGCGATTGCGCGTGCACGCGGCCGGTGCTGGTCTGCACGCTGAATCCGTCGCTGTCGCGCTGCACCGAGTGCACCTCGCACTGGGTACGGATCTGCACCCCGGCCGCCGCGCACTCGTCCAGCAGCAGGCGCACGATCTGCTTGGACGAGCTGTCGCAGAACAGCTGGCCCAGCTCCTTCTCGTGGTACGCAATGCCATGGCGTTCGACCAGCTCCACGAAATCGCCGGGGCTGTAGCGTGCCAGGGCGGATTTGCAGAAATGGCGGTTGGCGGAGATGAAGTTGCCCGGCGTGGTGCCGGTATTGGTGAAGTTGCAGCGCCCGCCACCGGACATCAGGATCTTCTTGCCGACCTTGTTGGCATGGTCGATCACCAGTACCTGGCGGCCGCGGCGGCCGGCGGTGAAGGCGCTCATCAGGCCGGCGGCCCCGGCGCCGATGACCAGCACGTCGCACCGCATGTTCATTCGGCCGGCGCTTGCCGCACCATCGGGGTCAGGGTGACGCTGCCGTGGTCGGCCAGCATCTGCACTTCGCCGTCCTGGATGATCACGTCAAAGCGCATGCCGCGCTGGATCAACGCGCCCAGCGCCTCGGTGGCCTGCGATTCGAGCTCGATCACGCGCAGGTTGCGGTGCCTGCCCATGGCGTTGGCATGCTTTTTCCACCAGGTTTCGGTGGCCTGGCCGCCGTAGCCGATGACCACCACCTCGCGCGAGCGATTGCAGGCCTTGCGCACGCGGCTTTCGTCGGGCTGGCCGAGGTCGATCCACAGGTCGGGGTCGCCGGTGTAGTCGCGCCGCCACAGGTCCGGCTCGTCGTCGTTGCTGAGGCCGCGGCCGAATTCCAGCCGGTCGTCGGCGAACAGCGCGAACGCCAGCAACCGCACCATCAGCCGTTCATCGGTTTCGGAAGGGTGCTGGGCCAGGGTCAGCGAATGGTTGGCGTAATAGCCGCGATCCATGTCGCTGATCTGCAGTTCCGCCCTGCGGACGGTGGCGGTGAGGGCCATCAGGAAACCAGGTGCAAAGGGCGGCCATGATACGCCCGCGGGCTGGCGCGCGGACGCTGGCGTTGGGCTGGCTGCCGTGCCAGCCAGCGGTGCAGCTGCGCGGCAAAGGCCTGGCGGTCGCGTGCATGCAGCGCCGCTGGCCCGCCCGTGGGTCACCACCAGGCTGCCTGGCTGGATGCGGTCTGCAATGGCGTCGTCGGCCGCATCGGGTCCACCGGAACCTGCAGGGCCCGCCACATGCGCCAGGGGTGGGGGGCGCACGTGGTGATTGGCCAGCAGGGTCACCGTGATGCCGGTGCGCTGGGCGGTGCGGAAAGGGATGGCGCGGATGACCGCAGGGCAGGCGTCGGCATCCACCCCGATCTGCGCCAGGCTCGCCAGGTTCGGCGTATTCACCCATTAAATCGGGAGGGAAAGGCCTGACAGGCGGTCGGAACACGCCCGACAGCAAAACTTTTGTCTGAAGGTGTCGCTTTTTACATAAAACACGAGTAATGTGCACCCACTGTGTTTGCAAGGGTCACCGTGAATCGTGGCCTGGTGTAGCTAGATCTCATTCGATCCCGCTCCATCGTTCCGCTTTACCAACGCCTGCAACTCAGTCTCAGCACCGGTTTTTCGGTTGCTGCGATTTACCATCCAAAAGTTCAGGAGTTAGTAAAATGTCAGATCGTCAGAACGGTGTCGTGAAGTGGTTCAATGATGCCAAGGGCTTCGGCTTCATCACCCCGGAAAGCGGCCCGGACCTGTTCGTGCACTTCCGTGCCATCCAGGGCACCGGCTTCAAGTCGCTGCAGGAAGGCCAGAAGGTTTCCTTCGTCGCCGTGCAGGGCCAGAAGGGCATGCAGGCTGACCAGGTGCAGGCGCTCTAATCCGTCTGCAACCGTAAGGTTGCCAAAAACGCCGGTCGCGCAAGCGCCCGGCGTTTTTTATTGCCCGTCGATCCGCATCGGTGGCGGCATTGACAGCCGTGTCCGGGCATCTGCCGGGGGACGCGTTCAAGACGTGTGCGTGATCGGTGTGTGCGCAGCGACCACGTGCAGCTGGTTAGGATGAAGCTTTCCGTGTGCGGCCGCTGCCATGATCACTGTTCACCATCTCAATCAC
This sequence comes from Xanthomonas campestris pv. badrii, assembly GCF_012848175.1. Lineage (NCBI taxonomy): Bacteria > Pseudomonadati > Pseudomonadota > Gammaproteobacteria > Lysobacterales > Lysobacteraceae > Xanthomonas > Xanthomonas campestris. The sequence goes on along the minus strand of NZ_CP051651.1, from coordinate 2,273,051 downwards.
TCCCGTTCGCAGCGCGTCCTGTGGCTGCTTGAAGAGCTGGCCCTGCCTTACCAGATCGTGCACCACGAGCGCGACCCCAAGACCATGCTGGCACCGGCGGCGCTGCGTGCGATCCATCCGCTGGGTAAATCACCGGTGATCGTGGATGGCGGGCTGACCATCGCCGAGTCCGGCGCAATCCTCGACTATCTGACCGAGCGTTACGACACCGAATGCGCGTTGTCGCCCCCGGCGCGACCGATCGATTCCCCCGAGCGCCAGCAATTCCGCTACTGGATGCATTACGCAGAAGGCTCGGCGATGCCGCCGCTGCTGATGACGTTGATCTTCGGCCGCATTCGCAGCGCGCCGATGCCGTTTTTTGCCAAACCCATTGCGCGTGCGATCGTGGACAAGGCGATGTCGGGTTTTGTCGGCCCGCAGGTCGCCTTGCATCTGGGCTGGATGGAGCAATCGCTGCAGACCCATCACTGGTTCGCTGGCGAGCGCTTCACCGCTGCCGATATCCAGATGAGTTTCCCGGTGCAGGCCGCAGCCGCGCGCGGTGGCGGCCTGGAACCGTACCCCAAATTGCGCGCCTTCCTGGAGCGGATCGAGGCGCGACCGGCCTATCAAGCTGCATTGAAGAAGGGCGGCCCGTACGCACTGATGGGCGGATCTTCCGGCAAGTAACCGGCAGGTGCCGCCGCAGACTGGTCTCCACCAGGCCGGCGCCGGGATCTTGCGTGGTCAGGGGGCGCGGCAGTGGTGCAGGAAGGCCGCGGTGTCGCGCATGACCTGCGACCTGGCGGGCGGCCGATCCAGTGAAAGTAGCAGCCGCATATGGCCCATGTCCGGGTACAGCTCGAGCTGCGCATTGCCGTCTGCGCGCTGCAGGGCTGCCTGCATGGCGATGCTGTTGGAGGGGGCGACGACCTTGTCGCGGGCGCCATGCAGAAGCAGCATCGGAGGTTCGTCGCCATCGACATGGCTGATGGGTTCGGCGGCAGCGGCGGTGCTGCCGAAAATCTCGATCAGATCCCGGTCGGTCAATGGCATGAAGACATAAGGCCCTGCCAGACCAACGACCCCACACAACTGGCGCGGGGTCAGGCCCTGCAGCTGCAGCCAGCGGCTGTCGCTGCCGAGCAGGACCGCAAGGTGCGCTCCTGCCGAATGCCCCATGACCGCCACGCGGTGCGGGCTGCCGCCGTAGAGGTGCGCGTTCCGATAGCTCCATGCGGTTGCTTCGGCTGCGTCGGTCATGAAGCCATCCAGCCCGACCTGTGGGAATTTGCGGTAATCGGCAACCATGGTGATCACGCCCTGGCGTGCCAACGCTCGGCCGAGCCAGCGGAAGTTGGCCCGTGCTCCCCGTTTCCAGGTGCCTCCGTAAAAGAACACGACGACAGGTGCGTCCACTGCACCACGCGGTTGATACACATCCAGTGCCAGCCCATGCGCGGGGTCGAAGAGTGCGTTTCGATGTTCGATGACGCCGTCGCGGCTGGAGGCTGCGTTGATTCCGCCGTATAGCACGTTGCTACAGGCGGTCAGGCCCAGCGAGCCCAGTAGCAACAGGGCCGGGCGTAGCCAGCGAGGGCGGTGTGCGGTCATGGCGAGAGGCGTTCCAGAGGGGAGTGGGCGGCGGTAGTGTGAGCGCTGGTGCCGGTGCTCACTGACGTGACCCGAGGTTGTTGGCGAAATTACGAAACATTGGCAGGAGCCGATGCCGCGCGTGCGCTGGCGTTTAGCCCGGACCTGCCTTCGACATGTCGGCCTCATGGCCTGATGGTCACCGAGTCTGCTGGAATCGTGGAATGGCGCCGCCAGTGTGCGCAGTGTTACACGCGGTGGGCACTGGCGGACCAACACGCAATCACGCTGAAACGCGCGTAACGCTTTACCCTGCGCGCATGACAGACCTTCAGTTCGACAATCGTTTGCGCCGGGACCTGCCCGGCGATCCGGAGCAAGGGCCACGCCGCCGCGAGGTGGCCGCAGCCTGGTCGTCGGTATTGCCGACGCCGGTGGCTGCGCCGCGGGTGATCGCGTATTCGTCGGACATGGCGCAGGCGCTGGGGCTGGATGCGGCCGAGATCGGCAGTGCGCAGTTTGCCGAGGTGTTCGGCGGTAATGCGCTGTACCCCGGCATGCAGCCCTGGGCGGTCAACTATGGCGGCCATCAGTTCGGGCACTGGGCCGGGCAACTGGGCGACGGCCGGGCGATTTCGCTGGGCGAGGCGATCGGTGTCGATGGCCGGCGCTACGAGTTGCAACTCAAGGGCGCCGGCCCCACGCCGTATTCGCGTGGCGCCGATGGTCGCGCGGTGTTGCGCTCGTCGATCCGCGAATTCCTGTGCAGCGAGGCGATGCATCACCTAGGTGTGCCGACCACGCGTGCATTGAGCCTGGTCGCCACCGGCGATGCCGTGGTGCGCGACATGTTTTACGACGGCCGTCCGCAACGCGAGCCTGGTGCGATCGTGTGTCGGGTGGCGCCCTCGTTCATTCGCTTCGGCAACTTCGAGTTGCCGAGCGCGCGTGGGGATCTGGCGCTGTTGCGGCAATGGGTGGAGTTCACCATTGCGCGGGATTTTCCTGCCCTGGCCGGGGCGGGCGAGACGCTGTATGCCGATTGGTTCGCGCAGATCTGCGAGCGCACCGCGGTGATGGTGGCGCACTGGATGCGGGTCGGTTTTGTGCATGGGGTGATGAATACCGACAACATGTCGATCCTGGGCCTGACCATCGATTACGGCCCTTACGGCTGGATCGACGATTACGACCCGGACTGGACGCCCAATACCACCGACGCGCAGGGGCGTCGGTATCGCTTCGGTACCCAGCCGCAGGTGGCGTACTGGAACCTGGGGCGGCTTGCCCAGGCACTGGCCCCGCTGTTTGCCGATGCCGCACCGCTGCAGCAGGGGCTGGACCGGTTCCGCGACACCTATCTGGCCTGCGACCGCCGCGATACCGCTGCCAAACTGGGACTGGCCGAGTGCCGCGACGAGGATCTGGCGCTGATCGATGCGTTGCGCGCGCTGATGCGGCAGGGCCAGATGGACATGACGCTGACCTTCCGCGGCCTGATCGACGTGTCTGCCGAGCACCCCGATCCCGAACTGCTGCGCGACGCGTTCTACCACCAGGACCAGCGCCAGGAGGCGCTGGTGCCGTTGCAGGAATGGCTGCAGCGTTACGCCGCGCGGCTGCGCCAGGATCCGCTGGCCCCGGAGCAGCGGCGGGCGCGCATGCGCCAGGCCAATCCGCGCTACGTCCTGCGCAATTATCTCGCGCAGCAGGCCATCGACCGGGCTGAGCAGGGCGATCCGGCCGGCGTGCAGGAGCTGCTGGAGGTCATGCGCCGGCCCTACGACGATCAGCCAGGCCGTGAGGCATTCGCTGCACGGCGCCCGGAGTGGGCACGCGATCGTGCCGGGTGTTCGATGCTGTCGTGCAGTTCCTGACGCGCTTAGATTCAGGTGTGCCGTCAAGGCGGCGTCAACGGCATACAGCAACTAGAATAGGGCGTCCCCACTGGCCGTGACGCCACTACCACCATGACTGATTGCAGCCGCTGCGCCGGCACCCACCCTTCCGGCCCCAACCACTGGGCAGGCCGGATCCGCGACATCGCCGACTTTCCCAAGCCGGGTATCGTCTTCAAGGACATCACCCCGCTGTTGTCGGACGGTCCGGACTTCGCCTCGGCGCTGGACGAGATGGCGCAGCCCTGGCGCACCACACCGCTGGATGCGGTGCTGGGGATCGAGGCGCGCGGCTTCATTCTTGGTGCGGCGCTGGCGCGCGAACTGCGCACCGGCTTCGTGCCGGTCCGCAAGCCGGGCAAGCTGCCCGGGCGCACGCTGATCCAGGAGTACGCGCTGGAATACGGCAGCGACCGCATCGAAATGCACGAAGACGCGCTGCCGCGCGGTGCACGCGTGCTGATCGTCGACGACGTGCTGGCCACCGGCGGTACGTTGCGTGCTGCGTTGAGCCTGGCCGCACAGCTGGAGCTTGAAGTCGTCGGCGCCGCGGTGCTGGTGGAACTGGCCGCATTGCAGGGCCGCGAAAAGTGGGCCAACGACGTGCCGTTGCTGGCGACGCTGTGCTACTGAGTCTGCACAGCGTCGCGTAGCTGCCCAGAGGGCGGGCAGCGGCGGTGCAGTCGTGTTGCTAGCCGATCTGAGCTGCGGCTGGCCAACGTGCCAGCCGCAGGGTCTTCAGAGCTTGCTGACCCGGAACCGGCGGCCCTTGATCCTGCCAGCGTGCAGGTGCGCCAGGGCCTTGGCGACCTGCGCGCGCGCGATGGCGACATAGGAGCGGGTGGGGTAGATGGCAATCTTGCCGATCGCCGCACCCGACAGCCCGGCTTCACCGGTGAGCGCACCCAGGATGTCGCCGGCACGCAGCTTGTCGGTCTTGCCGCCGTCGATGCGCAAGGTGGTCATCGCCGCCTGCGGCAGCTGCGCCGGGCGGGCGGTGGCCAGCGGCGCGCGCGACCATTTCAGCGGCTGGCCCTGTTCGGCCTCCAATGCCTGCGCGCGCGCCGCTTCGCGCGGTGCCACCAGGCTCAGCGCCAGGCCATGCTTGCCGGCGCGCGCGGTGCGGCCGATACGGTGGCGGTAGGTCTCGGTATCGGTGGGCAGCTCGTAATTGACCACGGCCGACAGGTCTTCCACGTCCAGCCCGCGGGCGGCCACATCGCTGGCCACCAGCACGTTGCAGCTGCGGTTGACGAAACGCACCAGCACCTCATCGCGGTCGCGCTGTTCCATATCGCCATGCAGCGCGAGCGCGGAGAAGCCGAACTCCTGCAGCGAACCGGCCACCTCGTCCACTTCCTTGCGGGTATTGCAGAACACCACGCTGGATTCGGGATTGAAGCGCAGCAGCAGGCCGGCCACCGCCTTCTGCCGATAGGTGGGATCGACCTCGAAGAATTGCTGGTCGATTTCCGGGGCGTTGTCGGCGCCTTCGACGGTGATTTCAATCGGGTCCTTGAGGATCTCGCGCGCCAGCGTGCGGATACTGTCCGGGAACGTGGCCGAGAACAGCAGGCTCTGACGATGCTTGTCGCAGCGGCTGGCGATCTCGCGGATGGGTTCCTCGAAGCCCATGTCCAGCATGCGGTCGGCCTCGTCCAGCACCAGCGTGCGCACGCCGCCCAGATGCAGGGCGCGCTTGCGGGCCAGCTCCTGGATGCGGCCGGGCGTGCCCACCACCACCTGCGGGTCATGCGCTTCCAGCGAGGCCAGTTGCGGCCCGAGCGGCATGCCGCCGGTCAGCACCACCAGTTTCATGTTGGGAATGCCGGTGGCCAGCTTGCGCAGCTGCTTGCCGACCTGGTCGGCCAGTTCGCGAGTGGGGCACAGCACCAGCGCCTGCGCACGGCTCAGCGACGGGTCGAGCTTTTGCAGCAGGCCCAGCCCGAACGCGGCGGTCTTGCCGCTACCGGTCGGCGCCTGGGCGATGACGTCCAGCCCCTGCAGGATCGGCGGCAGGCTCTGCGCCTGGATGGGAGTCAGGGCGGTGTAGCCAAGGGCGTCGATGCCGGGGGCCAGGGCCGGCGACAGCGGCAGCGCGGAGAATTCGTTCATGGCGCATTTTAGCGGGAATCGGGAGTAGGGAATCGGGAATCGCAACGGCGAAGGCTTTTCCATTCCCGATTCACCATTCCCGATTCCCGTACAATCGCGCCATGCCTTTAATCACTCTGCAAAGCGTCGACTACAGCGTCGGCGGCCCGTTGTTGCTGGAAAAAACCGACCTCACGATCGAGCCGGGCGAGCGTATCGCCCTGATCGGGCGTAACGGCGCCGGCAAATCGACCTTGATGAAATTGATCGCCGGCGAGCTCAGGCCCGACGATGGCGAAGTACGCGTGCAGCAGGGTGTGCGCATCGCGCGGTTGGAGCAGGAGGTGCCGCAGGGCACCGGCGGCAGCGTATTCGACGTGGTGGCCGATGGCCTGGGCGAGTTGGGTCACTGGTTGGCCGAGTTCCACCAGCTCAGCCATGCCGAGGTGTTCGACGCCGAGGCGTTCGGCAAGGTGCAGGCCAAGATCGACGCGGCCGACGGCTGGGCGCTGGATCAGCGGGTCAGCGAGACGCTGACCAAGCTGGAACTGGATGGCGATGCCGAGTTCGCGCGGCTGTCCGGCGGCATGAAGCGGCGCGTGCTGCTGGCGCGTTCGCTGGTGTCGTCACCGGACGTGCTGCTGCTGGACGAGCCGACCAACCACCTGGACATCGAAGCCATCGACTGGCTCGAGACCTTCCTGAAGGGCTGGAACGGCAGCGTGCTGTTCGTCACCCATGACCGCCGCTTCCTGCGTGCGCTGGCCACCCGCATCGTCGAGATCGATCGTGGCCAGGTCACCAGCTGGCCGGGCGACTGGGCCAATTACGAGCGCCGCCGCGAAGAGCGGCTCAATGCGCAGGCGCAGGAGAATGCGCGCTTCGACAAGTTGCTGGCGCAGGAAGAAGTCTGGATCCGTCAGGGCATCAAGGCGCGGCGCACCCGCGACGAAGGCCGCGTGCGGCGCCTGGAATCGATGCGCAACGAGCGCGTGCAGCGGCGCGAGCTCACCGGCAATGTGCGCATGGAAGTCTCGCAGGGCGAGTCATCCGGCAAGAAGGTGATCGAGGCCAGGCAGGTCGGCTTCGCGTTCGGTGCGCGCACGATGGTCAAGGATTTTTCCACCATCATCCAGCGCGGCGACCGCATCGGCCTGATCGGCCCGAACGGCAGCGGCAAGACCACCTTGCTCAAGCTGTTGCTGGGCGACTTGCAGCCGCAGCAGGGCGAAATCCGCATCGGCACCAACCTGCAGATTGCCTACTTCGATCAGTACCGCTCGACCCTGCGCGAAGACTGGAGCGCGATCGAGAACGTGGCCGAGGGCCGTGATTTCCTGGAGATCAACGGCAAGCGCAAACATGTGCATGCGTATCTGCAGGACTTTTTGTTCACTCCCGAGCGCGCGCGCGCACCGATCACCCGCCTGTCCGGCGGCGAGCGCAACCGGTTGCTGTTGGCACGGCTGTTCGCGCAGCCGTCCAACCTGCTGGTGATGGACGAACCGACCAACGATCTGGACGTGGAAACCCTGGAATTGCTGGAAGAATTGCTCGGCGAATACAGTGGCACGCTGCTGCTGGTCAGCCATGACCGCGACTTCCTCGACAACGTGGTGACCTCCACGTTGGTGATGGAAGGCGATGGCCTGATCGGCGATTACGTCGGCGGCTACAGCGATTCGCTGCGCCAGCGGCGCAGCCCGGCGACCAGCGCGATGGCGGTGGCCAAGGCCTCGGCCACCGCGGTGGCGACTGCACCAGTGGCCGCTGCGGCGCCAGTGGAGGCCGCGCCCAAGCGCAAGTTGAGCTACAAGGACGCGCGCGAGCTGGAGCAGTTGCCCGGCCTGATCGAGACGCTGGAACAGCAGGTGGCTGCACTGACCGAGGCGATGAACGACCCGGGCTTCTACCAGCGCGACACCGCGGCCATGGCGGCGCATACCGCGGCACTGAGCGATGCGCAGGCGCAGCTGGATGCGGCCTACGCGCGCTGGAGCGAGCTGGATAGTTGATGGGTTGATCGGCAAGCCGGTGTGCAGATCCACCGGCTGCCATGCAAACGAAGCCTGCGCGGCGCGCATCACGCGCGCAGGCCGACTACGCGCAGGCGCTGGCTGGCGCCACGAACGCCGCAAAAGTACGCCCACGCGCGGCCCAGCTGCTGGCCGCTTCGTCGAGGATATCCAGCAAGGTGTCGCGGTCGGCCGGTGCGGCCTGTGCCAGGGCATTGGCGCCGTCGATCAACAGGGCATAGCCCCGCGGCGCCTGCAACCAGGCCAGATCGCGCAGCCCATCGCTGAGCGCATCCCAGTTGCGGCCGAAGCTGAGCGGAAAATCCAGCTGGGTGGCCAGCCGCATCAGCAGCATGCGCTTGTCGCTGCAGGTGGCTAGATCCACGCGCAGGATGCGCAGGCCGGCATCGCGGGCCAGCGCTGCCATGGTGTCCAGGTCGTCGGTCTCGGCCTGGTACACGCCCGATTGCTGCGGGTCGGACAGGTCCAGTGCGAAGTCGCCAGCGCTCATGGGGCCTGCTCCGGGGTCGGGCCCTGGAAGGGTTTGAAGCTCTGGTAGTGGTCGTCGCTGTAGTACCAGGTCTGCGGTGGCGTGCCGCCGGTGACGATACGGCGCGCGCCGCGGTCAGCGCTGCCCGGGGTGTCCACCGTGTATTCGCGGTAATAGCCGCGTGGGCGTTCGGGCAGGCGATGTTCGCGATTGCCGAACACGCTGCCGTCCTGTGGATACGGGAATGGACCGCCGCGCTGGATCAGCACGATGGTGGCCATCGCTTCGATCGGCAGAAACGCCGGCAGGCGCGGCACCTGCCGCGCAGCTACCGGCGCGGCGATCGGTGCATTGAGTGAGGGGGCGAACTGCGGCTTGGGCGTCTGCAGCGTACGCATGCCCCACAATCCGGCCACGAGCAGCACGATGGCGACGATCAGCAAAGCGGGCTTGCGCATGGACACGATCCGGAGGCGACGATATGTGCGGCAGAGCAAGTATGCCGTCGCGCGACTGTGTCTACTTTGAATGCATCGCCGCGCCGGTCCGGTTCACGCGCAAGTAACCGGGGCATGGTGCAAGGTGTGCAGCCAAGACAGCGCGGCACGCGACGGGATGAAGTTTCCCTGCCTGCACCCTTGGTAAGCGCCGCTGCCGTCCTTACCATCTACCCCGCAACGCCCGGTCTTCGCCGGGCGGCAAGTCCAGGAGACCCTCATGGCTTATACCCTTCCGCAGTTGCCTTACGCTTACGACGCGCTGGAACCGAACATCGATGCGCAGACGATGGAAATCCATCACACCAAGCATCACCAGACCTATATCAACAACGTCAACGCGGCGCTGGAAGGGACCGAGTACGCGGACCTGCCGATCGACGAGCTGGTGTCCAAGCTGAAGAGCCTGCCGGAAAACCTGCAGGGCCCGGTGCGCAACAACGGTGGTGGCCACGCCAACCATTCGCTGTTCTGGACCGTGCTGGCGCCCAACGGCGGCGGCGAGCCCAAGGGCGAGGTCGCCAAGGCGATCGACAAGGACCTGGGCGGTTTCGAGAAGTTCAAGGAAGCGTTCACCAAGGCTGCCGTCAGCCGCTTCGGCTCCGGCTGGGCGTGGTTGAGCGTGACGGCTGACAAGAAGCTGGTGGTGGAAAGCACCGCCAACCAGGACAGCCCGCTGTTCGAAGGCAATACCCCGATCCTGGGTCTGGACGTGTGGGAACACGCGTACTACCTGAAGTACCAGAACCGCCGTCCGGAATACATCGGCGCGTTCTACAACGCAGTCAACTGGGACGAAGTCGAGCGCCGCTACCACGCTGCGATTGCGTGAGTCGTGCGCTGACGCTGTAACGCCAGAAGGCCGGGATTTCTCCCGGCCTTCTTTGTTTACTGCTTTCGTAGAGGAGCGCGCCTGGGCGCGATGGAGCTTTACCGGTAAGGCGTGCTCGCGCCTGGGTGGCGTCCTGCGCCTGCCTGCAGGCAATCAGAACTTGGCGTCGAACTCGCGGGCGTAGCCGGTATTGACGATGACCTTCTGCAGCGCATCGCTGATCTTGATGTTGCCGGCCACGATCTGCTGGGTTTCCGGGCCCATGTTGTCCATGCGCGGCGGGGTGGCGCCCTTGTAGTCGCAGACACGGCCACCGGCTTCGCGCACCAGCAGCACGCCGGCCGCAATGTCCCAGGCCTTGACGCCGGCTTCGAAGTAGGCATCGGCACGGCCGCAGGCCACGTAGGCCAGGTCCAGGGCCGCCGAGCCGGTACGGCGCACGTCTTCGGCCTGCACCAGCAGCGCGTCCACGCACTTGAGCTGGGCGCTGGCGCGCGCGCGTTCGCGCGGCGGGAAGCCTGTGTGGACCATCGCGCCTTCCAGGTCCTTGCGCTCGGCAATGCGGATGCGGCGGTCGTTGAGCACCGCGCCGGCACCGCGGCTGGCGGTAAACAGCTCGTTGCGCAGCGGGTCGAAGATCACCGCATCGGTGGGTTCGCCGTTTTCCACCAGCGCGATCGACACGCAGTAATGCGGAAAGCCACGCAGATAGTTGCTGGTGCCGTCGAGCGGGTCGATGACCCAGGTGTAGCGCCCACTCTTGCCACCTTGTACGCCGCCTTCTTCGCCGAACACGGCGTACTCGGGGTAGCCGCGCTTGAGTTCCTTGATGATGACCTTCTCGGCATCGGCATCGACTTCGCTGGCGTAGTCCATGCGGCCCTTCTGCACCACATTGAGCGCATCGAGCTTGTTGATACCGCGCAACAGCACATTGCCGGCGAGGCGGGCGGCTTTGACCATGACGGTGACGGCGGGTTTCTGCATGGTGAAAGCTCCCGTGAAGGCAGAATGGACAATGACGAAGGTAAAAGAGCGTTCCGGCGCCAAAGCCGGCCGCGCAGTTTACCATCTACGACCGAATCGCTCCCCCATCTCCGTTCATGTCTGTCACCCAGCGCATCCGTTTCGTCCTTGTCGGTACCCAGCATCCAGGCAACATCGGCGCCGCCGCGCGTGCGATGAAGACGATGGGCATCTCGCGGTTGGTGCTGGTGGCGCCGGAACGGGCGCTCGATGAGGACGCCTACCGGCGCTCGGCCGGCGCTGAAGATGTGCTTGGCGATGCGCCGGTATTCGAGACCCTGGGCGAAGCGGTGGCCGACTGCACCCTGGTGATCGGCTGCACGGCGCGCGCGCGCCGGGTGGCCCTGGAGGAGTTGCTGCCGGACCAGGGCGCGCAGCGCGCCCTGGCCAAGGCCGCTGAGCCGGCCGAGGTGGCGTTCGTGTTCGGCCGCGAGCGCACTGGCCTGACCAACGACGAATTGCAGCTCTGCCATGCGGCCGTGCATATCCCCTCCGACCCGCAGTTCAGCTCGCTCAACCTGGCCGCGGCCGTGCAGGTGCTGGCGTACGAAGTGCGGCTGGCACAGCTGGCCGCGGGCCAGGCCGAACCGGCGCCTGCGGCGGCCACCGGCCTGCGTGACGGGCCGGCCAGTCACGCGCAGCTGGAAGGCATGTTCGGCCAGTTGGGCGACACCCTGGACGAGATCGACTTCCACAAGGGCCGCGCGCCGGAGTCGGCGATGCGCAAGCTGCGCCGGCTGCTGCTGCGCGCCGAGATGACCGAGCAGGAGGTGCGCCTGATCCGCGGCATCCTGTCCGATGCACAGCGCATGGCGATGCTAGCCAAACGGGCCGGAAACTGACGTCTGTCACATCTTCAAAGATTCGGCTAGGCTGTCCGCGGCTCTAGGGGAGTGTCCGTTTTGCGCGGTCTACGATGGTGTCTGATTGCCTGCTGGCTGATCGCCGGGGCAGGCTTGGCCGTGACGGCTGCGGCAGCGCCTTCCTCGGTATTGGTGCTAGGGCGGATCAGCGATGATCCGGCAACGCATTACGATCAACTCAAGCCGCTGCTGGACTACGTGGTGCCGCGCATGCGCGAGGTGGGCATCCGCCGCGGCGAGATCCTGATGGCGCCGGATGTGCGGCAGATGTCCAGCTACCTGCGTCGCGGCCGGGTCGACTGGGTCAGCGAAACCACCGGTGCGGCCATGTTGCTGGAGCAGCGCGGCAGCGCACACCCGTTGCTGATGACCGAGCGTGGCGGCGTGCGCGACTTCCATACGGTGTTCTTCGTGCGCCGCGACAGCCCGATCCAGTCGCTGGGGCAGCTGCGCGGGCATACCCTGGCGTTGCACAACGCCTCGTCCACCAGCGGTTACCTGGTGCCGATGCTGGAGCTGATGCGCAATGGCATCGCCTGCGACGTGCTGCTCTCGCCGGACGATACCCAGGTGCTGGGCGCGGTCGGTTACCTGATGGTCGGGTCGAAATTGAACATCGCCGCATTCGTGCACAAGCGCCTGATCGATGCCGGCGCCTTCAGCAATCTCGATTGGGACGACGAGCGGCATCTGCCGCCAGCGTTCAAGCGCGATTTCCGCATCGTGCACCGCAGTGCGCCGATGCCGCGTGCGGTGGAGATGGTGCGCACGGGACTGGACCCGGCGGTGGAACGCCGCCTGCGCACCGTGCTATTACAGGCTGCCTCCGATCCGAAGGCCGGCCCGGCATTGAAGCGTTTCTTCGGCACCTCTGCGTTTCATCCTGTGGACGCGGGGAGCCGCAGGCGCCTGGATGCATTGAGCGCCGGCTTGCAGCAGGTCCAGGATGAAATGCAATGAGTCAGGTGCGCTTCGGGTTGCAGGCACGTTTCCTGTTGGTCATGGCGCTGACCCTGCTGCTGGTCGGCGCGATCCTGGCCTCGCTGCTGCAGCGCCAGAGCGCCATGCAGCGCGAAGTGCGCGGCTTGAGCGCGCAGATCCTGCACGAGCTGTTCGACCGCAGCCTGCGCACCCGCGGCGAGACGCTGGCCACCGAACTGGCTTCCGGCCTGGCCAATCCGCTGTATTACTCGGACCTGCGCGCGGTGGGCGCGCTGGTGCGCAATGCCTCGCGCCAGCAGGTGGTGAGCTACGTGCTGGTGTTCGATCGGCATGGGCGGCTGGTACATGACGGTACGCCCAACCTGCAGCGCTACGGCCAGCCGATGAACGACCCGCTGGCGGCCAAGGCGGCCGCGGCGCAGACCATGCTGCTGCAATCCTCGCCGGAGGTGCTGGACGTGACGGTGCCGATCAAGATCGGCGACCAGCGCATCGGCGGCGTGCGCGTGGGCATGTCGCGCGAGCGCGTGCGCAAGATCGAGTCCGGCGCCAATGTGACACTGGTCGAAAACCTCGATGCGATCGGCAAGCGCGACCTGGGCTGGCTGCTGGTGCTGCTGGCGGCGCTGGTCGGGCTGGGGGTATTGCTGGCGATCTACGTGCAACGCACGCTGGTGGCGCCGGTGCGCCTGCTGGCGGCGGCGGCGCGGCAGATCGAGCGTGGCGACTATGCGGTGCAGTTGCCGCCGCACCCGCGCAATGACGAGATCGGCGAACTGATCTCCGCCTTCGGCCGCATGAGCGAGAGCATCGCCCGGCACGACCGCGAAGTGCGCCACATGGCCTACACCGATGCGCTGACCGGGCTGACCAACCGGCTGGGCTTCCGCGAAGGGCTGGATTACCTGCTCAACACCGCGCGCAGCAGCGACAGCAAGCTGGCATTGCTGTTCGCCGATATCGACGACTTCAAGCGGGTCAACGACACCCTCGGTCACGAAGCCGGCGACGAGGCCTTGCTGCAGTTCGCCAGCCGCATCAGCCGCGCGGTCTCTGCGCTGGGTGGGGAAGACGCGATCCTGGCGCGCTTCGGTGGCGACGAGTTCGTGATCCTGCTGCAAAGCGGCGACGTCGCCCTGCTGGCCGCGCAGCTGGCCGAACGCCTGGTGCACGAACTCAGCCGGCCGTTGAACGTACAGGGGCGCGAGGTGTTCCTGGGAACCTCGATCGGCATCACCTTGTTCCCCGACGATGCCAACGACGCCACCGCGCTGCTGAAGAACGGCGACATCGCGATGTACCAGGCCAAGGTGGCGGGCAAGAACTGCCACCGGTTCTACAGTCGCGCCGCCGATCATGCGGTGGAGCGCCGCGTGCATATGGAACATGAGTTGCGCGGCGCCTGGGAGCGCGACGAACTGCGGCTGGTGTACCAGCCGATCTACCGCACCAGCGACCGTGTGCTGGTGGGCGTGGAAGTGTTGCTGCGCTGGCAACACCCGGCGCTGGGCACGATCGCGCCATCCACCTTCATCGACATCGCCGAGCAGAGCGGGCTGATCGAGGTGATCGGCCCCAAGGTGCTGCGCGCGGCCTGCCTGGAAGCGGCGCAATGGCCGATGCTGGGCGAGGGGTTGTTCGTTTCGGTCAACGTCTCGCCACGCCAGCTCCGCAGCGGGGCGTTGATCGACACCGTGGCCGAATGCCTGGCCGAATCCGGGCTGCCGGCCGCGCGCCTGCACCTGGAACTGACCGAAACGGCGGTGATCGGCGACGAGATGATGGCGGCCAGCCTGCTCGACCAGCTGCACCGCACCGGGGTGAAGGTGTGGCTGGACGACTTCGGCACCGGCTTCTCGGGCCTGAGCCATCTGCGCCAGGTGCCGGTGGACGGGGTCAAGATCGACAAGAGCTTCATCGCCGACCTGCAGCGCGACCCCGACGATCTGGCGCTGACCACGGCCATCATCAACATGGCGCATTCGCTGGGCATCACGGTGGTGGCCGAGGGCATCGAGCAGGAGGCGCAGTTCAATCTGCTGCGCGAGCGTGGCTGCGATCTGGGCCAGGGCTACTGGTTCAGCCGCCCGTTGAGCCCGGTGGATATGGTCAAGCTGATCGCCGCAGGGTAAGCGGCGTAGGAGCGCGCCTGGGTGCGATTGGCTCTTGGCGGCCAGGCTTCCTCGCGCCCTGGTGCGCTCCTGCGAGAGGGTGGGTTGGGCGTTGGTGGTTACAACGGCCGCTTGCCGGTATCGCCGGGAATCTCGCGCACCAGTCGCGGCACCAGGTAGCCGGACAGGCGCGTGGCCAGTTGCGTATGCAGGGCGCGCGCGCGGGCGTCGTCCACCTCGAAGTGCGCCACGCCGGCCACACGATCGAGCTGGTGCAGGTAATAGGGCAGGACGCCGGCAGCGAAACTGCGTTCGCTCAGCGCGGCCAGCGCGTCCACGCTGTCGTTGACGCCGCGCAGCAGCACGGCCTGGTTGAGCACCTGCGCGCCAGCGCCACGCAGCGCCTGCATCGCCGCGTCCACCTCGGCATCGAATTCGTTGGCGTGGTTGGCATGGATCACGAATGCCACCGGCCATGGCAGGCTGCGCAGCCAGGCCAGCAAAGGCGCATCCACGCGCGCCGGCAGCACCACCGGCAGGCGGCTGTGGATACGCAGCCGCTTGAGATGCCCAATGGCGGCCAGCGCGTCGGTGAGTTCGACCAGCTTGGGCGTGGCCAGCGACAGCGGGTCGCCGCCGGACAGCAGCACCTCGTCGATGCTCGGATCGGCGGCGATCGCCGCCACGGCCTGGCGCCAGCCGTCGCGCGCGGCGGTTTCTTCCGCATACGGGAAATGGCGGCGGAAGCAGTAACGGCAGTGCACCGCGCAGCTGCCGGTGGCGATCAGCAGGGCGCGGCCGCGGTACTTCTGGATCACGCCGGCCGCGGTCCTGGCGGCAGCATCGCCCACCGCGTCCAGGCCGAACCCTGGTACCGGCTGCATTTCCGCATCCAGCGGCAGCACCTGGCGCAGCAGCGGATCGTCGAGGTCGCCATGCCGCATCCGCGCCACGAAGGCGTGCGGCACCCGCAACGGGAACTGCGCGGCGGCCGCATCGCTGATGCCGGCGGCCTGTGCATCCAGGCCCAGCAGTGCCAGCAACACGCGCGGGTCGCGCACGGCCTCGCGCCACTGCTGCTGCCAGCGCGAAGGGGGCAATACGGCGGACGGTGACGGCTGTAAGGCGAGGGGGGCTGCGGTTATCATGTGCGGTCACAAAACAATGCCCGCCGGTTGCGGCGGGCGCCCCATTCTAATCCGACCCGCCCTCCTGTGGCGGATCGTGGTCTTATCGAGGAGCTGCACCATGGCCACTGTTGGCATGAACGACGTCAAGAACGGCATGAAGATCCTGGTCAACAACGAGCCGGCGGTCATCACCGAGACCGAATACGTCAAGCCGGGCAAGGGCCAGGCCTTCACCCGCATGAAGTATCGCTTCATCAAGTCCGGTCGCGTGGTGGAAATGACCATGAAGGCCACCGACGACGTGGAACTGGCCGACGTGGTCGATACCGACATGCGCTACCTGTACAGCGATGGCGAGTACTGGCACTTCATGGATCCGGAATCCTTCGAGCAGGTGCAGGCCGACAAGGCCGGCATGGGCGGCGCCGAAAAGTGGCTCAAGGGCGAGGAAGACTGCATCGTGACACTGTGGAATGGCGCGCCGATCTGGGTGCAGCCGCCGAACTTCGTCGAGCTGAAGATCACCGAGACCGACCCGGGCGTGCGCGGCGATACCTCCGGCGGCGGCGGCAAGCCGGCCACGCTGGAAACCGGCGCGGTGGTGCGTGTGCCGCTGTTCGTCAACCAGGACGAAGTGATCAAGGTCGACACCCGCTCGGGCGAATATTCGGCGCGCGTCAAGTAATCCAGATGCGCCTGGGACGCCGGTCCGGTCGAGCGGTACGCAGTGCCAGTGTCCTGATGGCGCCAGGAGCAGCTGACAAGACGACTGCGCCGCTGCCAGGCTTGGGCGGCCGGTGCCTGGAAGCTGCGTGTGCCACGGGTACGCCGCGGGTCCCGTGGGCCTCCGGCATTCACCCGACGGCCGTTCGCGTCGCGTTGCTGGCCGGGCTGAGCGGCCTGCTGGCGGCCTGCCCGGTGTTTGCACAAATCGGCGGCGCCACCGCCTGCGACGCGCAGAGCGTGGCGGCGGTGGCGGCTGGCGCAACGTCCGGCGCGGCAGGTGCGCTGCCGGTCGATCGTGCCGTGGCACAGACCTGCAAACCGTGGCCGTACGACCCATCGATACGGCTGGCGGCCATTGCGTTCGCCAGCGATGCCACCACCGAGGCGGGCGAACGCAACCTCGAACTGCGCGTTGCCATGCTCGTTGCCCGCACTGCCCAGATCGTGGCGTTGTACACGCAGGACATGGGCGAGGATGCCGGCTTCGAACTTGCTGCCGACAGTCTGCGCCTGGATACCGCACGCTATGACCTGGCGCAGGGCGTACGCGCAATTGGCGTGGTGGTGCACAGCGTTGCGCGCGGTCCCAGTTGTCCGGATTTGGACAGCAACGATGCGCTGACCTTGCTGGTGCGCGAACAGCGCCGGTTGCGCCCGGTGCTGCAGCGGGATCTGACGGTGTGGCGGCGGGTGAAAGGCGAACCGTGCAACTGGGGCGCGCCAGGTGTGGTGACCGAGCGCGGCACGCTCACCCTGTCGATGGGCGCACCGGTCCACGCAGGCTATGCCGACATCGCACTCACTGCCAATCTGGTGACCTCCACCACCGTCAAGGATGCGGAGGACATCGAGCGCACCCACCGCCAGCGCCAGGTGCTGCGCTACGACGGCACGCGGTATGTGCCTGTGTCACGCTCCGACGACTCCTGGCCGTTCGGCAACTAACTTCAATGGATCCACTCATGACCAACGCCCCGCCCGAACCCTGCGACCTGCTGATCGAGGCCGGCTATGTCGTGCCGATCGAACCACATGCGGTGGTGCTGGAAGACCACGCCGTGGCGGTCAGCAACGGCGTCATCGTTGCCGTGCTGCCCGTTGCCGAAGCACGCGCACGTTTTGCGCCGAAGCAGACCGTGTCGCGCCCGGACGCGGCCTTGATCCCGGGCCTGGTCAACGCGCATACGCACAACCCGATGACGCTGCTGCGTGGCGTGGCCGACGACCTGCCGTTGATGGTGTGGCTGCAGCAGCACATCTGGCCGGTGGAAGCGGCGGTGATCGGCCCGGAGTTCGTCGCCGACGGCACCACGCTGGCCATCGCCGAGATGCTGCGCGGCGGCACCACCTGCGTCAACGAGAACTACTTCTTCGCCGATGTGCAGGCCGCCGTGTACAAGCAGCACGGCTTCCGTGCGCTGGTGGGCGCGGTGATCATCGATTTCCCCACCGCCTGGGCGTCGTCGGACGATGAGTATTTCGCCCGCGCCGGCGAGCTGCACGACCAATGGCGCGACGATCCGCTGATCAGCACCGCGTTCGCGCCGCATGCGCCGTACACGGTCAACGATGCCAACTTCGAGCGCGTGCGCATGCTGGCAGACCAACTGGATCTGCCGGTGCATCTGCACACGCATGAAACCGCGCAGGAAGTGGCCGACTCGGTCAAGCAGTACGGCCAGCGTCCGCTGGCGCGGCTGGACCGCCTGGGCCTGGTCAACGACCGCCTGATCGCGGTGCACATGACCCAGCTCACCGATGCGGAAATCCACCTGTGCGCCGAGCGCGGCGTGAGCGTGGTGCATTGCCCGGAATCCAATCTCAAGCTGGCATCCGGGTTCTGCCCGGCCTGTGCGTTGCAGCGCGCTGGCGTCAACCTGGCCATCGGCACCGACGGCTGCGCCAGCAACAACGACCTGGACATGTTCAGCGAAAACCGCACAGCCGCCATCCTGGCCAAGGCGGTGGCCAACGATGCGACCGCGCTGGATGCGGCCACCACCTTGCGTGCGGCCACGTTGGGCGGCGCGCGTGCCCTGGGCTTCGGCGACAAAATCGGTTCGATCGAGGTCGGCAAGCAGGCCGACCTGGTCTGCGTGGACCTGTCTGCACTGGAAACCCAACCGCTGCATCATGTGCTGTCGCAGCTGATCTACGCCGCCGGCCGCCACCAGGTCACCGATGTGTGGATCGCCGGCAAGCCAAAGCTGGTGCAGCGCGAGCTCATCGACATGGATACCGCGGCTCTGGTCGCCAATGCGCGCCAGTGGCGCGACCGCATCCGCACCGTCCGCGCCTGAGCGCGCGTCATCGACTCACGGAGTTCCCTATGAATCCCGATACCTCCACCACCGCCGGCAACTTCCGTCAGACCGAACTGGACAAGTTCGCCGCGCTGGCCAACCGCTGGTGGGACGCCGACGGCCCGCAAAAGCCGCTGCATGCGCTCAATCCGGTGCGCCTGCAGTACGTGTCCGCGCGCCAGGAGCTGGCCGGCGCGCGCGTGCTCGACGTGGGCTGCGGGGGCGGCCTGCTCAGCGAGTCGATGGCCCGCCTGGGCGCGCAGGTGACTGCGATCGACCTGGCCCCGGAGCTGGTCAAGGTGGCACGCCTGCACAGCCTGGAATCGGGCGTGCAGGTGGATTATCGCGTGCAGTCGGTCGAAGCGTTGGCCGCCGAACAGCCGGGCAGCTTCGATGCGGTGACCTGCATGGAGATGCTCGAGCACGTGCCGGACCCCACTGCGATCATTCGCGCCTGTGCCAGCCTGCTCAGGCCGGGCGGCAAGCTGTTCCTGTCCACCCTCAATCGCACCCCGGCCGCGTTCGCGCTGGCGGTGGTCGGTGCCGAGTACATCGCGCGGCTATTGCCCAAGGGCACGCATCACTACAAGGATTTCATCAAGCCGGCCGAGCTGGCGGCGTGGTTGCGCGCAGCCGAGCTGCAGTTGGAGGACGTCAGCGGCATGCTGTACGAGCCGTGGCGCAATCGTGCGCGGCTGTCGTCGCGGACCGAGGTCAATTATCTGGCGTATGCGGTGAGGCCGTGACGGGCGGGGAGTGGGGAATCGGGAGTCGGGATTCGCAACGGCGGTTGGCCGGGGCTTTGAAATTTCCTGGTTCTGGCCTGCTTGCCGGTCGCGCTGGCATGGCGGTGGCTCTGTGAGATTTCCGCGGGCGGTGTTGTTCGACCTGGATGGCACCTTGCTGGACAGTGCGCCGGACATGCTGGCGACCGTCAACGCGATGCTGGCGGCGCGCGAGCGTGCGCCGGTGGCGTTGGAGCAGCTGCGGCCGGTGGTGTCCAAGGGCGCGCGTGCGATGCTGGGCGTGGCCTTTGCCGAGCTCGATGAGCAGGCGCGTGCAGCGCTGGTGCCGGAATTCCTGAGCCGCTATGAAGCCTTGATCGGCACGCAATCGCAGCTGTTCGATGGTGTCCAAGACCTGCTGGCGCGACTGGAAAGCGCCGGCTGCCTCTGGGGCATCGTCACCAACAAACCCGAATACCTGGCCCGCTTGATCCTGCCGCAACTGGGTTGGCAGCAGCGCTGCGCCGTGTTGATCGGCGGCGATACGCTGGCCGAGCGCAAGCCGCATCCGTTGCCGCTGCTGACCGCGGCGCAGCACATCGGCGTTGCGCCGGCGCAGTGCGTGTATGTGGGCGACGACGAGCGCGACATCGTCGCCGCACGCGCGGCCGCCATGCCGTCGGTTGCCGTGTTGTGGGGCTACCGCCTGCACGACGATGTGCCGGCGCGCTGGCAGGCCGATGTGCTGGTCGATACGCCGCAGCTCCTGTGGAACCCGGCGACGTGGCCGCAGACCTGATCCTTTCTTGTTTTTGTCCGGACCCGCCATGAGCCAATCCAGCGCCCTCGACAGTTTTCTCGACAAGTGGGCAACCCGCTGGCCGGAATGGTCGGTCGCCGAACCCTTCATTCCCGAACCGCAGCGGCGCGTGACTGCCGCCTGGTTCGCCTTGCTGCAGGAATGGGAAGACATCATGAACATCGCCGGCGATCCACTGCCGGCCGATGCCAAGCTGGCGTGGTGGCAGCAGGAACTGCGCGATTGGTCCGAGCAACGGTCGCGGCATCCGCTGGGACGCGTGCTGGAGCCGGTGCGTGCGCCATGGGCGCAGTTGGCCGATGCCTTGCCGGCGATGCAGGCCGCACGCGTGCAGCCCGCATCGCTTGCGCAGGCGCTTGAGCCATTGCATGGCTTCGCCGAGGCCGTGGTCGCCGCCGAAGCGGTGCTGTTTGCGCGTGCGCAGCCTGGCGATGCCACGGCGGTGGCAGTGCAGTGGCTGGACGCGCGCCAGCGCGTGGCTGGCGATGGCGCAGCACCTGGTGGCGTCAGTGCCGTGGCCTGGCGCACGCAGTTGTTGCGGGCCTGGCCACGCAAGCCGGCACTGGCCCGCCCGCATCGGGTGTGGTCGCGGCTGGCACGCGTGCGCCTGCAGCGCGAACTGGCCGGCAAGCCGGCCTATCCGCCGCCGGTCCAGCAGTTGTGGCATAGCTGGCGGGCTGCCAGCGGCGCGGACTGAGCGCAAGCGGATCCTGTCGCACACAGCGCCTGTGGATGTGGACGAACGGGCGCGGCCAGCGGGCAGGGTGCGATCGCTGATTCCATCTCAACACGCACCGCTTGCTGCGACCAACAGGCCGCAGCAAGCGCGTATCGCCTTCGCATGCGCGTTCGTTGCTGCTCAGAACACGCCGCTCAGATCGGCGAATCCGGCAGCACCGTGTGCAAGGCAATGAAGGCGTCGTTGCACTGCAACGGCGTGCCAGGTCCAGGCGTGCCCTGTAGTTGCACATCGTTGGACGCCGATGGCGTCAGTTGATCGTAAAAACTCACCGGGCCGCCCTTGAAGCTGAAGTGCGTTGCCCCCGGGTTGCTGGAAGGTCCTCCGAAATGCGGCTGCGCAAAGGTGATCTTGCCGCCTTCCAGCACCACGTTGTCCAGGCTGATGGTGATCGGCCGGGTCGTCGTGGCGTCGCGGTATCCGTAGAAGCTCAGTTCGCCGCCACCAAAGGTCGTCGAACCCAGCGAATGGACATTGGTCAGCGAAATATTGGTGAACTGCGGAATCTTGTCGCGCGTGGCCGGGCTGGCGTAATTGGCATCGAACACCAATGGACGGGCAACACCGCGCATGCAGATGTCTTCGAAGCTGATGTTCTCCACCTTTCCGCCGCGCGAGGCATCGGACTTGATGCGCAGTCCATTGGCCGAATACGGGTCCCTGACGACATCGTTGGCATTGAAGCCGTCGATGCTCAAACCGCGCACGGCGATGTTGCGCATGCCCGAATCGGTTTCGCTGCCCAGCGAAAAGCCGTGCGTGTAGTAACACTGGTTGTAGGCGAACAGCATGTTCTCCGAGGGGATGCTGCGCGTATCTTTGGCGTGCGCCTTGATCGCCACGCAATCGTCGCCGGTTCCGATGTACGAGTACGCCAGCAGCACGTTCTTCGACTGCCCGGGGTCGAAACCATCGGTGTTCTTGGCGGTTTCCGGGGTGAAGCAGGTCGCATGCGGATTGACGTCGGGCGTGCTGCCCGCCGGGCAGTGATAGCCCGGTCGCGAGTAGACCAGGCTGGGTGCCAGAATCTTGATGCCCCAGGCAGTCAGGCCCACCACGTTGTCGCTGATGACGTGGAAGTTGGGCGAGTTCTCCAGGGTGATGTCGTAGAGCGTGACGTTGGTGCTGTTGTCGATTTGCATCAGACGCGGCACATGCTGGCTCAAGCCTTTGGTGACGTTGAGATAGGCAAGATCCCACCAGCTGGCCTTGCCGGCATTGGGACCGGCGGTGAGCGTGCTGCCGCCGCGTCCGTCGATCTTTCCGGCGCCGACGATCGCGCTGTTGGTGGTGTCGGAAAAATGGATCAGCGGGTTGCACGACTTGGTCTTGTCGCTGCTGGCGGTGCCGCAGGTGCCCAGGCCGTTGTCGTAGTCGTTGGGATTGCGCGAGGCGAACACGGTGACGCCGTGGTCGATCCACAGTGTGACCCCGCTCTTGATGGTGAGCGGGCCGGTCAACAGGCCCGACTCGCCGGCATCGCCCGGGACCAGATGCACTGCACTGCCGGCCGGGCAATCGTCGATGGCCGCCTGCAGGCGCGCGGTATCGCGCCTGGATTGGCCGGGATCCTCATCCAGCGCGTCGAGCGAGCCAGCAACCGGGACCAGGGCCGCCTTGAGCGTGCTGCAGATCTGCTTGGGCAGTGCGGGTTGCCGCACGACGCCCCAGCGGGTCGAGATGCTGTGCGCGGTATCCGGCACGGCCTGCGCAGAGGAGCGATTGGCGGATGCCGGAAAGCTGGCAAGGCCGCACAGCGCCAGGGACAGTAGTGCCAAGGAGGGAAGCGTGGATGGTGGGTGCATGGGGAGTGCTCCGACGGGACGAACGGCGGTGCCCGATCTCGACACGGCTCGACCTGCGCATGGCAGTGGCGTGACCATCAGCCGGTACACATGCTGTCTGTGGCATTGGTGTCGAAGGTGTCGCGCGATCGGCCACGAGGAGATGCCAGCGTGCTGCCAGAGCGCGGCTATCGATGGCGGTGGAGCGAATCCAGTACCGCACGCCCGAAGAAAACCTTGTTTGGTTGCGGTCTGTTTGCGTGCCGGCGTCAGTCGATGTCTGTGAAAAAAGCGCCTGTTCGCACGCCGCATCGCGCGGATGCCAACAAGCGCTTCGTGCAAGCTAGCAATCGACGCTGCTGATGCGGCGCGATGGTGGACTGCGTGCCGCTGCGCGCCGCGAGTCAGTTGGCGGCGCCAGCTCCGCTGTTGCCGTACTCGTAGAAGCGGTTGGGCGAGTTGCTGCAACTGCTGACGCAGAAAGGCCGGCTTGCAGTGGAAGCGTTCCAGGGTGCGGTCTTGCGGATGTGGCTGCCCAGGGTGGAGTCGCGTACGGTGACCTGGCCATTGGGCGATGTGCCGTTGACGTACGCGCTCAGGCTGCTGACACCTTCATCCCAGGCACGACCCAGGTAGGTCTGGTTGTCGGGTGAGCCGGAGACGGCGACAAAACCGCTGTTGATGGCCAGGAAGCCATAAGTGCTGTCTGGCCGCGTGCTGGGCGCAAAGATGTAGCCGCCACGGCTGCTGCCCAGGCGCGCACCGATGGAGCGGATGGTGGCTTTGTCGAACACGCCGATACCCGAGCCGAAGATGAAGTCCACATCGCCATCGATCGTGCTGTTCTTGAAATACGCACGTATCACGTTGGCTGCGTTGGTCGCACTGATCAACAAGGTGTCCTGGTTGCCGGTGATCACCACGTCCTCGAAACTGGCCTTGTCGCCGCGTACCGCCAGTGCGACTGCCGACGGGTTGTTGTCGGTGTAAGTGCCTTCGACATAGTTGTTGTCGATGCGCAAATGGCGTGCCTGGAAGTCGGCGGCGCGCACCGTCACCGTCGCGCTGTTGGAGGTGCCCACTGTGGTGGCCGACCCATTGCTGGCACAGGCATGGCTCGCGGTGCCGGCTGGCTTGGGCGTGGGGTTGGCGTTGTTGAAACGGATGACGGTATCGCCGACAGACGCGCCAAGCCCGAACACCGTCAATGGCGGTGCATTGGTGGGAACGCACACGAGCTCGGTATAGGTGCCCGCCTTGAAGCGAAGCAATGTGCAGGATGTGCTGAGTGGTCACGCTTGGAATCCGGACCAGGTCGCAACGTGCATCCCCCGCATGCGTACTCACGTGAATCGATGCGGCGATGCAACGCGCTGGTCATCACATGCCGTGGGCACGCGGCCTTCCAGACTCGATCACCCGCGTAAGACGCGCATGTCAGGAATGCAAATGACCGATCCCACAGAGCTGCAGGACAAATTCTGGAAAGCCTTGAAATCCGATCGCACCGTGATGCTGGGCCTGGATGGTGTGGAAGACGGTCATGCACGTCCGATGACCGCGCAGATCGAAGGCGACAGCGGTGGCCCGATCTGGTTTTTCACATCTAGGGACAATGCATTGCTTGCAATGCTGGGGCAGGGGCGGCGGGTGATCGGCGCTTTCAGCAGCAAGGGCCATGATCTGTTCGCCAGCATCAGCGGTTCGTTGCGCGAAGACACCGACCGTGCGGTGATCGATCGCCTTTGGAATCCGTATGTGGCTGCCTGGTACGAGGGCGGCAAGGACGATCCCAAACTGGCACTGCTGCGCCTGGATCCCGATCACGCCCAGATCTGGCTCAACGGGTCCAGCCTGCTGGCCGGTATCAAGGTGCTGCTCGGTATCGACCCCAAGAGGGATTATCAGGACAAGGTGGCGGACGTTCCGCTGCGTTGAGGATGTGGGCTAGCAGGCGCGGCCCTGTCGGTGCGCCTGCTTGCGCGCGCACCCATGCCTTTGCGCGCTTCACCGTGAACAAACAGACCGCGGCGGCATCATCGAGCGCACGAGGCAGCGCGTCTTCGGGGTGCGCCTATCAGGAGAAGCAACATGCAAACGATCGAAATCGGCCAGATGGTCTTCCTGCGCGATGGTGAGGTTGGTGTAGGCGCGGTGCGCGACATCCGCAATGACGGTGCCGAACTTGTCATCAATATCGAAAATGGCGGCGATTTCGTGTTGCCCGCATCGGCGGTGCGCGATGTGCATTCGGGCAAGGTGATGCTGGATGTCGACGCACTGCCGGAAGCAGTACGCCAGGCCTTGCGTCATCCGCACGACAACGAATTGCGTACCAGCACGTATGCGGCCAGCGATCGGCACGATGGGGCACTGCGCTGATGGTGTCTGCTGCGTGAGTGGATGGCCGCAATCGATGGACGTATTGGGCTAGGCCTACGCTTGCCGTCCGCCAGTTGGAGAACGCAGGCTCAGCCGGTGTCAAAGCACCTGGCCGCTTTTGTCGCCACTGCGTTGCCTCCACTCCAGACGCGAACCAGCCTCGACCGGCAGCGCAGTGGGGGATCAATCATCCGGCAGTAAGAAGTTGCGCGGTGCCTGGGCATCTGCGCTACCTGCCGGCAGGCGCGGTTGCTCGGCCTCGTCCTTGAGTTGCACACCGGACAGGCGGCGTCGAAATGCTTCGCGTAGCAGGTAGGCGAGCTTATGCGTGGCCTCCGCATAGCTCAGGCCTTCGGTGCGGATATTGGAAATGCAGTTGCGCGCCGCATCGGTCAGCCCGACGCGCGGGGCATAGGTCAGATACAGGCCGAGGCTGTCGGGCGAACTCAGTCCGGGTCGCTCTCCAATCAGGACGATCACCGCGTGTGCGGCGAGCAATTCACCCACTTCGTCGCCGATCGCAACGCGCCCTTGCGCGATCAGCACCACCGGAGCCAGCGACCAGCCTTCGTGTGCGGCCAGCGCATCGATCTGCTCGAGCATCGATGCGGCATGCCGATGCACTGCCAGGGCGGACAGCCCGTCGGCCACCACCACTGCCACGTGCCGCCCCTTGTCGCGCACGGCGGCCAGGCCGCGCAGGTGCGTGGCTGCGGCATCCGACAGGCGGCGTCCCAGGTCCGGGCGTTGCAGATAGGTGTGCCGATCCGGCGCAGCGCTCTGCAGGAGCACGCTGGTGCGCCCGCGCTGTTGCAATGCAGCCTGCAGCGGTGCCGCATCCAACGCCAGATGCACCGCATCGCGTGCCTGGGCATGCGCCAGCTGGAAGTCCAGATGGGCGGCGGTGGGCAGGCTGGTGCCCACCCGGCCGAGCGCGATACGCGCCGGTGTCAGCTGGCGCAGCCGTGCCCAGGCATCGCTGGGAGGTGTCGCCGGGCTGCTCATTGCGCCGTTCCCACAGGCAGTTGCGCGAGCGCACGGCGAAACGCCGCAGGAATATCGCTGCCGAGTGCGAAACGGCCATCGTCCTGCAGCCGCAGAATGCCTTGCTGTTCCAGCCATTGCTCGAATTCGGGCGCCGCCCGCAGGCCCAGCGCCTGACGCGCATACAGCGCATCGTGAAATGACGTGGTCTGGTAGTTCAGCATCACATCGTCCGAGCCGGGAATGCCCATGATGAAGTTGATGCCGGCAGTGCCGAGCAGGGTCAGCAAGACATCCATATCGTCCTGGTCGGCTTCGGCATGGTTGGTGTAGCAGATATCGCAACCCATCGGCACACCGAGCAACTTGCCGCAGAAATGATCCTCCAGCCCCGCACGAATGATCTGCTTGCCGTCGTAGAGATACTCCGGGCCGATGAAGCCCACCACGGTGTTGACGAGCAATGGCTTGAACTGCCGGGCCACCGCATAGGCGCGCACTTCGCAGGTCTGCTGATCCACACCGTGATGCGCGTTGGCCGACAGCGCGCTGCCCTGGCCGGTTTCGAAATACATCACGTTGTCGCCCACGCTGCCGCGGCGCAGCGACAGACCCGCCTCGTAGCCCTCGCGCAATAGCGCCAGATCGATACCGAAGCTGGCATTGGCCGCTTCGGTGCCGGCGATGGACTGGAACACCAGATCCACTGGCACACCGCGGCCGATCGCCTCGATGGTGGTGGTGATGTGCGCCAGTACGCACGACTGGGTAGGGATCTGGTAGCCGGTGATCACCGCATCGAGCATGCGCAGCAAGGCGCTGGTGGCGGCCAGGCTGTCGCTGGCCGGATTGATGCCGATCACTGCATCGCCGTTGCCATACAACAGGCCATCCAGCACGCTGGCGGCGATGCCGGTGGCATCGTCGGTGGGATGGTTGGGCTGCAGCCGGGTGGACAGGCGCCCGCGCAGTCCCAGCGTATTGCGAAAGGCAGTGACCACGCGGGTTTTCTGTGCCACCAGGATCAGGTCCTGCACCCGCATCAGCTTGGATACCGCGGCCACCATCTCCGGCGTCAGCCCTGGGGCCAGGGCCGTCAGCGCGGCTTCGTCGGCCTGCGCGCTCAACAACCAGTCGCGCAAGCCGCCAACGGTGAGATGCGCCACAGCAGCGAACGCCGCCGCATCGTGCTGGTCGATGATCAGCCGGGTGACTTCGTCCGATTCATAAGGCACCACCGCTTCGTCGAGGAAATGCCGCAGCGGCAGATCGGCCAGCGCCATCTGCGCGGCCACGCGCTGCAGCCCCGATTCGGCTGCCAGCCCGGCCAACTGATCGCCCGAGCGCGCTGGCGTGGCCTTGGCCAGCAGGGTCTTGAGGTCGGCAAACCGGAACTGCTCGCCGCCTGCCGTGAACGCAAAACCGCTCATCTGCTGCTCGCCGCCGCGGAGGCCTGGCTGCGCAGACTCAGCACGCAGCACGCTGCGCCAAACAGCAGCAGCCCAACGAAGATCAGCGCCACGATCGGGTTGAACCACACCATGGCGACCAGGCACACCAGCGCCAGCAGCAAGGCGATCGCCGGCACCACCGGATACCCCGGTGCGCGGAAGCTGCGCTCCAGTCCCGGTTCGCTGCGTCGTAGCTTGAACAGGCTCAGCATGCTCATCACATACATCACGATGGCGCCGAACACCGACATGGTGATCATTGCCGCGGTCAGCGACATGCCCTGGATCTTGACCACGCTGTCGCTGCAGATCGCGGCGATGCCGATGACGCCGCCGGCCAGGATCGCCCGGTGCGGGGTGCGGAAGCGCGACAGCGTGGCCAGCCCGTGCGGCAGGAAGCCGGCGCGCGCCAGTGCGAAGAATTGCCGCGAGTAGCCCAGGATGATGCCGTGGAAACTGGCTACCAGCCCGAACAGACCGATCCACACCAGCATGTGCAGCCAGGTCGAGCTGTTGCCGACCACCGCCTTCATCGCCTGCGGCAGCGGGTCGTTGATGTTGGACAGCTGGCGCCAGTCGCCCACGCCGCCGGCAAACACCATCACCCCCAGCGCGAGCACCACCAGGGTGGCAATGCCGGCGATGTAGGCGCGCGGGATGGTGCGCCTGGGGTCCTTGGCTTCTTCTGCGGCCATCGCCGCGCCTTCGATCGCCAGGAAGAACCAGATCGCGAACGGAATCGCCGCAAAGATGCCGGAAATCGCCGCCGGGCCGAACACGTCGCTGCCGGCCCAGCCATTGGCGGCGAAGCGCGCCACGCTGAAACCCGGTGCCACCACGCCCATGAAGACCAATAGTTCGATCACTGCGAGCAGGGTGACGATCAGCTCGAAGGTGGCCGCGATCGCCACGCCGACGATGTTCAAGCTCATGAACACCAGATACGCGCCAATGGCGGCCACGCGCGGATCCAGCGTGGGGTATTGCACATTCAAGTACGCACCGATCGCCATCGCGATGGCCGGTGGCGCGAACACGAATTCGATCAGCGTGGCCAGGCCGGCGAGCATGCCGCCGTGGGTACCAAATGCGCGCAGGCTGTAGGCGAACGGTCCACCGGCATTGGGAATGGCCGTGGTCAGCTCGGTAAAACTGAAGATGAAGCAGGTGTACATCACTGCCACCAGCAGGGTGGTGACCAGGAAGCCGAGCGTGCCGGCAGTGCCCCAGCCATAGCTCCAGCCGAAATACTCGCCGGAAATCACCAGGCCCACGGCGATTCCCCACAGCTGCCAGGTGCCCAGGGTCGGCTTGAGTTGCTCGTTGCGCATGTCGCACATCTCCTGCGGTCTGGGGGAGGGGAGATGAAGCACGCCCGACGCCGAAGCGACGGACCGACCGTCAGCAGCCAAGCGTTCGCCTACAGCGACGCTCGACGGTCGCTCCGGTTATACCCCAAAGCCTGTTGGCGAACACACGCACAACGGGTAGGTGGCGGCTGCGGGTATCTGCTGTGTTCCAAGCCTGGCAACGATCAGGACGCAGCCAGAGCCCCTCTCCCTCCGGGAGAGGGGTTGGGGTGAGGGTACGGGGCGAAGCCCTCTTGCACCCAAGACGCACGAGGCTTCGCCCGTACCCTCATCCGCCCCTTCGGGGCACCTTCTCCCCCATGAAGGAGGACCATGTCCCGATGGGAGAAGAAAACCACAGCCAAAAACTACTTCCCGCGCTCAAGTACCAGCAGCGGATCGATCCGCACATCGAACCAATTCATCCCCCAATGCAGATGCGGCCCGGTCGCACGCCCGGTTGCGCCCACCGCCGCAATCACCTGGCCTTGTTCGACGCGATCGCCGACCTTCACGTCGATCCGCGACAGATGCAGGAAGTTGGAGCTGATGCCGAAACCGTGATCGAGCAGCACCGTGCCACCGGTCAGATAGAGATCCGGTGCGGCAAAGGTCACCACGCCGGCAGCCGGCGCCTTGACCGGTGTGCCGGTGGGCACGGCAATGTCCATGCCGGAATGGCCGGCGCCCGGCTGACCGTTGTAGACCCGCGCGTTACCGAAGCGGCCGCTGATGCGGCCCTGCACCGGCCAGATGAAGGGTTGCGCAAAATCCGGGCGTGCATCGTCGCGATCGCGCGCCGCAGTCACCTGTGCCTGCTCACGCTTGATGCGCTCGGCAATCGCCGCTGGCGGATTGACGGTCTTGGGCGGTACGCCGTTGACGCGCTCGGTGGGCCAGTCGCGCGGCGTCACTGCCACACTGGCGGTGCGCTGGCTGCCGTCGGGCAGGGTGATGCGCACCTGCAACGGGCCAGTGGCATCGCGGCCGATACCGAACACCACGCTGCCATAGCCGCTGACCCGCAGGTAACGGCCGGCGTACTGCACCTTGCTGCCGGCCGGCACCTTGCCGATCACCATCGCACCCTGCGACGCGCTGGCCGGGAACACCACGCCAGCCTCGCTTGTGGCCTGCGCCTGCGCCTGCACCGCACCTGCACTCATCATGGCCGGCACCAGCGCCAGCCATGCACCAAAGAAGGCTGCACGCATCAGCGGTCGAAGGTCAGGCGCTGGCCGGCGGCGCTGCCGACCAATTGCTCGCCGTCCCACACCTGTTGCCCGTTGACCCAGGTTGCGGCGATGCGCGAACGAAAGGTGGTGCCCTCGAACGGCGACCAGCCGCACTTGGACAACACCTGCTCGCGCTTCACGGTGAACGGCGTGTTGTCGATCATCACCAGATCGGCGAAGTAGCCCTCGCGCAGGAAGCCGCGCTGTTCTACATCGAATAGCTGCGCTGGCGCATGCGCGAACTTCTGCACGATGCGGGTGATCGGCAGCTTGCCTTCATGCACCAGCTCCAGTGCGGCCACCAACGCGTACTGCACCAATGGCAGGCCGGAGGGCGCCTGTGCGTACGGCTTCTGCTTTTCTTCCCAGGTGTGCGGGGCGTGGTCGGTGGCGAGCACGTCGATCACGTCGTCGGCCAGCGCCTGGATCAGCGCCAGGCGGTCCTCGGGATCCTTGATCGCGGGATTGCACTTGATCAGGTTGCCCAGCCGCGCGTAATCGCTGCGGTCGAAGCGCAGGAAGTGGATGCAGGTCTCGGCGGTGATGCGCTTGCGCAGCTTGCCGTCGGCATCGACCAGCGGGCCGGCCTCGAACAACCCCAACTCGTCGGCGGTGGAGATGTGCAGTACGTGCAGGCGGGTGTTGTGCTTGCGTGCCAGCGACACCGCCAGCTGCGAGGACTTCAGGCAGGCCTGCCGCGAGCGGATGTCCGGGTGCATGTCCGGCGTCAGCGCATCGCCGTAGGTGTCCTTGTACTGCGCCATCGTCGCGTCGATGGTGGGGGTGTCTTCGCAGTGGGTGATGATCGGTGTCGGCGCGTCGCGGAAGATCGCGTCCAGCGTCTCGGGGTTGTCGACCAGCATGTTGCCGGTGGAGGCGCCCATGAACACCTTGATGCCCGGCGCGGTCTTGGGGTCCAGCGACTGGATGTGGGCCAGGTTGTCGTTGCTGGCACCCATGTAGAAGCCGTAGTTGGCCCAGGCGCGCCCGGCGGCCGCGTCGTACTTGGACTGCAGCGCGGCCGCGTCCAGGGTCGGCGGGTTGGTATTGGGCATGTCCATGAAGCTGGTCAGGCCACCGGCCACGGCGGCGCCGGATTCGGTGGCGATGTCGCCCTTGTGGGTCAGGCCCGGCTCACGGAAGTGCACCTGGTCGTCGATCATGCCCGGCAGCACCCAGCGCCCGGCTGCGTCCACCACGGTGTCGCCGGCGGCAGGCGTGATCTTGCTGTCGATCCTGGCGATGCGGCCGCTCTCGATCAGGAGATCGGCGTCGAACTCCTTGCCTTCATTGACCAGACGGGCGTTGATGATGAGGGTTCGGCTCATGGATGAGGTCCTTTGCAGCGGCAGGAAGAAGGCGAGGGCGAAGAAGACGGCGGGGGCGCGTCGGGCACCGGATCGAAACCGCCTGGATGGAATGGATGGCAGCAGCCGAGCCGGCGTGCGGCCAGCCAGCATCCGCGCAGCGGGCCGAAGCGGCCGATGGCGGTCATTGCATACTCCGAGCAGCTGGGCACAAAGCGGCAGCGCGGCCCGAGCAGCGGGCTGATGAACAGTTTGTAGAAGCGCAACAGCGCAATGAGCAGGCGTGAGATCACTTGCCAATGATATGCCAGTTGCATTAATAGGTGGTTGCCGGGGGTCCGCGGGGTACGTTATAAAGGTCCGCTTTCCCGGGCCCCGGGGGAACCAAGGAAGAGCGTTTCGTGGCTGCTAAAAAACCTGCAAAAAAGGCCGTCCAGGCCGCCAAGAAGTCCGCCAAACCCGTTGCGAAGAAGGCAGCGGCGCCCGCTGCTGCAAAACCGGCCGCCAAGAAGGCCACGTCGGTCGCCAAGCAGCCTGCTGCCAAGAAGGCACCCGCGACCAAGGCCGTTGCCAAGAAGGCGCCGGCTGCCAAGCCCGCAGCCACCAAGCCCGTGAAACCTGTCGCCAAGACGACCGCTGCCAAGCCGGCGGCGACCAAGGCAGCGCCTGCTGCCGCCAAGCCGGCCGCCAAGCCGGTGGCGTCCAAGTCCGTACCGAAGCCGGCTGCCAAGCCGGCTCCGGCCAAGTCAGTCCCGGTCAAGGCTGAAAAGCCCGCGCCCGCACCGGCCCCCAAGGCCGTCCCTGCGAAGCCGGCAAAGCCTGCGACCCCGTCACCTAAGAATCCCGTGCCCGTTTCGAAATCCTCCGCAAAAACGCCAACCAAAACCGAATCCCCCGCCAAGCCCGCCGCGACCCGTCCGGTCGGCAAGGTGGCCGTGGCCGTGACCTCCAAGCCGTCCAGCTCGGCGCCCAAGACAAAGTACAAGGTGGTCGAGTACAAGACCGACGAGGCCACTGGTCGCCCGATCCTGCCCAAGGGCTACAAGCCTGCGGCGGACGAGGAGTACATGAGCACGCTACAGCAGGAATACTTCCGTCAGCGGCTGCAGAGCTGGCGCAACGACCTGGTCGAAGAATCCAAGCAGACCATCGAAAACCTGCGCGAAGAAGTGCGCGATATCGGCGACGAAGCCGAGCGTGCCACCCGCGAAACCGAGAACTCGCTGGAACTGCGTACCCGCGACCGTTATCGCAAGCTGATCGGCAAGATCGACAGCACGCTCAAGCGTCTGGAGGCCGGCGATTACGGCTTCTGTGTCGACACCGGCGAAGAAATCGGCCTGGATCGCCTTGAAGCGCGTCTGACCGCCGAACGCACCATCGACGCCCAGGAGCGTTGGGAGCATCTGCAGAAGCAGCAGGGCGACTGATCGTCCTGCCGGCTGACCAGAGCCCCGCCACGTGCGGGGCTTTTTTGTGGGTCGCCGGGTCCACCCAGCTGGCGTATGAGTGCGCGAAGACGCAATGTCGATGCATGGTGGCCGCGCCCGGCGATGGCGGCCGACCTGGCCAGCTCCCTGTTCGAGCCGCGCGTGCACGGGACGATGTCTGCAACCGCGCCACGCGCGCTGCCGTCCGGGCAAAGCGCACGCGTCGTCTCAGGCGTAACACATTCGCATCGAGCCACCGGGGCGGCACCGGCGGCGCGCGGCCGGTGCGCATTGCCTACTGCAGCTCGCGCAGGTCCAGCTTGCGCAGGCGCGGCGCCTTCCAGGCGGTGGTCGCCACCACGCCCAGGGTGACGCAGCCGCCGATGACCACGGCCGGTACCAGCCCCACCAGGCGCGCCATCACCCCGTCGTAGAAGGCACCCAGTTCGTTGGACGAGCCGATGAAGATGCCGTTGATCGACGACACCCGCCCGCGCATCGCATCCGGCGTGGCCAGTTGCAGGATGGTCTGCCGCACCACCACCGAGACGCCATCGCACATGCCGTACACCAGCAGGATGGCCGCCGACAGCCAGAAGTGGCGCGATAGGCCAAAGGCGATGGTGCACAGCCCGAAGCCGGCCACCGACAGCATCAGCACGCGTCCGGCATTGCGTTGCAGCGGGTGTCGCGCCAGCCAGACGCCCACCACGATCGAGCCCAGTGCCGGCGCGCCGCGCAGGATGCCCAGGCCTTCCGGTCCGTAGTGCAGGATGTCGTGGATGAAGGCCGGCAGCATCGACACCGCGCCGCCCAGCAGCACCGAAAACATGTCCAGCGCCATCGCGCCGAGCATGATCTGGTTGGACAGCACGAACTGTGCGCCTTCGGCGATGCTGCGGAAGATCGGCGCACGTGCGCCGTCGTTGATCGGTTCTTCCACGCGCAACAGCGCCAGCGCCAGGATCGCCACCAGTGCCACGCTGGCGGCCACGCCATAGGCCAGCCCCTTGCCGCCCCAGCCGACCAGCACCCCGCCCAGCGCAGGGCCGATCACCATGCCGGCCTGGAAGGTGACGCTGCCGATGCTGGCGCCGCGTGCGAACGCTTCGCGCGGGAGTGCACGGGCGAACAGGGCGTTATAGACCGGCGACAGGAACGAGCGTGCCGCCCCGGTCAGCGCGATGGCCGCATAGATCGGCCACACGCCCTGCGCCGGCAGCCATCCATGCGCGATCGCCAGCAACAGCAGTGCGGTGCCGACCAGGCCCAGCACCGCCACCATGCCGAGCCGCCGCCGTGGCAGGTGATCGACCAGGTAGCCGGCAAACGGCGCGATGCAGAAGAACGGCAGGATTTCCGCCAGCCCGATCAGGCCCAGCGACAGCGGGTTGCGGGTGATTTCGTAGATATGCCAGCCGACCGTGACCGCCACGATCTGGTAGGACAGCATCGCCGCGACGCGATACAGCAGGACCAGGCCGAAGCCGGGATGCGCAAACAGCGTGCGCAGCGAATCGGCGGGCGAGGGTGCGGGCGCGCTCACTGTTGCGCGCGTGCGGTGTCGCGGATGAAGGCCAGCATCGCGGCCACGCCATTGCTGCGGGTCGGCGACAGGTGCTTGGCCAGGCCGATGCCGGCGATGTAGTCCGGCTCGGTCGCCAGGATTTCCTGCGCGCTACGCCCGGAATACACCCGCAGCGCCAGATAGATCAGCCCGGAGACGATCGCCGAATCGCTGACGGCGTGGAAGTCCAGCCGCTCGGCGCTGCCCTCGGGCACGATCCACACCATCGACTGGCAGCCGTGCAGGCGATGCTCTTCGGTCTTCCACTGCTCCGGGAAGGCGGGCAGCTTGCGACCCAGGTCGATCAGGTACTGGTAGCGCTCGGACCAATCGCCGAAGAAGGAGAACTCCTCGGCAATGGCGGCCTGCGCCTCGGTGGCAGTGGGTTCGAGCGGGAAGGGGGAGTTGGTCATCAAAGTTCCAGAATCGTTCGCAAAAATCCAGGGGCGTTCGGTCAGAGCCCCTCTCCCGCCGGGAGAGGGGTTGGGGTGAGGGTAGGGGCGAAGCCTCGCGGGAATTCGATGCGAACGGCTTCGTCCATCTCAAAAAGGTGCACGTGGCTGCGCTCGTACCCTCATCCGGCGCTGCGCGCCACCTTCTCCCCCATGAAGGGGGACAATGTCCCGACGGGAGAAGGGTATGTCATGCGCTTTTGACGTGGAGGTGTGCAAGTGCGGTTCAGGGGATGAGTAGAGTATTGAACTCGGGAATTGCCCCTCTCCCGCCGGGAGAGGGGTTGGGGTGAGGGTAGGGGCGAAGCCTCGTGGTCTAGTGCACGTGGCTTCGCCCGCACCCTCATCCGGCGCTACGCGCCACCTTCTCCCCCATGAAGGGGGACAATGTCCCGGCGGGAGAAGGAACGGTCAGGCGCGTTTCCAGCGTACGCCTTGCGGGGTGTCTTCCAGGACGATGCCCTCGTCGGCGAGTTGCTTGCGGATGGCATCGGCACGGGCGAAATCCTTGGCCTTCTTCGCGGCGCTGCGCTCTTCGACCAGCGCAGTGATGCGCGCATCGTCGCCGGCGTCGGTGCCGCGCGAGAACCAGGCGGCCGGGTCTTGCTGGAGTAGGCCCAAGGCCAGACCGGCGCCGAGCAATTCGGCCTTGGCCCGACGTACGGCGTCGCCCCGCGTGCCGGCATCCGCAGGATCGGGGCCGCCCGGCGGCGCCATCTCAAGCAAAGCGCGATTGGCCTCTCTGGCTAACTTGGCGAGCACCGCTAACGCCAGCGGTGTATTGAGATCGTCGTTGAGCGCCTCTTCGATCTGCGCGGGAATTGCCGGTTCCGCTCGGACGCCAGCAAGCCGGCGCAAGGTACCGTACAAGCCATCCAGGCGCTTGATCTGATCCTCGATCAACGCATCCGACCAATCCAGCGGCTGCCGATAATGCGCGCTCAACAGCGCGCAGCGCAGCGCTTCGGGCGGATGCCTGGCAATCAGGTCGTGCACGGTTTCGATGTTGCCCAGCGACTTGCTCATCTTGGCGCCGCTGAAATTGAGCATGCCGTTGTGCAGCCAGAACCGTGCGAAGGTGGCGCCGCCGTGGGCGCACTCGCTCTGCGCGATTTCGTTTTCGTGGTGCGGAAACTGCAGGTCCACACCGCCGGCATGGATGTCGATGGTGGGGCCCAGATGGGCCGCGGCCATCGCCGAGCATTCGATATGCCAGCCGGGGCGGCCACGGCCCCACGGCGACTCCCAGCCGGGCAGCTCGTCGCTGGACGGTTTCCACAGCACGAAGTCGCCGGGGTCGCGCTTGTACGGCGCCACGTCCACGCGGGCGCCGGCCAGCATCTCGTCCGGATCGCGCCGCGACAGCTTGCCGTAGCCATCGAAGCTGGCCACCGCGAACAGCACATGGCCTTCGGCGGCGTAGGCATGTCCGCTCGCGATCAGCTGCTCGATCATCGCCACGATCTGCGGGATGTGCGCGGTGGCTTCCGGTTCGATGTCCGGCGGCACCACACCGAGCGCGGCCATGTCCTGGCGATAGATCGCGGCGAAACGGTCGGTGATGACGGAGATCGGCACGCCTTGCGCCTGCGCGGCGGCGTTGATCTTGTCGTCCACGTCGGTGATGTTGCGCGCGTAGCGCAGGGCGCCATAGCGGCGGCGCAGCAGCGCGGCCAGTACATCGAACACCACCGGGCCGCGTGCGTTGCCGATATGCGCGTAGTTGTAGACGGTGGGGCCGCACACGTACAGGGTGGGGCTGGCGGGATCGAGCGGCGCGAACGGTTCGACCCGCCGCGTCAGGTTGTTGTGCAGGCGCAGGCTCATCGGCATCTTGAAAGGGGCAACCTCGCGATTCTAGCCGGTCGCGGCAGTGCGGCGAACCGGTTGGCTGCCCGGCAACCGGATGGGCTGCGTTCAGCCCGGAACCATCCAAGCTCCATACACTAACGTATTGCCTGGCCTGGCCATCTTGCTCCTGATGCGACTTCTCCCGTTCTCCGTGCTGTGCGTGCTGGCCTGGCAGGTGATGCCGGCACATGCCGCAGATCCCGAGGTGAAAAACCGGGTCGTCGTGATCGAGAACGTCAAGCTCGACTACGCCCAGGTATTGAACGTGGAGCCGGTGTACCAGACCTTGCGCGCCACCCGCATCGAGGAGCAGTGCGAGGCCGAGCAGGCCGCCCAGGTTGCGGTGGCGCCGGCCGAGGACGAGGGGCGCATCAACCGCATGATGGATTCGGTCAAGGAAATGTTCTCGCGTCGCCCCGAGCCGGCCGCGCCGGCGGCGGTGCCGCCGATCAGCACGCGCCGCAACTGCAAGGTGGTGGAAGTGCCGCGCGAGTTCCGCCGGCCGATCGCCTTCGACGTGGACTACGTCTACAAGGGCACCAAATATCGCTCGCGGTTGCCGGAGGACCCGGGCAACCGGCTGCGGATCCGCGTCTCGGTGACCCCCTACATCCCCGACGCCATCGTCGCGCCGCCGCGCTGAGCCGCGCGGCGGTTGCGCCGTTCCCGCATGCATGCGAGGAT
This sequence comes from Xanthomonas campestris pv. badrii, assembly GCF_012848175.1. NCBI lineage: Bacteria > Pseudomonadati > Pseudomonadota > Gammaproteobacteria > Lysobacterales > Lysobacteraceae > Xanthomonas > Xanthomonas campestris. The sequence continues at coordinate 2,235,789 of NZ_CP051651.1, read as the reverse complement.
TCGCGCCCTATGCAAGCAAACGCCTTTCAGCACGACACCAGCGCCGCCCGGATGGCCTCCGGCATGACCTCGCGTGCCCGCCGACCGGAATCCCACATGTTCGCTGGGTGAGCCGGGGCGTTTTGCTGTTCCGACGTTGAAAACCCAGCCCGCAGGCTGGGTTTTTTCGTTTTGGCGTCACGAAAGTTTCAACCGCAAGAAACGCGCATGTCGCGCACCCCGTCGCTCCTGACGGACCACGCAGCAGAAGCACGCAGCAAAGGATCGATCGATGTCACTGAAGCACTTCTTGAACACCCAGGACTGGAGCCGCGCCGAACTGGACGCGCTGTTGACCCAGGCCGCGCTGTTCAAACGCAACAAGCTGGGAAGCGAGCTGAAGGGCAAGTCGATCGCGCTGGTGTTCTTCAACCCGTCCATGCGCACCCGCACCAGCTTCGAACTGGGTGCCTTCCAGCTGGGTGGGCATGCGGTGGTGCTGCAGCCGGGCAAGGATGCGTGGCCGATCGAGTTCAACCTGGGCACGGTGATGGATGGCGATACCGAAGAGCACATCGCCGAAGTGGCGCGCGTGCTGGGGCGCTATGTGGACCTGATCGGCGTGCGTGCGTTCCCGAAGTTCGTCGACTGGTCCAAGGACCGCGAGGACCAGGTGCTCAAGAGCTTCGCCAAGTATTCGCCGGTGCCGGTGATCAACATGGAGACGATCACCCACCCGTGCCAGGAGCTGGCGCATGCGCTGGCGCTGCAGGAACACTTCGGTACCAGCGATCTGCGCGGCAAGAAGTACGTGCTGACCTGGACCTACCACCCCAAGCCGCTCAACACTGCGGTGGCCAATTCCGCGCTGACCATTGCCACGCGCATGGGCATGGACGTGACCTTGCTGTGCCCGACGCCGGACTACGTCCTGGACGAGCGCTACATGGGCTGGGCGGCGCAGAACGTGGCCGAAAGCGGTGGCTCGCTGCAGGTGAGCCACGATATCGACAGCGCCTACGCCGGCGCCGATGTGGTGTATGCCAAGAGCTGGGGCGCGTTGCCGTTCTTCGGCAACTGGGAGCCGGAAAAGCCGATCCGCGACCAGTACCAGCACTTCATCGTCGACGAGCGCAAGATGGCGCTGACCAATAACGGCGTGTTCTCGCATTGCCTGCCACTGCGTCGCAACGTCAAGGCCACCGATGCGGTGATGGATTCGCCCAACTGCATCGCCATCGATGAGGCGGAGAATCGCCTGCATGTGCAGAAGGCGATCATGGCTGCGCTTGCTTCGCAAGCGGGAATCGGGAATCGGGATTAGAGAATCGCAACAGCAACACCTTGGCCCCCACCTTTACGTACTAAGGAACATTGATGAGCGCTGCTTCCACCAATCCCGAATCCCCAATCTCCACTCCCGGCACCAAAGACATCGTCCTGGCGTTCTCCGGTGGTCTGGACACCAGCTTCTGCATTCCGTATCTGCAGGAACGTGGCTACGCGGTGCACACGGTGTTTGCCGATACCGGCGGCGTGGATGCCGAAGAACGTGAGTTCATCGAGAAGCGCGCCGCCGAACTGGGCGCGGCCAGCCATGTCACCGTCGATGGCGGCCCGGCGATCTGGGAAGGCTTCGTCAAGCCGTTCGTGTGGGCGGGCGAGGGCTACCAGGGCCAGTACCCGTTGCTGGTGTCGGACCGCTACCTGATCGTCGATGCCGCGCTCAAGCGCGCCGAAGAACTGGGCACGCGCATCATCGCGCACGGCTGCACCGGCATGGGCAACGACCAGGTGCGTTTCGACCTGGCGGTGAAGGCGCTGGGCGACTACCAGATCGTCGCGCCGATCCGCGAAATCCAGAAGGAGCACACCCAGACCCGCGCCTACGAGCAGAAGTATCTGGAAGAGCGCGGCTTCGGCGTGCGTGCCAAGCAGCAGGCCTACACCATCAACGAGAACCTGCTGGGACTGACCATGTCCGGCGGCGAGATCGATCGGTGGGAAGCCCCGGGCGAGGGTGCGCGTGGCTGGTGCGCGCCGCGCAGCGCGTGGCCGACCGAAGCGCTGACGGTGACGCTGAAGTTTGTCGAAGGCGAAGCGGTGGAACTGGACGGCGAGCCGCTGCCGGGCGCCAAGATCCTGGCCAAGCTCAACAGCTTGTTCGCGCAGTACGGCGTGGGCCGCGGCGTGTACACCGGCGACACCGTGATCGGCTTGAAGGGCCGCATCGTGTTCGAAGCGCCGGGCCTGATTTCGCTGCTCACCGCGCACCGTGCGCTGGAAGATGCGGTGCTGACCAAGCAGCAGAATCGCTTCAAGCCGGACGTGGCGCGCAAGTGGGTGGAGCTGGTGTACGAAGGTTTCTACCACGACCCGCTCAAGACCGACATCGAGGCATTCCTGAAGTCGTCGCAGTCCAAGGTCAATGGCGAAGTGGTGCTGGAAACGCGCGGTGGCCGCGTCGATGCGGTGGCGGTGCGTTCGCCGCATCTGCTCAACACCAAGGGCGCGACCTACGCGCAGTCGGCGGATTGGGGCGTGGAAGAGGCCGAAGGCTTCATCAAGTTGTTCGGCATGAGTTCCACGCTGTACGCGCAGGTGAATCGCTGACCACGGCATTCGGTGCTGCGCGCAGATCGCTTCTCCCGCGTGCGGGCGAAGGTGGCGCGTAGCGCCGGATGAGGGCGAGGTTGTGGTACTGCCCCCATCCGCCCTTCGGGCACCTTCCCCCGCAGGCGGGGGAAGGGCTGCACGAACTTAGAAGCACTATTTCCATGGGGCGACACGCCAAACGCTGTTCGACGCAACCAGACGCGATCAATGACGACACTGCTCGACAATACGCTGACCCACCTGGAAACGCTGGTGTCCTTCGATACCCGCAATCGGCCGCGTGCCACGGGGTGGCTTGATGCTGCACGCCTGCGCGCAGATTGCTTCTCCCGCGTGCGGGCGAAGGTGGCGCGTAGCGCCCGATGAGGGCGAGGCTGTGGCGCTGCCCCCATCCGCCCTTCGGGCACCTTCCCCCGCAGGCGGGGGAAGGGCTGCACGAACTTAGAAGCACTATTTCCATGGGGCGACACGCCAAACGCTGTTCGACGCAACCAGACGCGATCAATGACGACACTGCTCGACAATACGCTGACCCACCTGGAAACGCTGGTGGCCTTCGATACCCGCAACCCGCCGCGTGCCATGGGGTGGCTTGATGCTGCACGCCTGCGCGCAGATTTCTTCTCCCGCGTGCGGGAGAAGGTGGCGCGTAGCGCCGGATGAGGGCGAGGCTGTGCTACTGCCCCCATCCGCCCTTCGGGCACCTTCCCCCGCAGGCGGGGGAAGGACTGCATGAACGTAGAAGCACCATGTCCATCCAGGGAGGCGCCACCACGCCGCCCGACGCAACCAGACGCGATCAATGACGACACTGCTCGACAATACGCTGACCCACCTGGAAACGCTGGTGGCCTTCGATACCCGCAACCCGCCGCGTGCCATGGGGTGGCTTGATGCTGCACGCCTGCGCGCAGATTTCTTCTCCCGCGTGCGGGAGAAGGTGGCGCGTAGCGCCGGATGAGGGCGAGGCTGTGGCGCTGCCCCCATCCGCCCTTCGGGCACCTTCCCCCGCAGGCGGGAGAAGGACTGCATGAACGTAGAAGCACCATGTCCATCCAGGGAGGCGCCACCACGCCGCCCGACGCAACCAGACGCGATCAATGACGACACTGCTCGACAATACGCTGACCCACCTGGAAACGCTGGTGTCCTTCGATACCCGCAATCGGCCGCGTGCCACGGGGTGGCTTGATGCTGCACGCCTGCGCGCAGATTTCTTCTCCCGCGTGCGGGAGAAGGTGGCGCGTAGCGCCGGATGAGGGCGAGGCTGTGGCGCTGCCCCCAGCTGCCCCCATCCGCCCTTCGGGCACCTTCCCCCGCAGGCGGGGGAAGGACTGCATGAACGTAGAAGCACCATGTCCATCCAGGGAGGCGCCACCACGCCGCCCGACGCAACCAGACGCGATCAATGACGACACTGCTCGACAATACGCTGACCCACCTGGAAACGCTGGTGGCCTTCGATACCCGCAACCCGCCGCGTGCGATCGCCGCCGAAGGTGGCATCTTCGATTACCTGCGCGCGCAGTTGCCTGGTTTCCAGGTCGAGGTGATCGACCACGGTGCCGGGGCGGTGAGCCTGTATGCGGTCCGTGGAACTCCAAAGTATCTGTTCAACGTACACCTGGACACGGTGCCGGATTCGCCGCATTGGAGCGCCGATCCGCACGTGATGCGTCGGCTCGACGACCGCGTGGTCGGCCTGGGCGTGTGCGACATCAAAGGCGCGGCTGCGGCGTTGATCGCCGCAGCCAATGCCGGCGATGGCGATGCCGCCTTCCTGTTTTCGTCCGATGAGGAAGCCAACGATCCGCGCTGTATCGCTGCATTCCTGGCCGCCCATCCCGCGGTCCCGGGTCCCGGGTCCCGGGTCCCGGCATATGAAGCGGTGCTGGTGGCCGAGCCGACCATGAGCGAGGCGGTGCTGGCGCATCGCGGCATCAGCTCGGTGCTGATGCGTTTTGCCGGCCGCGCAGGGCATGCGTCGGGCAAGCAGGACCCTTCAGCGAGCGCGCTGCATCAGGCGATGCGCTGGGGTGGCAAGGCGCTGGATCATGTCCAGGCGCTGGCGCATGCACGCTTCGGCGGCCTGACCGGCCTGCGCTTCAACATCGGCCGCGTCGATGGCGGCATCAAGGCCAACATGATCGCGCCGGCGGCCGAGCTGCGCTTCGGGTTTCGACCGCTGCCGTCGATGGATGTGGATGGCCTGCTGGCGACCTTCGCCGGTTTTGCCGATCCTGCGGCAGCGCATTTCGAAGAGACCTTTCGCGGCCCGAGCCTGCCGTCCGGCGACATTGCGCGTGCCGAAGAACGCCGCCTGGCCGCGCGCGATGTGGCCGACGCGCTGGATCTGCCGATCGGCAACGCCGTGGATTTCTGGACCGAGGCCTCGCTGTTCTCGGCCGGCGGCTATACGGCGCTGGTCTACGGCCCGGGCGACATCGCCCAGGCGCACACCGCCGATGAGTTCGTGACGCTGGAACAGCTGCAGCGTTACACCGAATCGGTCCATCGCATCATCAACGGTTCCCGCTAAACCACCCCTTGCGCCTGGCGCTTCCTTCCTCTTTCGATCACGGCAATGTCCCTCCCAGCACAGCCCCACAAACAGACCCGCCAGACCATCGTGCGCCTGCTTTCGAGCATGGCCAGCGCGAAGGAAATCAGCCAGTACCTCAAGCGGTTTTCGCAGCTCGACGCCAAACGCTTTGCGGTGGTCAAGGTCGGCGGCGCGGTGTTGCGCGACGATCTGGAGGCACTGACCTCGTCGCTGTCGTTCCTGCAGGAAGTGGGGCTGACCCCGATCGTGCTGCACGGCGCGGGCCCGCAGCTGGACGCCGAACTGTCGGCTGCCGGCATCGAAAAGCAGACCGTCAACGGCTTGCGGGTGACCTCGCCCGAAGCGCTGGCGATCGTGCGCAAGGTGTTCCAGGCATCCAACCTCAAGCTGGTGGAGGCGCTGCAGCAGAACGGCGCGCGCGCCACCTCCATCACCGGCGGCGTGTTCGAAGCGCAGTACCTGGACCGCGACACCTATGGCCTGGTCGGTGAGGTCAAGGCGGTGAATCTGGCACCGATCGAAGCCAGCCTGCAGGCCGGCTCGATCCCGGTGATCACCAGCCTGGGCGAAACGCCCAGCGGGCAGATCCTCAACGTCAACGCAGACTTTGCCGCCAACGAGCTGGTGCAGGAGCTGCAGCCGTACAAGATCATCTTCCTCACCGGCACCGGCGGGCTGCTGGATGCCGATGGCAAGCTGATCGATTCGATCAACCTGTCCACCGAGTACGACCACCTGATGCAGCAGCCGTGGATCAACGGCGGCATGCGGGTGAAGATCGAACAGATCAAGGACCTGCTCGACCGGCTGCCGCTGGAGTCGTCGGTGTCGATCACCCGGCCGGCGGATCTGGCCAAGGAACTGTTCACCCACAAGGGCTCCGGCACGCTGGTCCGGCGGGGCGAGCGCGTGCTGCGCGCCACGTCCTGGGACGAACTGGATCTGCCGCGGCTCAGATCGCTGATCGAATCCAGCTTCGGCCGCACCCTGGTGCCGGACTATTTTTCCAACACCACGCTACTGCGTGCCTACGTCAGCGAGAACTATCGCGCGGCGGTGATCCTCACCGACGAAGGTGAGTTCGGGGAGCGCCGGCTGACCTATCTGGACAAGTTCGCCGTGCTCGACGATGCGCAGGGCGAAGGTCTGGGGCGTGCGGTGTGGAACGTGATGCGCGAACAAACCCCGCAACTGTTCTGGCGCTCGCGGCACAACAACCAGGTCAACATCTTCTACTACGCCGAATCCGACGGCTGCATCAAGCAGGAAAAGTGGAAGGTGTTCTGGTACGGGCTGGAGAGTTTCGCGCAGATCCAGCACTGCGTGGCGCATTGCGCCACCCGTCAGCCGACCTTGCTGGGCTGAGTGCGATGACCTGGAGCCAATTGCCCTTGCTGTGGCGCGAGCTGCCCACCCTGCGCGGGCAGCATGCGACGCTGGAGCCCTTGCAGGCCGCGCACGTCGACGGCCTGCGTGTCGCGCTGGAAGACGGTGCGTTGTCGCGGCTGTGGTACACCGGGGTGCCGGCACCGGCGCAGCTGGACGACTACCTGGCCGCCGCGTTGGCGGCGCAGGCCGAAGGCAGGATGCTGCCCTTCGTGGTGCGCAATGCGGCAGGCGAGATCGTCGGCTGCACCCGCTACTACGGGCTGGATACGGCGGTGCCGCGGCTGTCGATCGGCTACACCTGGTACGCCCCGCGTGTGCAGCGCAGCGGCGTCAACACCGAAACCAAGCTGATGCTGCTGCAGCATGCCTTCGAAACGCTGGAGTGCCTGAGCGTGGTGTTCGAAACCAGCTGGTTCAACCATCCCTCGCGCGCGGCCATTGCGCGGCTTGGTGCAAAGCAGGACGGGGTGCTGCGCAATCACACTCGCCACGCCGACGGCACGCCGCGCGATACCGTGGTGTTCTCCATCATCGATACGGAATGGGCCGCGGTCAAACGCCACCTGCAGTTCCGCCTGGAAGCAAACGCATGAGTGTTCAAGCAACCACCACCATCGGCATTGTCGGCGCCCGCGGGCATACCGGTTCGGAATTGATCACGCTGGTGGCGGCGCATCCGCATCTACAGCTGGTCTTCGTGTCCTCGCGCGAACTGGCCGGGCAGGCGGTGGCCGACCACAACGACGGCTATCGCGGCGATCTGCGGTTCGAAAGTCTGGACGCCGACGCGGTGGCCGCCAAGGCGGCCGACGTGGTGATTCTGGCACTGCCCAATGGCAAGGCCGAACCGTTCGTGGCCGCGATCGATGCGGCCAGGCCGCAGACGCTGCTGATCGATCTGTCCGCCGACTATCGCTTCGATCCGGCCTGGTATTACGGCTTGCCCGAACTCACCCGTACGCGGTATGCCGGGCAACGGCGCATCAGCAACCCGGGGTGCTATGCCACTGCCATGCAGTTGGTGATCGCACCGCTGCTGGATCAGCTGGCCGGCCCGCCGCAGTGCTTCGGCGTGTCCGGGTATTCCGGCGCCGGCACCACGCCCTCGGACAAGAACAACCCCGAGCTGCTCGCCGACAACCTGATGCCGTATGCGCTGACCAACCACATGCACGAGCGCGAAGTGGCCGCGCAGCTCGGCGTGCCGGTGGAATTCATGCCGCATGTGGCGCCGCATTTCCGTGGTATCACCATGACCGTCAATGCCTGGCTGCAGCAGCCGCTGACGCGCGAGCAGCTGCAGGCGCGCTACGCGCAGCGCTACGCCGATGAGCCGCTGATCGAGCTGGTGGACGAAGCGCCCTGGGTCAGCCGCATCGCCGGCCGGCACGGCGTGCAGATCGGTGGCATCACCCTGGCGCCCGGCAACAAGCGGGTGGTGGTGGTGGCGACGCTGGACAACCTGCTCAAGGGCGCGGCGACGCAGGCAATGCAGAATCTCAACCTGGCGTATGGCTGGGACGAATTGACCTCGATTCCAGTGTGATGTTCGGGACCGGGGACCGGGGACCGGGGACCGGGGAGAGCAAGGGCAGAAGCTCCTGCTTTCCCGGGTCCCCGGTCCCGGGTCCCCGGTCCCGCAAAAAGGACCCCCAATGACCAATCTGTTGTGGCAAAAACCCGGTGTGGCGGTGGACGCCAAGATCCAGGCCTTCCTGGCCGGCGACGACGTGATCCTGGATCGCGAGTTCTTCCTGTACGACATCGCTGCCAGCACGGCGCATGCGCAAGGCCTGCAGCACATCGGCATCCTTGGCGCCGACGAGCTGGCCGGTCTAAAGCGCGAGCTGGAGGTGTTGGCCGACGATTTCCGCAGCGGTGCCTTCGTGCTGGACGAGCAGTACGAAGATTGCCATTCGGCCATCGAGGCACGCCTGACCGAGCGCCTGGGCGATGCCGGCCGCAAGATCCATACCGGGCGCAGCCGCAACGACCAGATCCTGGTGGCCACGCGGTTGTGGTTGAAGGACAAGTTGCAGCGCGTGGCCGAGCTCAGTGGCGAGATTGCGAAGGTGGCGCTGGACCGTGCCCAGGCCGAGGCGGCGTTGCCGGTGCCCGGTTACACGCACATCCAGCGGGCGGTGGTGTCTTCGGCGGGGATGTGGTGGGCCGGCTGGGCCGAGGCCTTCATCGACAACGCGGCGCGCGCCAACGCCACCTTGCAGCTGGTGGACAGCAATCCGCTCGGTACCGCGGCCGGTTACGGCGTCAATCTGCCGCTAGACCGCGCGCACACCACGGCGGCGTTGGGCTTCGCGCGGCTGCAGGTCTCGCCGATCTATGCGCAGCTCTCGCGGGGCAAGTACGAGCTGGCCGCGCTCGAGGCGCTTGGCAGCGCAACGCTGGATCTGCGGCGCATCGCCTGGGACCTTTCGTTGTTCACCAGCGGCGAGTTCGCCTTCGTTGCATTGCCGGCGCAGTACACCACCGGCAGTTCGATCATGCCCAACAAGCGCAACCCCGATGTCATCGAATTGATGCGCGCCACCCACGCCAGCGTGGCGGCGGCACGTACCGAGATCGAACAACTGCTGTCGCTGCCGTCCGGTTATCACCGCGATCTGCAGAGCAGCAAGGGCGCCATCGTGCACGGTTTCGGCCGCGGCCTGGCCGCGCTGGAACTGCTGCCGGCGCTGCTGGCAAACCTGGAATGGCGCCCGGACAAGCTGCAGGCAGCGATCGATTCCGGCATGTACGCCACCGATGTGGCGGTGGAAGCCGCCGTGGCCGGGGTGCCGTTCCGCGATGCCTACAAGGCGGCCGCCGAAGCCTCGGACACTGCAGGGCAGGGGCGCACGCCGGAAGGTAGCCTGGCGGCGCGCGTTTCGCCCGGTGCGGCGGCGGACCTGCAGCTGGATGTGTTGCGGGCCCGCTGGCAGGCGCTTCGATGAGCGCATGGATCGCTGCTGACGTTGAGGAATTCGTGCAATGACCACGCTCTATCTGGTCCTGGCCATGCGCCTTCCCAGCTTCGACGATGCCGCCATCCAACCGCATCGCGACTTCCTCGATGCACTGCGCGCACAGGGCAGGCTGCATCTCACCGGCGGGTTCACCGATGGCAGCGGCGGTGCCTATGTGCTGTGCAACGTGGACAGCCTGGCGCAGGCGCAAGCCATCGTTGCCAGCGATCCATTGGCGACCCTGCAGGCCTCGGAGCTGAGCGTGTACGAATGGACCATTCGCTAAAGGCCACGCCCATGACCCTGCCGGCTGCGGATGCTGTGTCCCCGTTTATCGAGCAAGCGCTGCCGCCATGGCGACGTGCAGTGCTCAAGGTCGGCAGCAGCCTGCTCGCCGCCGATGGCGGCGGCCTGTCGCCGCGCTTTGCGCTGGGGCTGGCGCAGTTCGTCTCGGCCAATCTGGCCGCCGGGCGCGAACTGGTGATCGTGTCTTCCGGCGCGGTGGCCGCCGGCCGCGCCATCCTGCCGAAGGCCGCCGAGATCGGTGCCCCGATCGCCGCACGGCAGGCGTTGGCCGCGCTCGGGCAGGCGCAACTGATCGCACTGTGGCAGCGTTTTTTCGAGCGCCCGGTGGCGCAGGTCTTGCTCACCCACGACGACCTGCGCAACCGCCGCCGCTACCTCAATGCGCGCGCCACCCTGGGCGAGCTGCTGCGGTTGGGCGCGTTGCCGGTGATCAACGAGAACGACACCGTGTCGGTGGACGAGCTCAAGCTGGGCGATAACGACAACCTGGCCGCGATCGTCGCTGCGCTGGTCGATGCCGATGCCTTGTTCATCGCGACCGACATCGATGGGCTGTACAGCGCCGACCCGCGTAGCAACCCGCTGGCGCGCGCGCTCGACGAAGTGCCCGACCTCACGCCCGAGGTATTGGCGATGGCCGGCGGCAGTGGCAGCAGCGTGGGCACCGGCGGCATGCGCACCAAGCTGGAGGCCGCCGCCAAGGCCGGCGCGGCCGGTATCGAAACCTATCTGTTCAATGGACGCAGTGGCGAGGTGGTGCGCGCCCTGGCACAGGATCGCCTGCGCGGCACCCGCATCCACGCCGCGCGCACGCGCATCGCCGCACGCAAGTACTGGCTGCGGCACGCACCGGTGGAAGCCGGCGCGATCCTGATCGATGCGGGTGCGGCCACCGCACTCAGCGACAAGGGCGCCTCGCTGCTGCCGGGCGGCGTGGCCGGTGCGCAAGGCGATTTCCGTCGCGGCGACATGGTGGAGATCCGCCTGCGCGATGCCGGCGGGGAACGCTGTCTGGCGCGCGGGGTCAGCCAGTACTCGGCGCTGGACATCCGTCGCATCGCCGGCCGCCATTCGCGCGAGATTGAGAACGTTCTGGGCTATAGCTACGGCGAGAACGTGGTGCACCGCGATGACTTGGTGCTGTTGTAGCCGGGATTGAGGATTGGGGATTGGGGATTTGCAAACGCATGCGCGTCGCGTTTCTCGAACATTGCCTCCGTGTCCCAGCCAATGATTCCGTTATGGTGATAGAGCGGTGTTGTCCGCTTTTGCCAATCCCCACTCCCGAATCCCAAATCCCGGCCCCCCAATGACCATCAAATCCCTCGCCCTGCAATGCCGTGATGCCGCACAGGTGCTTTCGCAACTTTCCGCGCAGGCCAAGCAGGATCTGCTCGAGGCGATGGCTGCCGCGCTGGAAACCGATGCGGCATCGATCCTTGCCGCAAACGCGCGCGATCTCGAGGCCGCCCGCGCCAAGGGCACCGGCTCGGCCATGCTCGATCGGCTGGCGCTGGACGACACCCGCCTGGCCGGCATCGCTGCCGCGCTGCGTGAGGTGGCGCAACTGCCCGATCCGGTCGGCCAGGTCACCCGCGACGACATCCGCCCCAACGGCATCCGCGTGCAGAAGGTGCGCGTGCCGCTGGGCGTGATCGCGATGATCTACGAAGCGCGCCCCAATGTGACTGCCGATGCGGCGGCGCTGTGCATCAAGGCCGGCAACGGCGTGATCCTGCGGGGTGGTTCGGAAGCGATCCATTCCAACACCGCGATCGCACAGGCCTTGCAGCGTGCGTTGCGCGCGGCCGATGTCCCCGAAGCGGCCTTGACGCTGGTGCAGGATCTGCGCCGCGAGACCATGCTGGAGCTGCTGCAGCTGACCGACATCGTCGACCTGGCGATCCCGCGCGGCGGCGAGGGCCTGATCCGCTTCGTTGCCGAACACGCGCGCGTGCCGGTGATCAAGCACTACAAGGGCGTCTGTCATCTGTTCGTGGACGCCTCGGCCGACCTGGAGCTGGCGGTGCGCCTGCTGGTCGATGGCAAGGCAAGCCGCCCGTCGGCCTGCAACGCGCTGGAAACCCTGCTGGTGCACGCAGAGATCGCCGAGCGCTTCCTGCCTGCCGCCGCCTCCGCGTTGCGCGCGCGCAACGTCGAGCTGCGTGGCGATGCAGCAACACGCGCAGTGCTGCCGGAGATTGCGCTCGCCACCGAAGACGATTACGCCGCCGAATTTCTGGACCTGATCCTGGCCATCCGCGTGGTGCCGGACCTGGACACGGCGCTGGCGCACATCCGCCAGCACGGCTCGGACCACACCGAAGTCATCGCCACCCAGGACGCCGCCAACGCCAACCGGTTCGTACAGTCGCTGCGCTCGGCCGTGGTGATGGTCAATGCCTCCTCGCGGTTTTCCGATGGTGGTGAACTCGGCCTGGGCGCGGAGATCGGCATTTCCACCACGCGCCTGCATTCGTATGGGCCGATGGGCCTGGAGGCACTCACCGTGGAGCGTTTCGTGGTGCGTGGCGAGGGGCAGGTGCGGCACTGACGCCGTCAGCGGCGTCGGCGCAGCCGGGCCGTCAGCCGGAGCGTCAAGGCAATCAGGCCGCTGCACGCCGCAACCACGACCTTTGACACTCCCCCGGCAGCCCGGCCGCTGCCACAGTCGGCAGTTGCCCCCGTGCTATCCGGAGTTTGTCGATGCGCCGTCTTGCCGCCTGCCTGCTCGCCACTGCCATTGCCGCCGCCACCGGCGACGCGCTGGCGCAAACCTCGGCGATGACGCCGGACATCACCGGCAAGCCCTTCGTGGCGCCCGACGCGGGCAACGACTACATCAAGCGCGAGGTGATGATCCCGATGCGCGATGGGGTGAAGCTGCATACCGTGATCGTGCTGCCCAAGGGCGCACGCCATGCACCGATGGTGTTGACGCGCACGCCCTACGACGCCAGTGGCCGTAGCGAGCGCCTGGCCTCGCCGCATATGAAGGACCTGCTGCCGCCCGGCGACGACGTCTTCGTTGAAGGCGGCTACATCCGCGTGTTCCAGGACGTGCGCGGCAAGTACGGCTCCGAGGGCGATTACGTGATGACCCGCCCGCTGCGTGGCGCGCTCAATCCCAGCGAGGTGGACCATGCCACCGATGCCTGGGACACCATCGACTGGCTGGTCAAGAACGTTGCCGAATCCAACGGCAAAGTCGGCATGATCGGCTCGTCCTACGAAGGCTTCACCGTGGTGATGGCGCTGACCAACCCGCATCCGGCGTTGAAGGTGGCGGCGCCGGAAAGCCCGATGATCGATGGCTGGATGGGCGACGACTGGTTCAACTACGGCGCCTTCCGCCAGGTCAACTTCGACTACTTCACCGGCCAGCTCAGCAAGCGTGGCAAGGGGGCCGCCATTGCGCGGCAAGGCCATGACGACTACAGCAACTTCCTGCGTGCCGGCTCGGCCGGCGACTTCGCCAAGGCCGCCGGCCTGGAGCAGTTGCCGTGGTGGCACAAGCTCACCGAACACGCCGCCTACGATGCGTTCTGGCAGGAGCAGGCGCTGGACAAGGTGATGGCGCGCACGCCGCTGAAGGTGCCCACGATGTGGCTGCAGGGGCTGTGGGACCAGGAAGACATGTGGGGCGCGATCCACAGCTATGCGGCGATGGAGCCGCGCGACAAAGGCAACACGCTCAACTATCTGGTGATGGGCCCGTGGCGGCATAGCCAGGTGAACTACGATGGCAGCTCCCTGGGCGCGTTGAACTTCGAGGGCGACACCGCGCGTCAGTTTCGCCGCGATGTCTTGCGCCCGTTCTTCGACCAATACCTGGTCGATGGCGCGCCCAAGGCGAGCACGCCGCCGGTGTTCATCTACGACACCGGCGAGAACCGCTGGGATCGCCTGCAGTCCTGGCCGCGCAGTTGCGCCAAGGGCTGTGCGTCGGCGAGCAAGCCGCTGTATCTGCAGGCCGGCGGCACGCTGTCGTTCCAGTCGCCGGCTGCTGGCAAGGCTGATTACGAACAATACGTTTCTGATCCGGCCAAGCCGGTGCCGTTCGTACCGCGCCCGGTGGATTTTGGCGACCGCAGCATGTGGACCACCTGGCTGGTGCACGACCAGCGGTTCGTGGACGGGCGCCCGGATGTGCTGACCTTCGTCACCGAGCCGCTGACCGCGCCGCTGCAGATTGCCGGCGCGCCGCAGGTGCATCTGCAGGCCTCCACCAGCGGCAGCGACAGCGACTGGGTGGTCAAGCTGATCGATGTGTACCCGGATGAGATGGCGTCCAGCCCGAAGATGGGCGGCTATGAACTGCCGGTGTCGCTGGCGATCTTCCGCGGGCGGTATCGCGAGAGTTTCAGTGCGCCCAAGCCGCTGGCGGCCAATCAACCGCTGGCGTTCGAGTTCGGCCTGCCCACCGCCAACCACACCTTCCAGCCCGGCCACCGGGTGATGGTGCAGGTGCAATCCAGCCTGTTTCCGCTCTACGACCGCAACCCGCAGACCTACGTGCCTAACATCTTCTTCGCCAAGCCGGGCGACTACCAGAAGGCCACCCAGCGCATCTACGTGACGCCCGAGCAGCCCAGCTACATCACTCTGCCGGTGCGCTGACCGCACGGGCGCCGCGTGCCGGCGGCGCCCAGCTGTCTTCCAGCAACCGTGGGCGGCAGGCTACCCAGGCCGCCACCAGCTGGATCAGGATGCAGATCACCAGGAACACGAACGGCGCCGTCCAGCCGCCGCGGTGCGCATGCAGCCAGCCGAACAGGAACGGCCCCAGGCAGCTCATCGCATACCCCATGCCTTGCGAGAACCCGGACAGTGCGGCCGAGCCGGCGGCGGTGCGGCTGCGTTGGTTCACCAGCACCAGTGCCAGCGGGAAGGTACTCGGCCCCAGCCCAAGCAGGGTGACCCACAGCACCGGTGCCGCCAGCGGTGCCCACCACAAACCTGCGAATGCGAGCAGATGGCAGGCCGCGCACGCCAGCACGATCGGGAACGGGTTGCGCATGCGCACCGCCAGCGCCGGCATGGTCAACGCGCCGGCCATGCCCAGGGCCGAAAACAGCGCAACCATGGTGCCGCCGAACGCGGGCGAGGCACCGGCCTCGCGCAGCAGCGTGGGCAGCCAGGTGAACATCGAATAGGTCACCAGCGAGGTCATGCCGAAGGTCACCGCCATGCTCCAGCCCAGTGCGGTGCGTGCGACCCGGCCTTCGGCTTCGGGGGTCGGGGTGACCGGCGCCGGGCCGGTGGCACGTAGGCGCCCCGAGCGGGTGTGCACCAGCGCCCAGGCGGCCAGCGCCAGCAACGCCGGCAACACCCACACCACCATCGAGCTGCGCCAGCCCAACGCATCGGCCACCGGGACCGCCAGCAACGCCGGCAGCAGGGTGCCCACCTGCAACACGGTGATGTAGAGCGTGCTGACCCGGCCCACGCGTTCGCCGAAATAGCGCTTCACCAGCGGCGGCAGCACCACATTGCCCATGCCCATGCCGGCCAGCGCCACCAGCGAGCCTGACAGCAGTCCACCGGTGCCCGGCAGCAGCGGGCGCAGCACCAGCCCGGCCGTGGCCAAGGCCATCGACAGCAACGCGGTACGCAATAGTCCGAGGCGGCGCAGGACCGCAGGCGTGGCGCCGCCGGTCACGGCAAACGCAGCAGTGGGCAACATGCCCAGCGCGCCCATGGTCGGCGCACCGAAGGCGTACTCATCGGCGATGCGTTCCAGCAGCGGCGTCAGCGAGGTCACCGCGGTGCGCAGGTTGAATGCAGAAAGCAGGATGGCAGCCAGCACCAGGCCGCGACCACGCAACTGGGCGGACGGTGAGAAGGTGGCAGTGACAACAGACATGCAAGGACCATCCGCACCGTACACATCCGTGCAGCGGCGCCTGAAAGCACAAAACCGGCACGAGGCCGGTTTTGTGTTTTGAAACTGGTCGGGGAGACAGGATTCGAACCTGCGACCTCTACGTCCCGAACGTAGCGCTCTACCAGACTGAGCTACACCCCGAAGGAGCCGCGTATGTTACACAGCGAATGCGGAATCGACAAGCATCTGCTGCAACTATTTTTCAAAGCGGCGGTTGGCTGCGCTTTGGCTCGCGTGCCTCGAACCACATGCCGTTGAGCACGGCGGCCAGTGCAGCCAGGCCGGTGCCGAGAATCCAGGCGAAATACCACATCGGTGTGCTCCTTGAAGTCGATGAAAGCGGGATGGCGGGCCGCCGCGGCAATGCACGCGCAGTGCCGCAGCGGCGCGACTCAGTACGCGTTGGGATTGGCCGACAGTTCGTCGGCAGTGACCTTGCCGCGCAGCACGCGGTACACCCATGCGGTATAGGCCAGGATGATCGGCATGAACACGGTAGTGGCCAGCAGCATGATCCACAGCGTGAGCCGGCTGCTGGAGGCATCCCACAGCGTCAGGCTCGCGCTGGGCACGGTGGAGGAGGGCAGCAGGAACGGGAACAGCGCAAAGCCCACGGTGAAGATGATGCCGACGATGGCGCTGCCGGAGGCGATGAACGCCAGGCCGCCGCGGCGGGCGCGCAACAACAGCGCGCTCATTGCCAGGCCGAGCAGGCCCAGCAGTGGCGCCAGCACTGTCGCCGGCATGCTGCTGTAGTTGTGCAGCCAGCCACCGGCGGCGGTGAGTGCGGCGGTCTTGGCCAGCGGATTGGTCTGCGCATCGGTTGCCAGCACCGATGTCACTGCATAACCGGGCAAGCCAAGCGCCACCCAGGCCCCGGCTGCGGCGAACAGCAGCGCCGCACACACTGCCGCGCTGCTGCCCAGGCGCGCGGCCCGGTCGGCCACCGGGCCATCGGTCTTGAGCACCAGCATCGCCGCACCGTGGGCCAGCAGCATCGCCACGCTGAGCAGGCCGGCCAACAGTGCGAATGGTGTCAACAGCCCGAACAGATTGCCGGTGTAGAACGTGCGCATGCTGTCGTCGAAATGGAACGGCACGCCCAGCAGCACGTTGCCCACTGCCACGCCCATGATCAGCGCGGGAATGAAGCCGCCGACGAACAGAGCCCAGTCCCAGCTGTCGCGCCACCGTTGATCGGCCAGCTTGCCGCGGAACTTGAAGCCCACCGGGCGCAGGATCAACGCGAACAGGATCACGAACATCGCCAGGTAGAAGCCGGAAAAACTCACCGCATACAGCGGCGGGAATGCGGCGAAGATCGCGCCGCCGCCCAGGATCAGCCACACCTGGCTGCCCTCCCAGACCGGTCCGACGGTATTGATCACCAGCCGGCGCTGCGCATCGTCCCTGGCAACGAACGGCAGCAGTGCGCCAACGCCGAGGTCGAAGCCGCCCATCACCGCATAGCCGGACAGCAGCATGCCCAGCAGCACCCACCAGATCACGCGCAGGGTGGCGTAGTCGAGTAAAACGAAATCCATGATGTCTCTCCTGCGATTACGGGGCGCTGCCGGCGACAGCGCCGGTGCTCAGCGGTGCGGTGCGTGCGGGTGCGTCGTGCGCCGGGTTGGACGGGAACAACGCGTCCGGTCCCTTGCGGATGGTCTTCAACGACAACTTGATCGCGATCACCAGCAGCGTGGTGTACAGCGCGGTGAAGCCCACCAGGGTCAGCACGATCTCGTACAGATCCAGCCCCGACGCTGCATAGAAGGTGGGCAGCACGCCTTCCACCGCCCACGGCTGGCGGCCGTATTCGGCCACGAACCAGCCGCATTCGATCGCGATCCACGGCAGCGGCAAGGTCCATAGCGCCAAGGTGAGGAACCAGCGTTTTTCCTGGAAGCTGTGCTTGCAGGCGAACCAGAACGCCACCGCGAAAAAGGCGATCAGATAGATGCCGATGGCGGCCATGATGCGAAAGGTCCAGAACAGCGGCAGCACGCGCGGCACGGTGTCCATGGCCGCCTGCGCGATCTGCTCGGGCGTGGCGTTGCCGATGTCGTCGCGGTAGCGCTTGAGCAGCAGGCCGTGGCCCAGGTCCTGCCAGTGCGCATTGAACACCTTGCGCGCGTCGGCATCGTCCTTGTCGGCACGGATGCGCTGCAGCGCGCCGTAGGCGATCTGCCCGCCGCGGATGCGGTGCTCGGCGCGTTCCACCAGTTCCATGATGCCGGGGATGGGCGTATCCAGCGAGCGGGTGGCGATCAGTCCCATCAGGTAGGGAATCTTGACCGCGTAATCGTTGCGATGCGTCTGCTGGTTGGGAATGCCGAAGGCGGTGAAGTCGGCCGGTGCGGCTTCGGTTTCCCACATCGCTTCGATCGCCGCCAGCTTCATCTTCTGGTGTTCGTTGGCCGCGTAGCCGCTTTCATCGCCCAGCACCACCACCGACAACGACGACAGCAGGCCGAATGCGGCGGCGACCGCGAACGAACGGCGCGCCATGTCCAGGTGTTTGCCGCGCAGCAGGTAGAACGCGCTGATCGACATCACGAACACCGCGCCCAGCACGTAACCGGCGCTGACGGTGTGCACGAACTTGGCCTGCGCCACCGGGTTGAACAGCACCGCGACAAAATCCACCACCTCCATGCGCATGGTGTCCGGGTTGAACACCGCACCGGTGGGGTGTTGCATCCAGCCGTTGGCAATCAGGATCCATAGCGCAGAGAAATTGCTGCCCAGCGCCACCAGCCAGGTGGTGATCAGGTGCTGCACCTTGCTCAGGCGATTCCAGCCCAGGAAGAACAGGCCCAGGAAGGTCGCTTCCAGGAAGAACGCCATCAGCCCTTCGATCGCCAACGGCGCGCCGAAGATGTCGCCCACGTAATGGCTGTAATACGACCAGTTCATGCCGAACTCGAACTCCATCACGATGCCGGTGCCGACACCCATGGCGAAGTTGATGCCGAACAGTACGCCCCAGAACATTGTCATGCGCCGCCAGATCGGCTTGCCGGTCATGACGTAGACGCTTTCCATGATGCCGAGCAGGAACGACAGCCCCATGGTCAGCGGCGGGAAGATGAAGTGGTACATCGCGGTGACTGCGAACTGCAGCCGCGACAGTTCAACAACTGTCGAATCGATCATGGCGGGCGGGCCTGGTTGGGTGTCGATGAAGGAGTTGGGCGGATCATCTGCGCTTGCCGCGCCATGCGCGTTGATCCAAATCAATGCGGCCCGCACCCGGTGCGGCACACTGTCCGTCCCGTCAGGGGAAGGAGGCGCCTTACAATCGCCCGCAGTGAGCAGTCTTCGGAACGCAATGTGAGTCAGCCCAGCGCACGCGCCAGCGAAACGCCCGCCCAGCGCCGTCAGCGCGGCCAATGGCTGGACGCACTGGCCGCATCGGCCACGCGACCGCGCCGTCTGGCCGGCATGGCGGTGGCGTTGTCGGGCGTCTTGCTGCTGGCACAGGCTGCCGCCATCGCCTGGTTGCTGCAGGCGGTGCTGGTACAGCATCTGGCACTGCTGCAGTTGCGCGAGGTGGCTGCCGGCCTGCTGTTGGCGGCGCTCGGCCGTGCCCTGCTGACGGCCTGGGCGCAGTCGTTGACCGGCGAGGTGGCCGATGTCGCCAAACGGGAGCTGCGTGCGCGCATCGCGCGCCGCCTGGTGCAGCACGGGCCGGTGTGGCTACGCCGGCAACGCAGCGGCGAGCTGGGCGAACTGAGCCTGGCGCACACCGATGCGCTGGAAGGCTATTTCGCCGGGTATCAGCTGGCGCGAACCGAAATGCTGCTGGTGCCGCCGCTGATCCTGATCGCGGTGTTCTCCATCGATTGGGTGGTGGGCCTGGTGCTGCTGCTGACCGCGCCGCTGATTCCGTTCTTCATGATGCTGGTGGGCTGGGGCGCCGAGGCCGCCGGCCGCGAGCAATTGCGCGAGCTGGCCCGCATGGGCGGGCATTTCGCCGACCGCCTCAAGGGCCTGGGCCTGCTGCGCGTGTATGGCCGCGACCAGGCCGAGCTGAGCGGCATTGCCGCCGCGGCCGACGGCGTGCGCGAGCGCTCGCTGAAAGTGCTGCGTATCGCCTTCCTGTCGTCCACGGTGCTGGAGTTCTTCGCCTCGGTGAGCGTGGCGATCATTGCCTTGTACTTTGGCCTGAGCTATCTGGGCATGCTGGATCTGCACGGTCTGCCCACGCTGGGCGCCGGCATGTTCTGCCTGTTGCTGGCGCCGGAATTCTTCGCGCCATTGCGGCGGCTGGCCGCGCATTATCACGACCGCGCCAATGCGTTGGCCGCGGTGGCCGAGTCCGAGCGCTTGCTGGAAGGGTTTGCGGACAGCGCCGCCATCGCTGTCGCACTGCCGCTGCCTGCTGCGGCCCAGGCGGCGCAGGCGGCGCAGGCGCAGGTGCCCTTGCTGCAGGCACGCGAACTGGCGTTGCGTCCTCCTGGTGCGCCGCAGCTGGTGGTCGAGCGGTGTTCGCTGGCGCTGGAGCCCGGGCAACGGGTGGCGGTGATCGGCGCCAGCGGCAGCGGCAAGAGCACGCTGCTGGAAGGCCTGGCCGGCTGGCTCACCCCGCAGGCGGGCAGCGTGGTGCCGCGCCCCGGCGCGCGGGTGGGCTATGCCACGCAACGGCCGTATCTGTTCCACGGCAGCATTGCCGACAATCTGCGCCTGGCCGACCCGCAGGCCAGCGACGCGCGGCTGCATGCCGTGGCCGAGGCCGCGCAGGTCATGCGCTTTGCCGCGCACCTGCCGGAGGGCCTGCATACGGTGATCGGCGAGCGCGGCTTCGGGCTCTCCGGTGGCGAAGCGCGTCGCGTCGCGCTGGCGCGGCTGCTGCTGCGCGAGCCTGAGGTGTTGCTGCTGGACGAGCCCACCGCCTTCCTCGACCCGGACACGGAAGCTGCGCTGCTGCGCACGCTGGGCGTGTTCGCGCGCGGCCGTGCAGTGGTGCTGGCCACGCATAGCGCGGCGGTGATGGCCTGGGCCGATACGGTGATCGACCTGCGTGGGGCGAGCGTCACGGTGGAGTCGCCATGAGCGCGGCACACCACGACCGTCTGCGCGATGTGTTCGCCCGGCATGCCTGGCGGCTGGGGCTGTCGGCACTGCTGGTGCTGGCCACCCTGCTGGCGGGGGTGGGCCTGCTGGCCTTGTCCGGCGGGTTCCTGACCGCTGCCGCCCTGGCCGGCGTGGTCGGCATGGGCGCCGGCTTCAATTTCTTCTCGCCCTCGGCCGGTATCCGCGCCCTGACGTTCGCGCGCATCGTGTCGCGCTACGGCGAGAAACTGATCGGCCACGATGCCACCTTGCGCATCGCCCGCGATCTGCGCGTGTGGTTCTTCCGCCGCGCCTTGCCGCTGGCACCGGGGCGCCTGTCGGCCACGCGCACCGGCGATCTGCTGGCGCGGCTGATGTCGGACATCGGCGAGGTCGACGGCGTGAGCGTGCGTGCGCTGGCGCCGCTGGCGGCACTGCTGGGCATCTGGGTGGCCGGCGTGGTTGCCGCCGCCTTGATCCATCCACCCGCGGCCCTGGTGTTGCTGGCGCTGGGTGTGGCGATCGGCGGGCTGGTGCCGTGGCAGGTGGCACGCGGCGGCGCGCAGCGCGAACGGCTGCGCGCGCAGCAGCGCACCCAGCTGCGGACCCGGGCGTTCGAGGGCCTGGAAGGTGCGGCGGATCTGGCCGCGGTCCACGCCCAGGACGCTTGGCTGCAGCAGGTCGATGCGGCCGCCGCGGCGGTGATGGACGGCGATCGCCTGCAGCGCCGGCGCCTGATCACCGGCAACCTGCTGCATGCGCTCTGCGGCGGCGTCGGGCTGGCCGGCATGCTGTGGCTGGCACTGCGCGCCGTCGAGCAGGGAGCGATCACCGCCGAACTGGCGGCCGCGCTGGTGTTTCTCACCATGGCCCTGCTGGAAGTGTCGGCCGGCGCCGGGTTGGCCTTGCAGGCACTGCAGGGCGCGCGCGTGGCGGCCGGGCGGCTGCAGGCCATCGTCGATCAGGCGCCCTCGGTCAGCGACCCGGTGCAGCCCGCCGAGGTGCCGCGCACGGGCACGCTGCAGCTGCAACAAGTGTCGTTTTCCTGGCCTGGTGGCGTGCGTCCGGTGTTGCAGGGGCTCGATCTGACCCTGGCAGCCGGCGAGCGCATCGCCATCGGCGGTGATAGCGGCAGCGGCAAGAGCACCTTGTCGGCGCTGCTGCTGCGGCTATGGGATCCGCAGGCCGGGCAAGTCAGCTACGCGGGCATCGATCTGCAGCGGTGTGCGCAGGCGCACTGGCACCGGCGCATTGCCTGGTTGCCGCAGAACGCCCCGGTGTTTGCCGGCAGCGTGCGCGAAAACCTGCTGATCGGCGACGCCGCCGCCAGCGACGCTGCGCTGTGGGCGGTGCTCGACCAGGTGCGTCTACGCGACTGGGCCAGTGCGCAGAACGGGCTGGAGACCTGGGTCGGCGAGAACGGTGCCACGCTGTCTGCCGGCCAGGCGCGCCGCCTGGCGCTGGCGCGCGCCTTGCTGCGCGATGCGCCCATCCTGCTGCTGGACGAACCCACCGACGGGCTGGATGTGGATACCGCCCACGCCTTGCTGCTGGATCTTGCCGCCGCGCTCGGCGAGCGCAGCCTGGTGATGATCACCCACGACAGCGTGCCTGCCGGTGTGGTGCACCGGCATTACCGCATGCGTGAAGGAACGCTGCAGTCGCTGGAATGAGCTCCCTCGCCATGGCTGGGTTCTGGAGCGACCAACAGACCGAAGCGCGCAGTCGTCAGCTGGGCGTGGATGGCGCGCTCAGCACCCGTTGGACGCGTGGCACATGCCGCACCGAGCAGCCGCCACGCCTGCATCGCGGCTGCGCAGGCGTTTTGTCAGCCCCCCATAAGCATGGGCATGGCGCTTCAGCGCGTCAGATACACCGCCCAGGCCAGGGCCGCGGCGTTTGCGAGCGCGCTGACCCAGAACGCGATCTGGAACGAGGTCTTGACGGTCTTGTGCCGGAACAGCGATTGCGCCAGCAGCGCGCCGGGCCAGCCGCCGAGCAATGCGATGGCATGCAGGGTGGCTTCCGGGGTGCGGCGCTGGCCGCGCCTGGCTGCGCTCTTGTCCAGCCGATAGGCGATCAGTGCGGCAATGCTGGTTGCCGCGTACCAGAGCGCAATCGCAGCCGGCAGCCGATCTGCGAGTACCAGGCCGAGCATGCCGGCCGCGAACAGGCCGGCCAGCAGCCGGCGCGGCAGCTGGCTGCTGGTGGTGGGCGTCGATCGGGATCTGGATCCAGTCAGCTTGCGGCTTGCGGTCTGCGAGGAGCGCGACCTCGATCGGGATGTGGACCTGGCAATCAGCAGGCGTCCAGGAAGTCGCGGACCGCCGGGCCGAACCGTGCGAAGTCCACCAGGAAGGCGTCGTGGCCCTGCGGCGAATCCAGGCCGATGAAGCGGGCATCGGCGCCGCCGGCGCGCAGGCCATCGGCGATCTGTTCCTGTTGCTGCACCGGGAACAGGATGTCGGTGTTGGCGCCGATCGACAGCGCGCGTGCGATGCGGATGTGCGACAGGCCGGCCAGCACCTTGCCATCGCTGGAGTCCTGGCGTGCCGACGCGTTGCCGACAGGCGCGCCGGCGTCGCCGGCGCCAGCCAATGGCGCCTGTGCGCTCGGAGCCTGCTCGGCGTAGTCGGCCAGATCGAACCAGTCCATCGAGCGGCTCAGGTACAGATAGCAGTTGGGATCGAAGAAGCGCACGAAGCGGCGCGCGTGGCCTTCCAGATAGCTTTCCACCTGGAATTCCAGCCCGAACGGATCGTCGTCGGCCTGTTCGGAATCCAGCCGCACGCGGCCGAAGCGGCCGTCCCATTCCAGCGCCGAGCGATAGGTGATCACGCCGAGTTTGCGGGCCATGCGCATGCCCGATTCCGGGTAGCGGGTGTCGTCGTAATGGCCGCCGTTCCAGTTGGGGTCCAGCCGGATGGCTTCGCGCTGCAGCGAGCGGATGGCGATGGAAAACGGCAAGGCCTGCGCGCTGCCGGAGATGTTGATATGGCTACGCGCGATGCCGGGATGGCGCAGCAGCAGCGCCAGCGCGGTCATGCCGCCCATCGAGTTGCCGATCAGGCAGGCCAGTTGCGCGATGCCCAGCGCGCGCACCACATCGGCGGCGGCATCGGCCACGTCTTCGATCGACAGGTCCGGAAAGCGCAGCCGATAGCGCTCGCCGGTGGCCAGATCGATCGACGCCGGCCCGGTCGAACCCTTGCAGCTGCCCAGTGAGTTGACGCAGACCACGAACCAGCGCGTGGTATCGATCGGCTTGCCCGGCCCCAGCATCGCTTCCCACCAGCCCGGTTCCGGATTGGCCTGGTTGGCGGCGGCATGCGCATTGGGCGACAGCCCGGTGACGATCAGCAGCGCATTGCTGCGATCGGCGGCCAGCGTGCCCCAGGTTTCATAGGCGATGCGCGCCTGGTGCAGGGCGCCGCCGCGCTTCATCGGAAACGGCGAGGGCAGGGCGTGGAACAGGCTGCCGGTGGGGATGAATTCGGTCATGGGGGTGGGAATTGGGAGTCGGGAATCGGGAATCGGGAATCGGGAATCGGGAGGAGCGGCTGGCTGTGCTCTTGTAGCGCAAGTGAAACCACGTGTTGCAGCGTGGTGGGCCGGTTGACGCACGCACTATTAGCGTCCCATCACCAGCCCTACTAGCGTCCGATCACCAGCTCTACTGGGGCGTTGGCCGGCAGTTGCACGGTGATCGGCGTGCTTTCCACATCGTCGGCCTGGCGCATCGCGTTGCCGCTGCGCGACAGCCGCGCCAGCACCTGCACGTTGTCCAATGACGACAGGGCGCGGGTGGGCATCGGGCTGTCGCCGTCGTCCAGGGTGACCGTCAGCGGCAACTCGCTGAGGGCATGTTTTTCCACTGCCACCGGCATCGGGGAGTCGGCCGCGCGGGCGATCACGAATACGCTGGTGTCGCCGGGCAGCGCGGCGCGTTTGGCGAATTCCGCATCCAGCGCAATGCGCACGCTGATGCGTTTGCCGGCCGCCGTATCGGCGCCGCTCTCGGCTGCCGGCAACGCTGCCAGCCCGGCTTCCCCGCGTGCGGCGTTGATCTGCTCGAGCAGGCCAGGGCGGGTGCTGGCGTCGACCACCTGCAGCAATGGCTCCCAGGTGGCGCTGGCCTTGGCCGGCTGGCCGGCCTGGCGCTGCACCACGCCCAGGAACCAGCGTGCGCGCTGGTGGTCCGGCTGCACGCTGAGCGCATGCTCGAGCAGGCGCATCGCCTGCGGATCCGGGCGGCCGCTGTCGTCGGCAAGCATGCGCGCCTGCGCGGCCGCCACCAGCACGTCCGGTTCATCCGGTCGCAGCGCCACCGCGCGCGCAAAGGCGTCGCGGGCGTCGACGAATTTCTGCTGGCTGGACAGCGAACGTCCCAGCAGCACCCAGCCTTCGGCCTGCTCGGGATTGCGCGCCAGCGCGGCGCGCAGCTGCACGATGGCCTCATCCAGCGTGCGTGGCGTGTCCGGGCGGTTGGCGGCCAGCTCGATTGCGCCCGGCGTGCCCACCAACCAGTACAGCGCTGCACTGGCGGCCAGCAGCAGCGCCGCCACGCTGGCGGCCAGCCCGCGCGTCTGCCGCCACAGTGGCCGCAACGCCACGCCAGAGGCCAGCAGTGCAACGGCTACCACCGCAATCACGAAACCGACCATCACCACTCCTGCTCGTCGGGCGGCAGCGCGGGCGCGGCAGCGCTGCGGCGGCGTACCACCATGACCACTGCCGTGCCGCCCACCAGCAGGACCAGCAACGGGCCAAACCACAGCAACCAGGTGCGCGATTCCACCTGCGGCCGGTACAGCACGAACTCGCCATAGCGCGCGACCAGGAACTGCCGGATCTGCGCATCGCTGCGGCCCTGCTGCATCAGCGCCAGCACTTCGCGGCGCAGGTCCTGCGCAATCTGCGCGTTGGAATCGGCCAGCGACTGGTTCTGGCATTGCACGCAACGCAGCTCGGCGGTCAGCGCGTGGAAGCGCGCCTCCTCGGCGGCGGAACGGTAATGCGGCGGCGCGTGATCGCCCACCGGCTGGGCCACGGCCAGCCAGGGGAGCAGCAGCAGCGTCAGCAGCCAGGCGCGGCTCATGGCTTGGCGTGCAGGTCCGGGGCGGCGCTGGGCGAGCGTTCGATCCGGCTCAATGCCGGAATCAGCTGGGTGTCGATGATGGACTGGGTGAGCATGCCGCTGTACTTCCAGCGCACCACGCCGCGCCCGTCGACCAGGAAGGTTTCCGGCGCCGCCGCAATGCCGAAGTCGATGGCGGTGCGCCCGTCGAGGTCGGCGACCACCAGCAGGTACGGGTTGCCCAATTGCTCGAGCCAGCGCAGGGCGTCGTCGCGCTCGTCCTTCCAGTTGTAGCCAATCACGCGCACCCGTTTGGTCAGCGCAAACCTGCTCAGCACCGGGTGTTCTTCGCGGCAGGCCGGGCACCAGCTGCCCCATACATTGATGATGTAGGGCGCGCCGCGCAGCTCGCGCGCGTGCACCACGATGCTGGGGTCGTGCAGCAACGGCAGCGCGAACTCCGGCGCCGGCTTGCCGATCAGCGCCGAGGGCAGGGCATCGCGATCGCCCTGTCCTGAACGCACCACCGCATAGACCAGCAGTGCCGCCAGGGCGAGCAGCAGCACGATGGCGCCCACGAGAACCGCAGTGGGCAGGCGGGGCGAACGTGACTCAGACATCTTGGATCTCCGCAGGACGACGAAAACGCCGGTCGGCCGCGGTGACCAGGCCGCCAAGCGCCATCAGCAGCGCTCCCAGCCAGATCCAGCGCACGAACGGTTTGAGGTGGACGCGCACCGCCCAGGCCTGGTTGCCCAGCGGTTCGCCAAGGGCGACATACAGATCGCCAAACGGGCCAGGGCGGATCGCCGCCTCGGTCAGGGTCTGTCCGCCGCTGGCGTAGCGGCGTTTTTCGGCATGCAGCCTGCCAACCGGCACATCGTCCTCGAACACCTGCAGGTTGGCGCGGTCGGACAGGTAATTGGGCCCGCGCAGTTCTTCCAGATTCTCGAAGTGCAGCGCGTATCCCCCGATCTCGATCTGCTGGCCGGGTGCCAGCGCGACCTCGCGCTGCAGGCTCAGCGATTCCACCAGCAGCGCGCCGGCCAGGAAGACCGCCACGCCCAGGTGCGCCAGCGCCATGCCCAGCATCTCGGCGGTGAATCGCCGGCCCTTGGCGGCACGCCGTGTCCACAGGAAGCGCACTGTGCCCAACAGCACCCACGCCGCGCCGGTGACGCCGATGGCTGCCTTCAGCTGCCCCTGCGGTGCCATGAACCAGGCCAGCACGCCTGCAGCCAGCGCCAGGCCGGCCCACGGCGCCAGCAGGGCCAGCGGCCGCGAGGCCTGTTCGCGCTGCCAGCGCGTCAGCGGGCCAAACGGCAGCAATGCCACCAGCGGCGCCATCAACACCACGAACAAGGTACCGAAGTAGGGCGGGCCCACCGACAGCTTGCCCAGTCCCAATGCATCGGCCAGCAGTGGGTACAGCGTGCCCAGCAGCACCATCGCGCAGGCGCAGGTCAGCAGCAGGTTGTTGAGCAGCAGCAGCGTCTCGCGCGAGCTGCCGGCAAACGCGCGGCGCGGGTCATCGCCGGGCGCCAGGCGCGGCGCGCGGATCGCGTACAGCAGCAGCGAGCCGCCCACCACCACCAGCAGGAACACCAGGATGAAGAGGCCGCGCGACGGATCGGCGGCGAACGAATGCACGCTGGTCAGCACGCCCGAGCGCACCAGGAAGGTACCCAGCAGCGACAACGCGAAGGCGGCGATCGCCAGCAACAGCGTCCAGCTGGCGAAGCTGCCGCGCTTTTCGGTGACTGCCTGCGAATGCAGCAGGGCGGTGCCGACCAGCCATGGCATGAAGCTGGCGTTTTCCACCGGGTCCCAGAACCACCAGCCGCCCCAGCCCAGTTCGTAGTACGCCCACCAACTGCCCAGCGCGATGCCCACGGTGAGCATCGCCCAGGCCACGTTGGTCCAGGGCCGGGTCCAGCGCAGCCAGCGCGCGTCCATCCGCCCCTCCAGCAGCGCGGCGATGGCGAAGGCAAACGGCACTGCAAAGCCGACATAGCCGCAGTACAACATCGGCGGGTGGATGATCAGGCCTGGGTCCTGCAGCAGGGGGTTGAGGTCGGCGCCTTCGGGCGGCACCGGTAGCAGGCGCGCAAACGGATTGGAGGTAAACAGCAGGAAAGCCAGAAAGCCCACGCTGATCAGCGCCATCACCCCGAGCACGCGCGCCACCACCTGCGCCGGCAATTGCCGCGACCACAGCGCCACTGCGCCGGTCCACAGCGCCAGCACCAGCGTCCACAGCAACAGCGAGCCTTCGTGCGCGCCCCAGACCGCCGAGTAGCGGTAGATCACCGGCAGCAGGCTATTGGAGTTTTCGGCCACATAGCGCACCGAAAAGTCCTGCACCAGGAACGCGTGCGTCAGCAACGCGAACGCGGTGGCAATCAGGCCCAGCTGCACCAGCGCCGCCGGCCGCGCCACCGCCATCCAGCTGGCATGCCCGCGCTGTGCGCCGGCCAGCGGCAAGGCGGCCTGCACCAGCGCGACCAGCAAGGCCAGGACCAGCAGGAAGGTGCCGAGCTCAGGAAGCATGGGGGGGGCGGGACTGGGGACCGGGGACCGGGGACCCGGGAAAAGCAAGGTTCCTGGCGCGTCTGAGAGGCGTGCAAGGGGCAACCGTTGCGAGGTTGTTGAAAGCTGCGTGGTGTTTGTGAGCGCCAGGGCCGGGGATCGGGGACCCGGGGAAAGTCAGGTCGGTGGCCTCGCCGACACGCGCGCGACAAGCGACTGCTGGCAGGCCCGTGCTCGCGGCAACGCGCCTTTCCCGGGTCCCCGGTCCCCGGTCCCTAGTCCGGTCCCCGGTCCCCGGTCCCGGGTCCCCAGTCCCGAGGCGCCTCACTGCTGCGCCTCCACCCGATGCTTGCGATGCGCACTGCCCATCTTGTCGGCCACTTCCTTGGGCATGTAGGTTTCATCGTGCTTGGCCAGCACGTCTTCGGCCACGAATACGCCCTGCTGCATGCGACCGGTTGCGACCACGGCCTGACCTTCGCGGAACAGGTCGGGCAGGATGCGGTCGTAGCGCACCGGCAGCTGTGCATCGCCATCGGTGACGCGGAACTGCGCTTCCAGCGACCCGGAGGCGCGTTTGAACGAGCCTTTTTCCACCATGCCGCCGAGCCGGAAGCGCGCATGGTCGCCGGCATCGCCGCGCAGCACCTCCGACGGCGTGTACAGGTACGCCACGTTGCGCTGCAAGGCCATCGCCACCAAGGTGGTCGCCAGCCCGCCGGCCAGCACCAAGGCGAGCACCAGCCACAGGCGGCGGCGCCGTTGCGGGTTCATCGGGTCAGCTCCGCATCGCTGGGCAGGGTGCGCTTGCGCTCGCGCAGGCGGCGCGCCTGGGCGGTCTTCAATGCGCGACGCACCTGCCAACGGCCGGCGATCAGGTCCCACAGCAGTACCAGTACGAACACGGCATAGGCGGCGATGACATACGGCAGATAGCTCATGCGGCAGTGTCCTGCGGCTCGCGCACGATCCAGGCCTTGCCGGCCTCGCGGCGCAGGTTGTCGGCGCGCGCGCGGGTGAGCAGCGACCCGGCAAACCAGAATTTGGTGCCGATCACCATCAGCCACAGCGGCAGCAACATGCTGGCATCGATGGTCGATGGGCCGAACAGGCGGATGCTCTGGCCCTGGTGCAGCGAATTCCACCACACCACCGAATAACGGATCACCGGCAACAGCACCACGCCCACGATCGCCAGCAAGCCGGCCGCACGTGCCGCCTGGCGGCGGTCATCGATGGCGTGGTACAGGCCGATCACGCCCAGATACAGGAACAGCAGGATCAATTCGGTAGTCAGGCGCGGGTCCCAGTCCCACCAGGCGCCCCACATCGGCTTGCCCCAGATGCTGCCGGTGAGCAGGGTGATCACGGTGAACGCCGCGCCGATCGGTGCGCATGCCATCGCCAGGATCTCGCACACCTTGATGCGCCAGATCAGCGCGCTGGCCGCGTACAGCGCCATCAGGCCGAACACGAACAGGCTCATCCACGCGCTGGGCACGTGGATATACAGAATGCGGAAGCTGTCGCCCTGCTGGTAATCGGCCGGTACAGCGAACAGCGCCTGCCAGATCCCCGCGGCCAGCAACAGCGCAGCCAGCGCGTAGCACCAGGGGGCCCAGCGCGCGGTGAAACGGTCGAAGATCGGAGGCGAGGCGAGTTGGTGGAACCAGCGGACGACGACGTTCATGCGATGGCGATGGCTCTTGGCATGGCGATGGCTCTTTGCATGGAGGCAGCTTCCGGTACGACACCACCGTACACCCTACGGTGTCCCATCAATGGCGCATCTGCAACGTCGATCAGCTGAGCGAGATGCGGATCGCCGCTGCCGCCGCCAGCGGTGCCAGCGCGATGCCGATCACCAACCCTGCGCCCAGCAACAACAACGCACCCACCGCATCCTGCCCTTGTCCGCTGGCCGCCACACTGCCGGCACCGAACACCAGCACCGGCACGTACAGCGGCAACGCCAGCAACGCCACGAGAATACCAGAGCGTTTCATGGTGACCGTCAGTGCCGCGACCACTGCGCCAAGCAGGCTCAGAAGCGGCGTGCCCAGCGCCAACGATGCCAGCAGCACCGGCAATTGGTCATGCGGCAGGTGCAGCAATTCGCCCAGCAAGGGCGTCACTGCAATCAACGGCAGCGCGCTGGTGGCCCAATGCAGCAGCACGCGTACCGCGATCAACCAGGCCAGCGGCACCGGCGCCAGCAACCATTGCTCCATCGAGCCGTCTTCCACGTCGCTACGGAACAGCGCATCCAACGACAGCAGGCCGGCCAGCAATACCGACAGCCACAGCACCGCCGGTGCGGCCTGAGCCAGCAGGTCGGGGCGTCCGCCCAGGCCCAGTGCGAACAGCACCACGATCAGCAGCGCGAACAGCGCCGGCTGCAGTGCGTCGCTGCGACGGCGCCACAGCAATTGCAGATCGCGACGCAGCAGCGCACGGGCCGCTTGCAGCAAGGACGGCTGCGATGACGGCGTCATGCCGCGGCCTCCAGGGTGAGCATGCGGGTGCGCACCGGCGGTGCCGCGTAGGCGCCGTGGGTGGTGACCAGTGCCGCGCCACCGCCGCGCAGGTGCGCGGAAATCATCCGGTTGACCAGGGTGATGCCGTCCAGGTCCAGGTTGGCGTAGGGCTCGTCCAGCAGCCACAACGGAGCCGGCGACAGCCATAGCCGGGCAAGCCCCAGCCGCTTGCGCTGGCCGGCAGACAGTTGCCGCACCAGCGCATCCTCGTAACCGGCCAGGCCCACGATGGCCAGCGCGCTGCCGGGCATCTGCTTGGCCCGTCGGCCATGCAGGCCGCACAGGAAATGCAGGTTCTCCAGCGTGCTGAGGTCGGCCTTCAGGCCGGGCAGGTGGCCCAGATAGGCCATGAAGCGGCTGCGGTCGCCGCGCCGGGCGGTCTTGCCGTCGATCTGGATCTGCCCGCTCTCCATCTGCAGCAGCCCGGCCAGCACCCGCAGCAGCGTGGTCTTGCCGGCACCGTTGTCGCCCTGCACCAGCAAGGCTTCGCCGGCATCGACATGGAAATCCAGCGGGCCGAACACCGGCTCCTCGTTGCGGCTGAAGGCCAGCGCGTGCGCCGCCAGCAGCGGGGGCGCGGTGTGCAGCGGTTCGATCATCGGCGCAGCGGACTCCCGTCGCAGGACGGCATGGGGTGGGCGAGCGGGTGCCGGGCCATCGCCAACAGGCAACCGGCGCGACACGCTGTGAAGCAGGGCGCGCATTGTAACGACGATGGCCGCCGCCGGGGCGCTTGCGCGTGGCGTGATGTGTCCGCGAATGCTGTTTTGCAGGGCGCCTGGCGCACCGGCCGGGCCGCTTTGCGTACACTCGCGGTCCCCCGATTGCTGACCGGACTGGCGCGATGCCCCTCACGACCAAGCTGCCCAAGGTGGGCACCACCATCTTCACCGTCATGTCGCAGCTGGCGGCCGAGCACGGCGCGGTCAACCTGGGCCAGGGCTTTCCCGATTTCGCGGTGCCGCAGCGGCTGGTCGACGAACTGACCAAGGCCATGGCCGCCGGCCACAACCAGTACCCGCCGATGACCGGCGTGGCGGTACTGCGCCAGGCCATCGCCGGCAAGGCGCAGCGCTGCTACGGCGCGCAGGTCGATGCCGATACCGAGATCACCGTCACCAGCGGCGCCACCGAGGCCATCTTCAACGCCATCCACGCGGTGGTGCGCGCGGGCGAAGAGGTGATCGTGCTGGACCCGGCCTACGACTGCTACGAGCCGGCGATCGAGCTGGCCGGCGCGCGCGCGGTGCACGTGGCGCTGCACCCGCAGACCTTCGCCGTGGACTGGGAGGCGCTGCGCGCGGCGATCACGCCGAAGACGCGCCTGCTGATGATCAACTCGCCGCATAACCCGTCCGGCGCGATGCTCTCGGCCGCCGACCTGCAGACGCTGACCGAACTGCTGCGTGGCACCGACATCTTCCTGCTCTCCGACGAGGTCTACGAACACATCGTGTTCGACGGCCGCCGCCACGAGTCGGTACTGCGCTGGCCGCAGTTGCGCGAACGCGCGTTTGTGATCTCCAGCTTCGGCAAGACCTATCACTGCACCGGCTGGAAGATCGGCTATGCGATCGCCCCGCCGGCGCTCACCGCCGAATTCCGCAAGGTGCACCAGTACAACACCTTCACCAGCTTCGGCCCGGCCCAGCACGCTTTTGCTGCGATGATCCGCGACGAGCCCGAGCACGACGAGCAGCTGGGCGCGTTCTACCAGGCCAAGCGCGACCGCTTCCGCGAGCAGCTGCTGACCACCCGCCTGAAGCCGCTGCCGGTGCCCGGCGGCTATTTCCAGCTGGTGGATTACTCGGCGATCAGCGATCTGCCAGATACCGAATTCGTGAAGTGGCTGACGATCGAAAAGGGCGTGGCCGCGATTCCGTTGTCGCCGTTCTACGACAATGCCCCGGCGGGTCAGCGCCTGGCAAGGCTGTGCTTCGCCAAGAACGATGCGACACTGGATGCGGCGATCGAGCGTTTGCGCAGGCTCTGACGAGCCGGGAATCGGGAATGGGGATTCGGGAATCGTAAGAGCGGTCGGCCGCTTTTGATCTGAATCTGCACTGGCTCGATGACATGACGCCCTCATTAAACCGCTGTTCGATTCCCTATTCCCGATTCTCCATTCCCGAGTCTCACCATGCACGACCTTCGCATCTCCCTGATCCAAGGCGATACCCGCTGGCATGACCCGGCTGGCAATCGCGACTATTACGCTGGATTGCTGGAGCCGCTAGCCGGG
This sequence comes from Xanthomonas campestris pv. badrii, assembly GCF_012848175.1. NCBI lineage: Bacteria > Pseudomonadati > Pseudomonadota > Gammaproteobacteria > Lysobacterales > Lysobacteraceae > Xanthomonas > Xanthomonas campestris. Next base: position 2,202,643 of record NZ_CP051651.1, on the reverse strand, counting down.
CAGACCGATCTGGTGATCCTGCCGGAGACCTTCACCAGCGGGTTTTCCAACGATGCCATCGACAAGGCCGAGGGCATGGACGGGCCGACCGTGGACTGGGTGCGCGCGCAGGCCGCGCGGCTGGGGGCGGCGGTAACCGGTAGCGTGCAGTTGCGTACCGAGCACGGCGTGTTCAATCGTTTGTTATGGGCCACGCCAGACGGGGCGCTGCAGCATTACGACAAGCGCCACCTGTTCCGCTACGGTAACGAGCATCTGCGTTATGCGGCCGGGCGCGATCGCCTCTGCGTCGACTGGAAGGGCTGGCGGATCAATCCGCAGGTTTGCTACGACCTGCGTTTTCCGGTGTTCTGTCGCAACCGCTTCGATGTGGAGCGGCCCGGCCAGCTGGATTTCGATCTGCAGCTGTTCGTGGCCAACTGGCCATCGGCACGCGCCTATGCCTGGAAGACGCTGTTGCGCGCGCGCGCGATCGAAAACCTGTGCTTCGTCGCTGCGGTCAACCGCATCGGCGTGGACGGCAATCAGTTGCACTACGCCGGCGACAGCGCGGTGATCGATTTCCTCGGCCAGCCGCAGGTGGAAATCCGCGAACGCGAACAGGTGGTCACCACCACCATCAGCGCCGCCGCCCTGGCCGACCACCGCGCCCGTTTCCCGGCGATGCTGGATGCCGATGCCTTCGTCTTCCCGGAATAGCGGGAATCGGGATTGGGGAATCGGGAATCGGGAATCGGTAAAGCGGTGGGCTGGTGTGTTGAGCCTTCGCTGATTTTGATACCGGGCTTACGCGGCTTCGGGTTTCGAGCACTGGCAGAAGCGCTCCCGCCTACGAGGCCGAAAGCTCCTGGCATCCATAAAACGCGGCCGCACAATCTCGATTCGCTGACAACGTCATCAGCGCCGACAATGTCGCTTTTACGATTCCCGATTCCCGATTCCCAGCTACTCACCCACCTTGATCTCATAGATCTTGGGCCACCGCTTGCCGGTGACGAACAGGCGGTCGTGCTCGGCGTCGTAGGCGATGCCGTTGAGCACGTCGTTGGTCGGGTCGGTCAGGGTGTCCGCCTCCGGTACCAGCGCCTTGAGGTCGATCCAGGCGATGACCTTGCCGCTGGCCGGGTCGATGCGCGCGATGCGGGTGGTCAGCCAGACGTTGGCCAGCAGCTGGCCCTTGACCCATTCCAGTTCGTTGAGATTGTCCAGTGGCCGGCCGCGTGCGGTGACGGCGATGCTGCCGGTCTGCTTCAGGCTCTGCGGATCGAGCTTGCGGATGCGCGCGCTGCCGTCGCTCATGTAGAGGGTGTGCGCATCGCTGGTCAGGGCCCACCCCTCGCCGGGATAGCTGAACTGCGCGCGTGGCGACAGCGTGGCCAGGTCGTAGATGAAGCCGCGCTGGTTGCGCCAGGTCAGCTGGATCAGCCGGTCCTCCCAGGCCACGATGCCTTCGCCGTAGTAGGGAAGCGGCGTCTGCGCCTGCTGCAACACCCGGCCGGTCTCCAGCTCGACCTTGCGCACCCGCGACTGGCCCAGCTCGCCGGTGCTTTCGTAGAGATAGCCATCGCGATAGAACAGGCCTTCGGTGAAGGCGCTGGTGTCGTGCGGATAACTGCGCACCACGGTATAGGCCTGGGTGGGAATGGCTTCGGCGCCATGCGCGAGCGGCGAGGCCAGGGCGGCGGCAAACAGCAGGAGGGCAGGGCGTGACATGCCGGCATGATCCCATTCCGTGGGCGCGATTTGCAGCAGCGCAGACACCGCAGCGGCCAGCTAATGCTGGGCTGAACGGCAGTCGCGCAGGGCGGTGGACGTTGTCGCGGCTGCCACATCGGCGCTGCTAGTCTCGCGGCCACTTCCACCACCGGCACCGCATACATGATCAAGTCCCTGTCTCTTCTCGCGCTGCTCGGCGCGGCAACGCTGGCTCCGCAGGCGCAGGCCGCCGGCAATATCGATTGCCAGCTCTCGTTCAACCTGTCCGGCTGGTCGGTGTTCTACAAGACCGCCAGCGGCACCGGCACCATCAAGTGCGACAACGGTGCGGTGATTCCGGTCAAGATCTCCAGCAAGGGCGGCGGCCTGACGGTGGGCAAGTCCAAGATCGTCGGCGGCCGCGGCTCCTTCTCCGGTGCCTACAGCCTGAACGATCTGTTCGGCACCTACGCAGCGGCTGAAGCGCATGCGGGCGTGGTGAAGTCCAGCACCGCACAGGTGGTCACCAAGGGCGACATCTCGCTGGCCCTGGCCGGCACCGGCGAGGGCGTGGACCTGGGCGTCAATGTCGGCAACTTCGTGATCGAGCGCCGCAAGTAAGCCGTTCCATCGGGACCGCGCGCGCCTGCGGGCGCGCGTGTGGCGATTACGTGGCACCTGCCGGTTGCGCGAGGCCACGATCGTCGATCCGCCTGTGCAGGCAACCTTGCTGCAGTCCTGGCTCGTGGCACTGAACCTGCTGCCACGCCGCCGGCAGGCGCATATGAAAACGGCCCCTTGCAGGGCCGTTTCCTATTGCAGGTGCCTGCCGCCAGGCCTTAGCGACCGCGATTGCCGCCACCGGGCGGGCGACGGTTGCCACCGCCCGGCGGACGGCCGCCCGGGCCACGCGGAGCGCCGCCGGGACCACCGGGGCCACGCGCGCCACCGGGACCACGATTGGCCGATGCCGGGCCGCGGTTGCCGCCCGGACCCGGACGGCCGCCGCTGGGGCGGCCGGCAGGACGCGCTGCCCCATACGGATTGAAGCCCGGAGTGGCGTGGTCGGACGGGAAGATCGGCGCATTGCCCGGATGACCGTAGGGATGCTTGCGCTGACCCTGACCCTGACCACCGGCACCGCCGCGCCCCGGGCCGCCGCCGGCACCCGGACGTGCACCGCCCGGCCCCTTCTTGGCATACGGGCGCGCCTGGCCGGTGCCGTTGCCACCGGGGCCGGCATTGCGATGACCGCTCGGACCGGTGCTGACGCCATCGGGCACATACCAGCTGCGGAACGCAGCCGGGTTGCCGTCCGGCAACGAGCGGTCGCCCTTGGCCGGGCCGCGCTGCTTGAACGGGCGCTGCTGCGACTGCTTGGCAGCGGCTTCGCCGCTGACGGTTAGCCCGCCCTTGAAACCGCCGGGCTTGCCGCGACCGCGGCCGCCGCGTTCTTCGCGGAAGTTGTCGAAGCGGCGCAGCTCGCGGCCTTCATCGGCGCCGGAGGTCTGCCCATTGACGTAGGCATTGCTGCGGCCATCGCGCGACACATGCACGGTGGACTTGGCGGCGCGGCGCTGGCCGATCACCGGCTGCAGCGTCAATGCCGAAGGCGCGCCTTCTTCCAGCTTGAGTTCGGCGCGCAGCGCGTCGACCTTGTCCTGCGCCACTTCCACCGACTGCCCGCGCAGCAGCTCGCGCGGCAGCGAGATCTTGCCGTAGCGGCTGCGCTTGAGGCGGCTGACCTGGCAGCCCTGCGATTCCCACAGCCGGCGCACTTCGCGGTTGCGGCCTTCCTTGACCACCACGCGGAACCAGTCGTGCGAATCGGTGCCGCCGATGCGTTCGATCTCGTCGAACTTGGCGCCACCGTCTTCCAGCAGCACGCCGCGCGAAAGGCGCTCGATGATGGCGTCGGAAACGGTTTGTTCGCCTTCCGGGGCGCGCACGCGCACCACGTACTCGCGTTCGACCTCGTAGGAGGGATGCATCATCGCGTTGGCCAGCTCACCGTCGGTGGTCAGCAGCAGCAGGCCGGTGGTGTTGATGTCCAGCCGGCCGATGGCGATCCAGCGCGAGCCCTTCAATGCCGGCAGCGACTCGAACACGGTCGGGCGGCCTTCGGGATCTTCGCGGGTGGTCACTTCGCCTTCGGGCTTGTTGTAGATCAGTACGCGCGACGGTTCGGTCAGCGCGCTGGCCACGAAGCTGCGGCCGTCCAGCTCGATCTTGTCGCCGCTGCGCACCGACATGCCGGTCTGCGCGACGGCGCCATTGACCTTGATCAGGCCATCGGCGATGCGCTGCTCCAGCGCGCGGCGCGAACCCAGGCCGGCCTGGGCCAGCACCTTGTGCAGGCGCTCTTCCAGCTTGGGCGCTTCGGGCGCGCTGTCGCGCTTGAGGGAAAGCTTGTTCAACGACAGCTTGCGGGGGGTGTCACTCATGTGTCTGGCTCCGGCCGCCGCGTTGCGGGTCGGCCTCTGGGTCGGAATCGGCTTCGTCAACAGCCACGGTCGTCGTCGCGACGGCGTTGTCTTCGTCTTCGTTCACTGCATCCGCGCGCGTACCCGGCGCGGTGTCGGGGTCGCCCTCGCGGGCGGCATCGGGGTGTTGCGTGTTCGGGTCCTGCGCCGAGGCGGGCTCGGGGTGCTGCGGTGTGCCTGGGTGCTGCGCGTCGGCATCGCGGTTGTCGCGGCTGCCGACGTCGTGGCGGCGTTGCTCCTGCGCGACCTCCGCCGCCTCATCAGCTGCGCTGCCGGTCTGCGCAGCAGCATCCTCGATGTCATCGTCTGACTCATTGCCGTTATCGGCGGGTGCAGCGTTGTCTTCACCGGCCGCAGCGGCGCCGTTGTCGCTGGACTCGGCCGATGTGGCGCCGGCATCTGCCGTTGAGGGGGTGTCGCCCACATCGGCAACTGCATCCGTATCGCCGCCGGTTGCGTCATCGCCTGCATCAGCGTCGGCCGCATCGGCGTCGCCCACGTCGGGATCTGCCGCGTCCTGCTCGGCCTGCATCGATGCCGATGCCGGGACTGCGCCATCCAGCTGGCCATCGCGGTCCAGCGGCAGCTGTGGTTCGAGCTCGGCAATGTCCTTCAACTCGGACAATGGCGGCAGCTCGTCCAGCCGCTTGAGCCCGAAGTAATCCAGAAAGCCCTTGGTGGTGCCGAACAGCGCCGGCTTGCCGGGCACGTCGCGGTGGCCGACCACGCGGATCCATTCGCGCTCTTCCAGCGCCTGGATGATGTTGCTGCTGACCGCCACACCGCGCACCTGCTCGATCTCGCCGCGGGTGATCGGCTGGCGGTAGGCGATCAGGGCCAGGGTCTCCAGCGTGGCGCGGGTGTACTTGGTGCGGCGCTCGGTCCACAGGCGGGCGACCCAGCCATGCACATCGGCCTTGACCTGGAAGCGGAAGCCGGAGGCCACTTCGACCAGTTCCACGCCACGCTCGGTACAGGCCTCGCGCAGCGATTCCAGTGCGCGCTCGACGCTGCCGGGCGGCGCCGGTTCTTCTTCCGGAAACAGGCCCTGCAGCTGCGCCAGCGTCAGCGGCTGGCTGCTCGCCAGCAGGGCGGCTTCGATGATGCGGGTGATCAGCGCTTGATCCATTCGGTGATCGGCTTCAGATAGGTTCGTTGGCGGCATCGCTGTCGTCGAATTCGCTGGAGAATTGCAACGGCGCATTGGTATTTCCCAACGCCAGCGACTTCACGTAGATCGGCGCCAGCGGCGCTTCCTGCACGATGTCCAGCAACTGCTCCTTGGCCAATTCGAGCAGCGCCAGGAAGGTGACCAGCACGCCGAGCTTGCCTTCCTCGGCAGTGAACAGCGATTCGAAACGGTAGAACTTGCCGTCGTCCAGGCGGCCGAGCACATCGCCCATGCGCTGGCGCACGCTCAGCGCCTCACGCTTGATCGCGTGCCCGGTGAACAGCTCGGCGCGTTTGAGCACGTCGTACAGCGCCATCAGCATTTCTTTCAATTCCACCGACGGCGGCAGCTTGACCGCGGCGCGCTCGGGCAGGTGCGCCTGCACCGGCGCACTGTCGCGGCCCATGCGGGGCAGGGTGTCCAGGTCTTCGGCAGCCTGCTTGAAGCGCTCGTATTCCTGCAGGCGGCGCACCAGTTCGGCGCGCGGATCTTCTTCTTCGCCATCCTGGCTGGGCGGGCGCGGCAACAGCATGCGCGATTTGATCTCGGCCAGGATCGCGGCCATCACCAGGTATTCGGCCGCCAGTTCGAAGCGCAGCTCCTGCATCACATTGATGTAGTCCACGTACTGCCGGGTGATCTCGGCGACGGGGATGTCCAGGATGTCCAGGTTCTGCCGGCGGATCAGGTACAGCAGCAGGTCCAAGGGACCTTCGAAGGCATCCAGGATGACTTCCAGCGCATCCGGCGGGATATACAGATCCTGCGGGATCTGCAGCACCGGTTGCCCATGCACCACCGCCAGCGGCATTTCCTGCTGCTGTGGCGGCGCGCTCGTGGCTGGCGGAGTCGCGGCGTGCGCGAGTTCGGAATTCATCAGGTCGACATCGGGTCTTACGGTCGCCGGCCGCGGTCTTGAGCCGCGCCTGCAGGGCTTTGCCTTGAAGTTATTGCGATCAATGTCGTGCCTGCGCCGGCACGATCCCACAAATCTACATACGCCAATCCATCTGCAAGCAGGCGCCGTGTGGCATGCGGCGACGGAACAGCGAGGAGGTCGTCTACGCGGGCCGGCGGTGGGCAGCGAATCGGTCGTCGGGAAGAGCGTTGAGCCTGGGCCGACGGGCCGCTGCGTCCGGTTGCGTGTGCAGTGCTGCCAAGGGTAATGCGTGCGCGGGGGCGGTGTCCAGCGCCGGGCCGGCTAGAATCCCCCGGGTGATCTTCAAGTTCCGGGTGAGGTGGCGCGTGTGGTACGTAATCGAAGGGTATGACGGCGCCGACGCACTGGCGGCGCGGCAGCAGGCGCGACCGGCGCATCTGGCGCGCCTGCAGGCGTTGGCGGCGGCCGGGCGACTGCTGGTGGCAGGGCCATGCCCGGCCATCGATGCGGAGGACCCGGGTCCGGCCGGCTTCAGCGGCAGTGTGGTGATTGCCGAATTCGACGCACTCGAAGATGCGCGCGCCTGGGCCGATGCCGATCCGTACGTGGAAGCGGGCGTGTATGTGCGCACCGAGGTCCGGCCGTTCCGGCGGGTGCTGCCATGAGCCGGGTCGAGCGGATCCGCGTGGCGCTGCAGGCAGCCCTGGCGCCGACCGAGCTGGAGGTGGTGGACGACAGCGCTCGGCACGCCGGCCATGCCGGCGCACGCGACGGGCGCGGGCATTTCAATGTGCGGCTCGTCAGTGCCGTGTTTGCCGGCAAGCCGCCGCTGGCGCGTCATCGGGCGGTCTACGCAGCCGTGGGCGAGATGATGCAGACCGACATCCATGCCTTGTCGATCGAGGCGATTGCGCCGGGTGAAACCGGCTAGCCGCAGGGGCCAGACCGCGCCGTTTGGGAGCGCATCCGGGCGCCTCGGAGCGGTATCGATAACCCCTCGTCACGCCGCGCAGAGAACCGCCAAGCGTGATCCGCGTTGTGCTCGGCCTGTGGACGCGTGGGTGCGTCTTTGTTGCGACGCAGCACATTATTTCACGTATTCATCACCTGCAGATGCTTGATCTGTAAGCGTTTTCACGGATGTGAAGACAGGGGTTTACGCCTGCTTATGAAAACGCTTACAGTCCGCGCCAGTTTTGGGAAGTCGGTCGCGGAGGGCGACACGCATGGCCAAGGGTGCGGTCACCATCAAAGATGTCGCTCGCGAAGCACGGGTTTCCGTGGCCACCGTGTCGCGCGCGCTCAACGGGCATGACAATGTCGCCGGGGCTGTGCGTCAGCAGGTCATGGCGGTGGCCGAACGCCTGCGCTATAGCCCGCATGCGGCCGCCCGTAGCCTGAGCAGCCGGCGGTCGCAGACGCTGGGCGTGGTGCTGCCCGATCTGTATGGCGAATTCTTTTCCGAGCTGATCCGCGGCATCGATGGCGCGGCCCGCGCTGCCGGGCAGCACCTGCTGGTGTCCAGCTATCACGGCGACCCGGAAGCCCAGGGCAGGGCGCTGCGCTCGATGCGCGGGCGCGTGGATGGCCTGCTGGTGCTATCGCCGTACGCCGAGCAGCCGGGCTTCCTGACCGACAACCTGCCGCAGGCGCTGCCGACGGTGCTGATCAATGCGCACCTGCCCGGTGCGGGCTATCCGGTGCTGAGCATCGACGACCATGCCGGCGCCATGGCCATGACCGAGCACCTGCTGCGCGCAGGTCACCGGCGGATCGCCTTCATCGGCGGGCCGGCGCTCAACTTCGATGCGCGCGAGCGCCTGCGCGGCTTCCGCGATGCGCTTGCCGGATTCGGCGCGCAGGCGCAGGGAATCGAATATGCCGGCGACTTCGACGAAGCCTCCGGCCACCGCGCCGGGCTGGCGATGCTGGCAGCGGGCGCATTGCCCGATGCGGTCTTCGCGGCCAACGACATGACCGCGCTGGGCTGCCTGTATGCATTTGCCCAGGCCGACGTCGCGGTGCCCGGCGATGTCGCCCTGGCCGGTTTCGACGACATCCCGCTGGCGCGTTTCGTCCATCCGCCGCTGACCACGATGCGGGTCAGCATTGCGCGCCTGGGCGAGCAGGCGATGTCCCGACTGATGCGGCTGGTGGAAACGCCGGGCGCCGACGACGGCATGCGCCAGCTGCTCACGCCCGAGCTGGTGATCCGCGCGTCCTGCGGCGCCGGCGCGGCGGGCACCTGACCTTTTCGCGGACGTTCTGTCCGCTCCCGCTGCTCCCCCGCAGCGGTCGTTCCTGCAACACCACAACAACAATCTGTACCGATCCCTGGAGGGACCATGCACCACCACCACCCCCATTCCGCGCGTCCGGCGCGCAAGCTGCTCAGCTGTGCGCTGGCCAGCTGCCTGCTGCTGGGCGCCGCGCCTGCGTTCGCGCAAGGCACCGGCGCCACCATCCGCGGCCAGGTCACGGTCGACGCGGCACCGGCCGCACAGGCGCAGGTCACCGCGACCAATCTGGCCACCGGCCTGACCCGTACCGTGCAGGCGAGCAACGGCGGCTATGCGCTCGGTGGCCTGCCACCGGGTTCGTACCGGATCGATGTCAGCGCCAACGGCCAGACCAGCACGCAGAACGTCACCGTGCAGGTCGGCCAGACGGCAACCCTGAATCTGGGCGTCGGCGGCGAGCCGGCCACGGCCGACGCTGGTAACGCCACCACGCTGGATGCGGTGCAGGTCAAGGCGCCGCCGGTGCTGGTGGAAACCCGTACCTCCGAAAACGCCACCTACATTTCCAACGTGCAGATCCAGAACCTGCCGCGTGCCACGCGCAACTTCCTGGAACTGGCCGACACCGTGCCGAACGTGCAGTTCACTCGCGAGGCCAACGGCACCACCAAGGTGCGCTCGGGCGCCACCTCGGCCGAAGGCACCAATGTCTACATCGACGGCGTCAGCCAGAAGAACTACGTGCTGACCGGCGGCGTCAGCGGCCAGGATTCCAGCCGCGGCAACCCGTTCCCGCAGTCGGCGATCGGCGAATACAAGGTCATCACCTCCAACTACAAGGCCGAGTTCGACCAGGTCAGCGGCGCCGCCATCGTGGCCTCGTCCAAGTCCGGCACCAACGATTTCCACGGCAGCTTCTTCTGGGACACCAGCAACGATGGCTGGCGCGAAGAGAGCCCGCTGGAGAAGAAGGCCGGCGTGCGCGACGACTTCGAGGAAACCCAGTACGGCGCGACCTTCAGCGGCCCCATCCTCAAGGACAAGGCGCACTTCTTCATTGCCTATGAGGCCAAGGAGTACAGCACGCCGAACGTGGTGATTCCCGGCTCGATCTATTCGGACCGCGTCGACCAACTGCCGGCGCAGCTACAGCCGTTGGTGGTGACCTCCAGCACGCCGTTCAAGGAAGACCTGTACTTCGGCAAGATCGACTGGACCATCGGCGACAACAACCTGTTCGAGCTGACCGGCAAGTACCGCAAGGAAGACGAGCTCAACGATGTCGGCCAGACCTCGACCTACGAGCACGGCAGCATCAACGGGCAGGAAGAAAAGCGCGCCAACCTGCGCTGGCAGTACAGCGGCGCCAACTTCCTCAACGAGGCCAACCTCAGCTACGAGAGCGCCTTCTGGAACCAGGCGCCGATCAACAACGGCAACGGCTACATCCTCAGCTATACGCCGGTGCGTGGCAACGAGACCGATATCCTGGCGGCGGGCGCCGGCAGCAGCTTCCAGCGCAAGGGCCAGAAGGGCTGGACCTTCCAGGACGACCTGACCTTGAACAGCCTGGAATGGCACGGCGCACACACCGTCAAGATGGGTGTGAAGTTCAAGAGCATCGATCTGGATTCGACCCAGTTCAACCCGGCCAACCCGCAGTATTACTACAACATTCTCACCGACGTGCAAACGCCGTACCGGGTGCGCTTCGGTGCGCCGCTGGTGGAAGGTGGCGGCTCGGTGGTGTCCAAGAACAAGCAGTACGGCATCTACCTGCAGGACGACTGGGAGGTCAACGAGCACTGGACCCTCAACCTGGGCCTGCGCTACGACTACGAGCAAACCCCGGCCTTCGTGGACTTCGTCACCCCGTCCGATGTGGCCGGTGCGCTGCAGAACTGGCCGAACCTGCGCAACGCCAACTACGACATCAACGACTTCATCAGCACCGGCAACAACCGCAAGGCGTTCAACGATGCCTGGCAGCCGCGTCTGGGCGCCTCCTACGACCTGTTCGGCGACCAGGCCCACGTGATCTATGGCGGCGCCGGCCGTGCGTATGACCGCAACATCTTCGATTACCTGGCCCTGGAGCAGCTCAACAACTCCTTCAATTCCTACAGTTACTACTTCACCAGCGCCAACAACCCCGCCTGCCTGGGCGACCCGTGCACGGCCTGGAATCCGGCCTACAACAGCCAGGAAGGGTTGAACACGCTGACCGCCAACAGCACCGGCGGTGGTGGGCGCGAGGTCTACCTGATCGACAACACCCTCAAGACCCCGTATTCGGACCAATTCAGCATCGGCATGCGCAACATGGTGCCGCTGTGGGGCCAGGACTGGTTCACCGACGTGACCCTGAGCCGCATCGAAAGCCACGACGGCTTCGCCTTCGTGCGCGGCAACCGCCTGCCGGACGGCTCGTTCTTCCAGCCGGGCACCACCTCCGGCGTGCCGACCGACGGGCCGGATGGTTACAGCGCCATCGTGCTGGGCACCAATGGCGTGGAAACCCGCAACAACCAGCTCGCGCTGCAGGTCGAAAAGCCCTTCGACGAAGAATCCGGTTGGGGCCTGACGGTGGCCTACACCTACTCCGATGCCAAGGAAAACCGCCAGTTCGGCGAGCACTACGCGCTGGACCGCGAACGCATCCAGGACTACGGCTGGCGTGAAGCCGGCGGCATCCCGAAGAATCGCCTGGTGGTCACCGGCATCTACGAGCTTCCGTACCAGGTCAAGCTGTCCGGCAAGCTGTCGCTGGCCAGCCAGACCGCGCGCTACGGCCAGAACTGCCTTGCCGGCAACGACCAGTGCGACATCATCCAGTTCAAGCCGGATGGCACGCTGGGCTACAAGGAATTCAGCATTGCCGCCAATAAAGAATGGGATACCGGCGCAGGTGTCACATTCAATGTGCGTGCGGATATCCTCAACGTGTTCAACTGGGTCAATTACGCCGCCTTCAACGGCGATACCGGAACATTGCAGGACTTGAACACGGCTTACGGCACGCCGACCGGTGTGCTGGCATCGCCGATGCGTACCTTCCGTCTGGCCTTTGGCCTGAACTGGTGAGGTGCTCGACCGCCCTGGCTGCACGGCCAGGGCGGTCGAACTCGGCGCCTGGATAGGGTAGGTTTGCGTGCGAGATGTAATCGATTACACAAGTGGGGGGCGGATGGACAGGGGCAACACGTCGGGTTGGTTGACGATTCCACTCTTGCTGGGTGCGCTGGTACTGGCGTCCTGCAAACAGGCCGAGGAACCCAAGGTGGCCGAACGCAAGGCGCCAGTGAAAGTGATCCTGATCGAGGCGCAGTTGCCGCCCAAACCGGTCAAGCCGCCGCTGCCGCCACTGTTTTCGGATATCGAACGCCGCACCTTCCAGTTCTTCTGGGACACCACCAACGAGGTCAACGGACTGTCGCCGGACCGGTTTCCGTCGCGCCCGTTCGCCAGCATCGCCTCGGTAGGCTTTGCGCTGACCGCGTATCCGATCGGCATCGAGAACGGCTGGATCAGCCGTAATCAGGCGATCGACCGCACCCTGACCACACTGAAATTCTTCCGCGACGCCCCGATGGGGCCGCAGCGGACCGGTAGGGCCGGCTACAAGGGCTTCTACTACCACTTTCTGGACATGCAGCAGGGCAATCGCTACGACAGCTGGGTCGAGCTGTCCAGCGTGGACACCGCGCTGCTGATGATGGGCGTGTTGTTCACCCAGTCGTACTACGACGGCGAAGACCCGCGCGAGAAAGAAATCCGTCAGATCGCCGATGCGCTGTACAAGCGCGTGGACTGGCGCTGGCTGCAACAGCGTGCGCCGCTGATCTCGATGGGCTGGTTCCCGGAGAGCGGCTTCATCGACCACGACTGGATGGGCTACAACGAGGCGATGATGCTGTACATCCTCGCGCTGGGCTCGCCCACCCATGGCGTGGATCCGGAGGCGTGGACCAGCTGGACGCGCACCTACAACAACGATTGGGGCGTTTACCAGGGCCAGGAATACCTGTCCTTCGGCCCGCTGTTCGGCCACCAATACAGCCATGTCTGGATCGACTTCCGCGATATCCAGGACCAGTACATGCGCGAACGCGGCATCGACTACTTCCTCAACAGCCGCCGCGCCACCCTGGCGCAGCGCGACTACGCCATCGATAACCCGATGAAGTGGAAGGACTACGGCGAGAACGTCTGGGGCCTGACCGCCGGCGACGGCCCGCAGAACACCAGCCAGGAATACCGTGGCGAGCAGCGCCAGTTCCGCCACTACTCCTCGCGCGGCGCCGGCCTGCGCGAGAACTTCGACGACGGCACCATCGCACCGACCGCGGCGATCTCCTCGATCGTGTTCGCCCCGGAAGTGGTGATCCCGGCCACCGAAGAAATGCACAAGCGCTATGGCGACTATCTGTACTCCAGCTATGGCTTCCTGGATTCGTTCAACCCCAGCTTCAACTACGACATCCCGCTCAAGACCGGGCGCATGGTGCCGAACCGCGGCTGGGTGGCGGGCGACTACATCGGCATCGACCAGGGCCCGATCCTGACCATGATCGCCAACTACCAGAACGAGTTCGTCTGGAACGTGATGAAGAAGAGCCCCTATATCCGCGCCGGTCTGGAACGCGCCGGCTTCACCGGTGGCTGGCTCACCCCCGAGGGGGAGCCGCAGCCGCTGCCGCAGAAGGACGAGCAGAAGGCCGCCGCGCGCGCGCTGGGCATGGCCGAATCGCGTGCCGCCGCCGCGCAGGCGCAGCAAGATCCCTCGCAACGCCAAAACTCCACGCAACGCCCAAAACCCGAGTAACCCGTGCGCCTTTTGAAACTGTTGATGCTGGCCGCCACCCTGTGTGCAGGTGTGGCCGGATGCGATCGCTCCGATCCCGCCAAGACCACCGTGCGCTTCTGGGCGATGGGCAAGGAGGCCGAAGTGGTGGCCGAGCTGGTGGCCGACTTCGAGAAGCAGAACCCGGACATCCAGGTCGATGTGCAGAACATCCCGATGACCGCGGCACACGAAAAACTGCTCACCGCCTTCGCCGCCGATGGCTTGCCGGACGTGTGCCAGCTCGGCAACACCTGGCTGCCGGAATTCGCCCTGCTGGACACGCTGGAGCCGATGCAGCCGTACGTGGCGCGCTCGACAATCGTCGACCCGGCCGATTATTTCCCCGGCGTGTGGGACACCAATGTGGTCGATGGCACCCTGTACGGCGTGCCGTGGTATGTGGACACCCGGCTGCTGTTCTATCGCAAGGACCTGTTGCGCGAGGCCGGCTACAGCGAAATGCCCAAGACCTGGGCCGAGATGGAACAGGTGATGGCAGCGATCAAGCGCAAGGTCGGCCCCGACCGTTACGCCATCCTGATGCCGCTCAACGAGTTCGAGCAGCAGCTGTCCTTCGCGCTGCAGCAGGACGACCGCCTGCTGCGCGACCACGACAACTACGGCAACTTCCGCGGCGAAGGGTTTCGCAAGGCGCTGGCGTTCTACGACGGCATGTACCAGAAGGGCTGGGCACCGAAGGTGTCCGAGACCCAGGTCTCCAACGTCTGGTACGAGTTCTTCAACGGCTATTACGCGTTCTATCTGTCTGGCCCGTGGAACGTGCGCGAGTTCAAGCTGCGCCAGCCGCCGGGCATGGAAGGCAAGTGGGGCACTGCGCCACTGCCGGGGCCCAACGGCCTGGGCGCGGGCATCGCCGGCGGTTCCAGCCTGGTGATCTTCAAGTCCTCGCAGCACAAGGACGCCAGCTGGAAGCTGATTCAATACCTGTCCCAGCCCACGGTGCAGGCGCGCTTCCATGCCATCATCGGCGACCTGCCGCCGCGGCGTAGTACCTGGAAGCTGCCGTCACTTGCCAATGACGAACTGGCGCATGCGTTTGGCGACCAGCTCGAGCGGGTCAAGGCCACGCCGAAGGTGCTGGAGTGGGAGCGCATCGTGCAGGAAATGCGCCTGGTGACCGAGCGCGTGGTGCGCGGCGGTCAATCGCACGAGGCCGCCGTGCAGGAGCTGGATCAACGCGTGGACGACATCCTGGCCAAGCGCCGCTGGATTTTTGAACAGGAGGGCGGCCATGTCGGCCCGGCCGGTGAATCTGCCGCGCTTCCCGCAGCCCAGGCCGCGCCAGCGCAGGGAGGTGCCCGATGATGCGCCGCAATTCGGTCGCCGGCTGGGTGTTCGCCGCACCCTCGATCATGGTGCTGGGCATGTTCTTCGGCGTGCCGGTGTTCGCCGCGCTGGTGCTCAGCGTCACCGACTTCGACCTGTACGCGCTGGCCGACAGCAGCCACCTGCGCTTCGTCGGCCTGGGCAACTACATCGAGCTGCTGCAGACGCCGCTGTTCTGGAAGTCGCTGTGGAATACCACCTACTTCGTGCTGCTGGGCGTGCCGATGTCGATCGGCGTGTCGCTGGGTGCGGCCTTGCTGCTCAACGCCAAGGCCTCGCGCTTCAAGGCGCTGTTCCGCACTGCCTTGTTCGCGCCGGTGGTCACCACGCTGGTGGCGGTGGCGGTGATCTGGCGTTACCTGTTCCATATCAAATACGGCCTGGTCAACTTCGGGCTGAGCCATCTCGGCATCGCCCCGATCGACTGGCTGGGCGATCCGCGCTGGGCCATGCCGACCATCATGCTGTTCGCGGTGTGGAAGAACTTCGGCTACAACATGGTGATCTTCCTGGCCGGCTTGCAGGCGATCCCGCAGGACCTGTACGAAGCCGCGCGCATCGATGGCGCGTCGCGCTGGAAGCAGTTCCTGCACATCACCTTGCCGATGCTCGGCCCGGTGCTGATGGTGGTGGGCGTGATCACCATCTCCGGTTACTTCCAGCTGTTCGCCGAACCGTATGTGATGACCCGCGGCGACCCACTGCAGAGCACCGTCAGCGTGCTGTATTTCATGTTCGAAGAAGGCTTCAAATGGTGGAACCTCGGCCGTGCGTCGGCGGTGGCGTTCCTGTTGTTCCTGATCATCCTGGCGGTGACCACCGTGATGCTGCGCTTTGGCCGCAAGAAGGACCTGATATGAGTCGTGATGTCGGCGAGTCGCGCTGGAATGCCGTGCTGATCAACGGCGGCCTGCTGGTGCTGGCCCTGATCAGCTTGGCACCATTGCTGTGGATGCTGTCGGTGTCGTTCATGCCCACGGGCGAGGCCAGCCGGTTTCCGCCACCGATGCTGCCGTCGGCGTTCACCACGGCCAACTACCACGAGCTGTTCGCGCGCACCGGCATGGCGCGCAACTTCGCCAACAGCCTGCTGGTGTCCGGGCTGATCACGCTCGGCTCGCTGCTGATCAACACCATGGCCGGCTATGCGTTCGCCAAGCTGCAGTTCGTCGGCCGCGAGCGCATCTTCAAGATCCTGATGGCGGCGCTGGTGATCCCGGCGCAGGTGGCGATGCTGCCGCTGTTCCTGCTGATGAAGCAGCTGCATCTGGTCAACAATATCGGCGGGGTGGTGGTGCCGGCGTTGGCCACGGTGTTCGGCATCTTCCTGGTACGCCAGTACGCGCGCAGCATTCCCGATGAGCTGATCGAGGCCGCGCGCATCGACGGTGCCAGCGAGATGCGCATCTTCTTCCAGATCGTGTTGCCGATGCTCAAGCCGGTGCTGGTCACCCTGACCATCTTCACCTTCATGGGCTCATGGAACGACTTCATGTGGCCGCTGATCGTGCTGACCGACCAGGAGCAATACACCTTGCCGGTGGCGCTGGCGGCGCTGTCGCGCGAACACATCATGGACGTGGAGCTGATGATGGCCGGTGCGGTGGTGACGGTGATTCCGGTGCTGCTATTGTTCCTGGCGCTGCAGCGTTACTACATCCAAGGTCTTCTGCTGGGGAGTGTGAAGGGGTGAAACCAGTGTTCCTGCGACTGTGTGCCATGGCCGCTTTCGTCACGTCTGCGGGCACAGCGCAGGCGCAGGAGCGCGTGCTCGACGGCTTCAACGACGTCGGCGCCTGGCGCCTGGTGGTGTCCAACCAGGTCAGTGGTTCGCTGCGGCCGATCGCCACGCCCTCGGGTGGACATGCGCTGTGCATGGACTACAACTTCAATGGCGTGTCCGGCTATGTCGGCATTCGTCGCAATTTGCCGATCACCTATCCGGACAATTACCGGATGTCGTTCGCCGTGCGCGGCGAGTCGCCCTCCAACGACCTGCAGCTCAAGCTGATCGACGCCAGCGGCGACAACGTGTGGTGGGTCAACCGGCCGGGCTTCAACTTCCCGAAGAACTGGACCACGTTCAACTACCGCAAGCGCAACATCGAAAAAGCCTGGGGCCCGGGTGCGGACAAGCAACTGCGCAGCAGCGCGGATGTGGAATTCACCATCTACAACAAGGTGGGCGGCAAGGGCACGGTGTGCTTCGACCGCCTGACGTTGACGCCGCTGCCGCCAGAGGACACCTCGCCGCTGAAGGCCGAGGCCATCGCCGATACCGCGCCGGCGCTGCAACAACGCCTGGCCGACGGCAAGCCGGAGACCTTCTGGCTCAGTGGCGCGGTCAAGCAGCAGACCGTCACCCTGGACCTGGGCAAGGTGCGTGAATTCGGCGGCGCGGTGGTGCAGTGGGTGCCCGGCCTGCAGGCATCGCAATATGCAGTGCGCTCCTCCAGCGACGGACGTAGCTGGCGCGATCTGCGCACCGTCACCGCCGGTGCCGGGGGCACCGACTGGCTGGCCTTGCCCGATACCGAAGCGCGCTACCTGCGCTTCGACCTCAAGGACGGCCCGAACTGGCGCTACGGCATCAAGGAAGTGCAGCTGCAACCGTTGGCGTTCGCGGCCACGCCCAACGACTTCATCAAGTCGCTGGCGGCGCAATTGCCACGCGGCAGTTATCCGCGCGGCTTCTCCGGCGAACAGCCGTACTGGACTATTCTCGGTCTGGACGGCGGCACCGAACAGGGCCTGATCGGCGAAGACGGTGCGGTGGAAGTGGGCAAGGGCGGTTTCAGCATCGAACCGTTCGTGGTCACCGGCGGCAAGCTGCTGCACTGGTCCGACGTCAGCAGCGAGCAAAGCCTGCAGGACGACTACCTGCCGATTCCCAGCGTCGACTGGCACCACGACCTGATGAACCTGCGCGTCACTGCATTCGTGCAGGGTACCCCGGAGCAGGCGCAACTGGTCGCGCGCTACCAGCTGCACAACACCGGCAAGGACGCACGCGAGTTCACCCTGGCCCTGGCGGTGCGTCCGTTCCAGGTCAATCCGCCGTCGCAGTTCCTCAATACCCTGGGCGGCGTCAGCCGGATCGAACAGCTCACCGTCGATGGCGCCCAGGTCAGCGTCAACGGCAAGCCGCGCGTGTTCGCGGCGCAGCGCCCGGATGCCGGCTTCGCCAGTGCCTTCGACAGCGGCATGGACGTCAGCCATCTCACCGCCGCCACGCCGCCCACCACGACCCAGGTCAAGGACGAAACCGGCCTGGCCTCGGGTGTGCTGCTGTATCGCTGGAAGCTGGAACCGGGCCAACGCCGCGAGGTGGCGCTGGTGATCCCGCAGACCGGCACTGCGCAGTTGCCTGCCGGCTTCGATGCGGAGGCTGCGCAACAACAGGTTGCGCAGCAGTGGCGCGGCAAGCTCGATCGCGTGCGCATCAGCGTGCCGGCCGAAGGCAAGCCGGTGGTCGATACCTTGCGTACGGCGCTGGCGCACATGCTGATCTCGCGCATCGGCCCGCGTCTGCAGCCGGGCACGCGCTCGTACTCGCGTAGCTGGATCCGCGACGGCGCAATGATCTCCGAAGGGCTGTTGCGGCTCGGCCGCGAAGACGTGGTGCGCGACTACGTGGACTGGTTCGCGCCGTATCAATTCGCCGATGGCATGGTGCCGTGCTGCGTGGACGACCGCGGCAGCGACCCGGTGCCGGAGAACGACAGCCATGGCGAGCTGATCTACAACATCGCCGAGTACTACCGCTACACCGGCGACAGGGCGTTCCTGGAGAAGATGTGGCCGCACGTCACCGGCGCGGTCGACTACATGGAAAAACTGCGCGCCAGCGAACGCACCGAAGACAACTTCATGCGCAACCCGGCCTTCTACGGAATGATGCCGGTGTCGATCAGCCATGAAGGCTATTCGGCCAAGCCGGTGCATTCTTACTGGGACAACTTCTGGGCGCTGCGCGGCTACAAGGACGCGGCGATGCTGGCCGGCGCGCTCGACAAGCCGGACGATGTCGCCCGCTTCGGCGCTGCACGCGATGAGTTCAGCGGTGACCTGATCGCCTCGCTGGGTGCGGCAGTACGCCAGCACAGCCTGGATTTTTTGCCCGGCTCGGCCGAGCTTGGCGATTTCGATGCCACCTCCACCACCATCGCGCTGACCCCGGGCGGCGAACAACAGCGGTTGCCGCAGGACTTGTTGAGCAACACCTTCGAGCGTTACTGGAAGGAATTTTCCGACCGTCGCGACAGCAAGCGCGAATGGAAGGACTACACCCCCTACGAGTGGCGCAACGTCGCCGCGTTCGTGCGCCTGGGCTGGCGCGAGCGTGCCTGGGACGCCACCGCGTTCTTCTTCAAGGATCGCGCACCGCAGCCGTGGAACCAGTGGGCCGAAGTGGTCTCGCGCACGCCGCGTAAACCGTTCTTCGTCGGCGACCTGCCGCATGCCTGGGTGGCCTCGGACTTCGTGCGCTCGGTGCTGGACATGTTCGCCTATACCCGCGAATCGGATCAGAGCGTGGTGATCGCCGCCGGTACCCCGACGCGCTGGTTCGAAGGCAAGGGGATCGGCATCGCCGAACTGCGCACGCCTTACGGACGCCTCAACTACACCTTGCAGCGCAGCGAAAAACAGCTGGTGCTGCAGCTGCAGCCTGGCCTGCTGATGCCGCCGGGTGGCGTGGTGTTCGCCTGGCCGTACCAGGGCGAACCCGGCAAGGCCAGCGTCAATGGCGAAACCGTGGACTGGCTCAACGGCGAGCTGCGCATCCAGCAACTGCCGGCCACGGTGCAGATCGATGTGCCCAGCGCGGTGCGGCGGGCCGAAAAGGCCACGCAATGACGCGCGTGCCTTGTCCGGGACGGGCAGGGCAGTGGCGCCCTTTTGGCGTGATGCTGGCTGCGGTGGCGCTGTGGATGGCGTGCGCTGCCGCTGCCCAGGCAGCGCCGGCACAATCGCAGCTCCAGACGGATCAAGCGCAACAGCGCGGCGCCGCCGTGGTTACGAGTTCAGGGTCGGCGACTGCTTCCACCACGCAGTCGCGCGAGGTGACCCTGGTCACGCTCAACCTGCACCACGACCGTGAGGACTGGCCGGGCCGTCGCGCGCATATCGCCAAGGAGCTCAGGCAGCTGGCGCCGGACGTGATCGCACTGCAGGAGGTCATCGAGCGGCGCGGCAGCGTGGAAAACCAGGCCACTTGGCTGGCGCGCAAGCTGGGCTACGAGGTGATGTTCGCCTCGGTCGATCCCATCGGTGCACCCAAGCGCTACGGCAATGCGCTGCTGAGCCGACGCAAGGTGCTGGCCGGCCACCAGCGCCTGCTGCAGCCGCTGGACGACTATCGCGTTGCCGCGCATCTGCAGGTGGATGTCGACGGCCAGCCGGTCAATATCTACGTCACCCATCTCAACGAACGCGCCGATGCGCGCGGCACCGCCACGCGAACGCGCCAGGTGGCCGATCTGCTGGAGTTCATTGGCTCCACCAGTGCACAGGCGCCGATGGTGATCGCCGGCGATTTCAATACCGCCGCCGATGCGCTGGACCTGGAGGCGCTACGCAAAGGTTATGGCGACAGCTACGGCAGCGTGCATCGCAACGGCGCTGCCGAGGCAAGCACCTTGAACCTGCATGTCTTCGGCACGCCGGCGCGCATCGATCACGTGTTCTTCCAGCAGAACCGTCTGCTTGCACGCGAAGCGCGCATCCTGTTCGACACCCCGTATGCCGAAGGTCGCTGGGCATCGGATCACTATGGCGTGTGGGTACGCCTGCAGTTGGCACCGCTGGCGCAGTCCGCGCCGTAGCAGCGCGCAAGCGATAGCGGCCGTTGGAGCGCACCCGGGCGCGATGGGGCGCTACCGGTAATGCTTCATCGCGCCCGGGCGCGCTCCTGCGGCAAGCGACGGCGCAGCGCCACCATCCTCACCCATGCAGGCGATTGAAGATCTGCACGCCGGCCAGCCACACCCCGGCCATGCTGCCGAAATTGGTCAGCAAAAAAGTCAGCACCACGCGCGACACGCGATTGCGGTACCAGCCGCGCAGCGTCTGCGCGTCGTCGCGCAGCGACAGGAAATCGCCATAGGCCGGTTTGCGCATATGGACCTCGACCAGCGCGGCAAATGCCCCGGTCGGCACGCTCAGCCGGAACGGTTTGAACGGTGCCACCACCGCCGCGGTCAGGATGCTCAGCGGGTGGCTGCCGGCCAGCAGGCAGCCCAGTGCCGCCATGCCACCGGTATACATCGCCCATTGCAGCAGCAAGTCGGCGCCCATGCTCAGGCCGCCGCGCCAGAAGCCGATGCCGATCCCGGCAATGATCACCGCCAGAATGCCCAGCGTGATCCAGGGCACGCGCTTGCGCTGCTGCACGAATTCCAGCGACTCGCGCAACGGGCCGGGCGCATCGGTGTCCTGCTCCAGGTGCCGCGCAAGTCCGGCCAGGTGGCCGGCGCCCACGACCGCCAGCACCTCGCGCCGGCCGCCGTCGGCTTCCTCGCGCAGGCGCGTGGCCATGTAACGATCACGCTCGGCGATCACGGTCTCGTACAGCTCGGGGCTTTCGCTGGCGAAATCGCCGAAGCTCGCCTCCAGCATGTCGCCCTGCTTGAGCTTTTCGATCTCTTCCTCGCCCACCTCGTCGGCGGCGAACAGGCCACCGAGCAGGCCACCGGCCAGCTTCATCTTGCCGAAGAAGCCCAGCCGTCCGGAGGCGCGCTTGAAGGTCAGCCCGACTTCGCGGTCGATCAGATATACCGGCAACCCTTGCGCGCGTGCCAGATTGACGGCCTCCTTCAATTCGGCGCCCGGCTCGATGCCCAATTGTTTGGCCAGCCGGCGCTGATACGCCGCCAGCGCAAGATTGGCCGCAAACAGCGCCACGCGCCCTTTGCGGATCACCTGCACCAGATCCAGGCGGGCTAGCGCATCCGGGTCGCTGAGCGCCTGCAGCCGCTGCGTATCCAGTTCCACGGCCACCGCGTCGTAACGGCCACTGCCGATCGCCCGTTGCACCGCGGCCACGCTGGCCAGCGACACATGCGCGGTACCCAGCAGGGTGTAGCGCACACCATCGCGTTCGACGATGCGATGCGGCTGGCCGGACAGCGCATCGTCCAGAACGTGGGGGAGCTGCTCAGTCATGGGGGTATTCATCAGAAGGAGGGGTGGTGTCGCCGGAGCCGAGTGCGCGTTGCATCTGCACACTGTCCAGCCAGCGACCGTGCTTGCGGCCGATCCCGCTGAAGACTCCGACCGTGCGGAATCCAAAACGTTCATGCAGCCGGCGCGAGGCCTGGTTGTCGGCATCGCCGATCACCGCAATCATCTGCCGGTAGCCGCGTTGTTCGCACAGTGCGATCAGTTCGCCGAGCCGGGCGCTGCCGATGCCGTGGCCCTGCTGGCCTTCGGCCACGTAGATCGAGTTCTCCACGGTCCAGCGGTAGCCTGCACGCGCGCGGTAACTGCCTGCATACGCGTAGCCGACCACCGCACCATCGCGTTCTGCGACCAGGTAGGGGTAGCCCGCATCCACCACGGCGTCCACGCGTGAGCGCATCTGCTCGCTGGATGGCGCGCTGTATTCGTAGGTATTGCACCCGGCGATCTGCTCCGCATAGATCGCAGTGATCGCCGGGATGTCCGCCGCGCGGACAGCACGCAACTCGACGCGCATGCGGTCAGTCGATGTAGCGCTTGAGCAGGTCGCCATACGCATCGATACGCCGGTCGCGCAGGAACGGCCAGATGCGGCGCACGTGTTCGCTGCGCTGCAGATCGACATCGCAGATCAGCACGGTCGGCTCCTGGCCGGCTTCGGCAATGAACTCGCCCTGCGGTCCCAGCACATGGCTGTTGCCCCAGAACTGGATGCCCGATGCGCCCAGCGGCGAGGGCTCGTGGCCGACGCGGTTGCACGACAGCACCGGCACGCCATTGGCGACCGCATGCCCACGATGGCTCAGGATCCACGCATCGCGCTGACGCTCCTGCTCGGGTTGCTGGTCGTCCGGGTCCCAGCCGATTGCGGTGGGGTAGAGCAGCAGCTCCGCACCGGCCAGCGCCATCAACCGCGCCGCTTCCGGATACCATTGGTCCCAGCACACCAGCACGCCCAGGCGGCCCACCGAGGTGTCGATCGGCGTAAAGCCCAGATCGCCCGGAGTGAAGTAGAACTTCTCGTAGAAGCCCGGGTCGTCGGGGATGTGCATCTTGCGGTACTTGCCGAGCAGGCGGCCGTCGGTTTCGAACACCACCGCCGTGTTGTGATACAGGCCGGCCGCGCGCCGCTCGAACAGCGAGGCGACCAGCACCACGCCGTGTTGCCTGGCCAGCGCGCTGAGGCGCTCGGTGCTCGGGCCGGGAATCGGCTCGGCCAGATCGAATTCCTCCACCGACTCGTGCTGGCAGAAATACGCACCGTTGTGCAGTTCCTGCAACAGCACCAGCTTGGCGCCCTGCGCGGCGGCTTCGGCCACGCGCGATTCGATGACGGCCAGGTTGGCCTCGGCGTCGCCGTGGTTGCGCTCCTGGATCAGCGCGACGGAAAGGAGATGACGGGTCATGGCTACATCCAACTGGGAGACGCGCTACGGTAGCGCGTCATGGCGGAACACCGGCCTGCCGGCCGGAACAGGAACGACACGGCGCATGGATCGCCGCAACGAATGCGAGGGCTAGGCGGCCAGCAGGCCGGCCGGCAACTGCATGGTCAGGCAGTGCAGGCTGCCGTTCTGCCAGATCAGCGCACGGCAGGGCACCGGCACGATCTCATGCTGCGGAAAGGCGTCGGCCAGCACAGCCTGCGCGGCAGCATCGGCCGGATCGCCATAGGCCGGCATCAACACCGCACCATTGACGATCAGGAAGTTGGCGTAGGACGCGGCCAGGCGGCGGCCCTGGTCGAGAATCGGCTGTGCCCACGGCAGCACGAACAGGCGGTATGGCTGGCCATCGGCGGTGCGCAGTGCGGCCAGTTCGGCCCCCATCGCCTGCAGCTCGGTGTAATGCGAATCGCCGGGGACATCACAGCCCTGGTAGACGATCGCATCCGGGCCGGCAAAGCGCGCCAGCGTGTCGATGTGCGCATCGGTGTCGTCGCCTTCCAGGTAGCCATGGTCCAGCCACAGCACGCGATCCTGCGACAGCCATGCAGCAAGATCACTGCTCAGCGATTCGCGGCTGCGCTGCGGGTGGCGCTCGTGCAGGCACTTCCAGGTGGTCAGCAAGGTGCCGGCGCCATCGGTTTCGATCGCACCGCCTTCCAGCGCGAAATCCACGGTCTGCACCGAGGCGGGCACGAACACCTGCGCCGCATCCAGCGAACTCACCAACTGGTCGTCCAGGCTGGCTTCGAACTTGCCGCCCCAGCCGGTGAAGCGGAAATCCATCAGCCGGAAGCCGGCATCCTGGCGCAGCGTGATCGGGCCCGAATCGCGCAGCCAGGTGTCGTTATAGGCGGCCACCACGAAACGCACGCGCGCCATGTCCAGCCGCGCCGAGCGCAGCCGCGCCTCGGCATAGATCTGCAGATCGTCGTCGGCCACGCAGATGACCACCGGCTCGAAGCGGGCGATCGCCGTCACCAACGCGATATAGGTCTCTTCCACATCGGCCAGGCGCTCGGCCCAGTCGGTGCCGGCGTGTGGCCACGCGATCAACACGGCGGATTGGGGTTCCCATTCGGCGGGGAAGCGAAGACGGTCGGTCATGCCTGGCAATACTCATCTTGGTGTCCGGGCAACCGCCCGGACGTTCATCGATACCCTGCACCCGGGTGCAGGCTCTTGCGATCCTGACGCACAGTCACGCGTCAGGCCTTGGTGCAGATTCGCAGCGCCACATGTCCGGCTGCTGACGGATGCAGCAGGCCGACATGCCAGACCGCTGAGCCAGTGGTGTGGCATGCAGATGCCTGCCTGTACTGGCGGCCGAGCGTGGGGGCGATTACTTGATCGGCGGCTTCGGCCCAATCTCGTTGGCATCGGCCTGGTTTGCCACCACGTCGATCACCTTGCTCTTTTCGAAGTACACGGTGAACGCCGGGTACACCCAGCGATGGATCGTCGGCCACTGGCGCTTCTGGCCGCCACGCGGGTCGAGCTTTTCCTGCGGCGTGCCGTAACGGCTTTCCACCTGGCTCATGCTGTCGCCACGCAAGGGCAGGGCGGCGGCGGGTGTCTGCTGTGCACGATCGATCAGCAGCGTGTCGGCCGACGCGACGGCACTGATCCCCATCAGTGCGATCGTCAGCATGATCGGCGGCATCACAAACAAACGGTTGCGCATGTCATCTACTCCCCAGTCGACAAGATTCAAGATGGTGATTACAGCAAAAAACCGCGACAGGCGTTGATGCCGGTCGCGCAGCGCCCGGTGATGCAGTCCGGCGCTGCGGCGAGCGGCCTGGGTGTTGACGGTCCGGCCGACTGTCCGGCAGTCGCACGCCGACCAAGAAAAAACCGCCCGGAGGGCGGCTTTCTCGGGTCTTCCACGCGCCGCAAAGGCTTAGCGCTGACGCGCCTTGAAACGCGGGTTCGACTTGCAGATCACGAAGACCTTGCCGCGGCGGCGGACCACCTTGCAGTCGCGGTGACGGGTCTTCGCAGACTTCAGGGAGGACAGGACTTTCATGGCACACCTCGGTGTAAACGGTTGGGTTCGATGGGAAGAGTGCCCACGGTTCGAGGGTGCACTCGCAATTAAGCCGGCAATTCTAACCGGCTTTTCGTCGTGCTTTCAAGTGGTTGCAGCGCAGTGGCGGCGAGCGGCGTTACACTACCGCCTGATGCCCTTCCGGAAACCTGAATGACCGACCTGTCGCCTGTTCTCACCATCGATGGCCCGTCCGGTGCCGGCAAGGGCACGGTCAGCCGGATCGTGGCCACCCGCCTGGGCTGGCATTACCTCGATTCGGGCGCACTGTACCGCGCGGTGGGTGTGGCGGCGAGCTGGGCCGATCTGGATGTGTCCGACCCGGCCGCGCTGGTGCGCTGTACCTTCGATACGCGCGTGGAATTCGATGACGCAGGCGAGGCGGGGCTGCGGGTGTTGGTCAACGGGGTGGATGCCACCAGCGAATTGCGCCTGGAAACCACTGGCGCACTGGCGTCAGCCATTGCCGCGATCCCGGAGGTCCGGACTGCCCTGAAGGAGCGCCAGCGCGCATTCAGGCGCGCGCCCGGGCTGGTTGCCGACGGTCGCGACATGGGCACGGTGATCTTCCCCGATGCCGCCTTCAAGGTGTTCCTGACCGCCAGTGCCGAAGAACGTGCGGGCCGTCGCCATAAACAGTTGATGGAAAAGGGTGTTTCGGTTATCTTTGACGACCTGCTGCGCGAGATCATGGCCCGAGATGCCAGGGATGCGCAGCGGGTGGTGGCGCCATTGCGGCCGGCCGAAGACGCCGTGCTGATCGATACCAGCGGAATCGGGATCGAGGATGTCGCCCAGCGTGTGGTCGGGTTGCTAGCAGACCGCGCGCCGTCGTAAGCGTTTCCCAAGCGGGTTTGTCCCGCCGACCGTAAGGCGTTCCAAAGCTCCGTCGCGCATCCTGCGTGGCGGTTCTACTACTTCCAATCCGACCCGTTGTTGGGGTCGACCAACAGGCTGGGCGGTCCGTCTCTGTCGCAATCCGACGATCGGCGCCCGTGTGTTCAACTGAGTAAATTCAAATGACAGAATCTTTTGCAGAACTGTTCGAAGCCAGTCAAGCCAATCTGGCGAAGCTGAAGCCGGGCTCCATCGTCACCGGTACCGTCGTGGAAGTGCGCGGCGACGTGGTGGTGATCAACGCTGGCCTGAAGTCCGAAGGCATCGTGCCGATCGAGCAGTTCCGTAACGACGCTGGCGAGATCGATGTGGGCGTGGGCGACCAGGTCAAGGTTGCGCTGGACTCCATCGAAAACGGCTTCGGCGAGACCGTGTTGTCGCGCGAGAAGGCCAAGCGCGCGATGGTGTGGGACGAACTGGAAGAAGCGTTGGAAAAGAACGAAACCATCACCGGCCGCATCAGCGGCAAGGTCAAGGGTGGTTTCACCGTGGACATCAAGGATGTCCGCGCGTTCCTGCCTGGTTCGCTGGTGGATGTGCGCCCGGTGCGCGACCCGGCCTACCTGGAAGGCAAGGAGCTCGAGTTCAAGCTGATCAAGCTGGACCGCAAGCGCAACAACGTCGTGGTGTCGCGTCGTGCAGTGGTCGAGAGCGAGCACTCGGAAGAGCGCGAGCAGCTGATGGACAAGCTGCAGGAAGGCGCGATCCTGAAGGGTGTCGTCAAGAACCTGACCGATTACGGCGCATTCGTGGACCTGGGCGGTATCGACGGCCTGCTGCACATCACCGACATGGCCTGGAAGCGCGTGCGCCATCCGTCCGAAGTCGTCAACGTCGGCGACGAGCTGGACGTGCGCGTGCTGAAGTTCGATCGCGAGCGTAACCGCGTCAGCCTCGGCCTGAAGCAGCTGGGCGAAGATCCGTGGGACAACATCGCCCGCCGTTACCCGGCCAACAGCCGCGTGTTCGGCAAGGTCTCCAACGTCACCGATTACGGCGCATTCGTCGAGATCGAGCCGGGCGTCGAAGGCCTGGTGCACGTCTCGGAGATGGATTGGACCAACAAGAACGTCAACCCGTCCAAGGTCGTGCAGGTGGGTGACGAAGTCGAAGTGATGGTGCTGGATGTCGACGAGGAGCGTCGCCGCATCTCGCTGGGCATGAAGCAGGTTGCCGCCAATCCGTGGGAAACCTTCGCTGCGACCCACAAGAAGAACGACAAGGTGTCCGGTCAGATCAAGTCGATCACCGACTTCGGCATCTTCATCGGTCTGGACGGCGGCATCGACGGCCTGGTGCACCTGTCCGACATCAGCTGGAACACCACCGGCGAAGATGTGGTGCGCAACTACAAGAAGGGCGACACGCTGGAAGCCGTGGTGCTGGCAGTGGACCCGGAACGCGAGCGCATCAGCCTGGGCGTCAAGCAGCTGGAGCAGGACCCGTTCGGCCAGTACATGGCCTCCAACCCGAAGGGTTCGAAGGTCGAAGGCGTGGTGCGTGAAGTGGATGCCAAGGGCGCCACGATCGACCTGGCCGATGGCATCGAAGGCTACGTCGCTGCACGCGACATCGCCAACGAGCGTGTGGACGATGCGACCCAGCACCTGAAGGTCGGCGACAAGATCGAAGCCAAGTTCGTGGGCATGGACCGCAAGGGCCGCACCCTGCAGCTGTCGATCAAGGCCAAGGACGATGCCGAAATGCGCGAAACGCTGGAGGAGTACCAGTCCTCCGCTGCGTCGGGCGGCATGACGCAGCTGGGCGCGCTGCTGCGTGCGCAGTTGAACAACAACAAGTCCGAGTAAGCGCGTAGCGCTCTTGCGAGCGTGATGGATCGGCCCGGGCTTGCCCGGGCCGATTCCGATGTGTCAGTCGAAAAAAGCAAGTCTTCCCATGACCAAGTCCGAATTGATTGAAATCCTGGCGCGACGCCAAGCGCATCTGAAGTCGGACGATGTGGATCTGGCAGTCAAGTCGCTGCTGGAGATGATGGGGCAGGCGCTGTCCGATGGTGATCGGATCGAAATCCGCGGGTTCGGCAGTTTCTCGCTGCATTACCGCCCGCCACGGTTGGGGCGCAATCCCAAGACCGGCGAATCGGTCGCGTTGCCGGGCAAGCATGTTCCGCACTTCAAGCCAGGCAAGGAATTGCGCGAGCGCGTCAGCTCCGTGGTACCGGTCGATCTGGCCGATGCGGCAGACTGACGGCAGCTCTACCGCTGCGTTTATGTCGGCTCGGTTAAGCTAGGCCCCTTCCCGACGGAGTCTCGCGATGAAGGTGTTTCGCTTGCTGGTGATGCTGGCATTCCTGTTGGTCGGCCTGATCATCGGTGCGGTCAATTCCCAGGACGTCACTCTCGATTTCCTGTTTTCCAGTGTGCATACGACCTCCGGGGTCGCGATCATCGTCGCGCTGCTGGTCGGTGTGTTGATCGGTGCCGGCATGGTGCTGGTCAGCGTGGTCATTCCCCTCTATTCCAAGCTGCGCCAGGCCAACAAGGCTGTCGTGGTCAGTCGTGCCGACGCCAGGCCTGTTGCGCCTGCCGCCGTCGAGCCGCGCCCCCTCGATGGACTTTGAGTACGTATGGACTTCCTGACCGAGTGGTTCTGGTTTTTCCTGTTCCTGCCGCTGGCGGCGCTGAGTGGCTGGATCGTCGGTCGGCGTGGTGGCCAGCGCCATGGCGATACCCAGGTCAGTCGTCTGTCGAGCACGTATTTCCGCGGCCTGAACTATCTGCTCAACGAGCAGCCGGACAAGGCGATCGAGCTGTTCCTGCACATCGCCGAGCTGGACAAGGAAACCTTCGAGACGCAGGTTGCGCTGGGTCATCTGTTCCGCCGCCGCGGCGAGGTCGATCGCGCCATCCGGCTGCATCAGGGACTGGTGCAGCGCGGTGACCTGACCGACCAACAACGCGTGCAGGCCCTGCTTGCCTTGGGCGAGGACTACATGAAGTCCGGTCTGCTGGACCGGGCTGAAACGGTGTTCACCGAACTGGCGCAGCTCGATCAACGCGCGCCGCAGGCGTTGCGCCATCTGATCGGCATCTACCAGGCCGAACGCGATTGGGAAAAGGCGATCGATAACGCCACCCGCTACGAGGAAGTCACCGGCGAGCCCATGGGCAAGCTGATTTCCCAGTTCGAGTGCGAACTGGCAGACCGTTACCGCGGGCTGGGCAAGGCCGATGAGGCCCTGCAGGCCATCGCACGCGCCTATCAGGCCGATGGCACCTCCGTGCGGGCCGGTATTCTGGAGGGGCGGATCGAGGCCGAGCGTGGTCATGATGAGGCGGCGGTGCGGGCATTCGAGCGCGCGGCGCGGCACGACCCGGAATATCTGCCGGAGATCATTCCCGCGTTGATGGCGGCGTATCGCCGGGTCGGCGACATTGCCGGCGCGCGCAATTTCCTGTCCGAGATGACCGAGCACTATCGCGGCATCGCGCCGGTGCTGGCGCTGACCCAGTTGATGGAGGCGCAGGACGGAGTGGCGCCTGCCTTGGCCTATCTCGGCCGCCAGCTCAAGGATCGTCCATCGGTGCGCGGAGAGTCGGCGCTGATCGAGCTGACCCTGGCCGAGGGCAGCGATCCGGTCGGAACCCTGCAGGATCTCAAGCACATCACCGACCAGCTGCTGGTGCGCAACCCCAGCTATCGCTGTACGCGCTGCGGTTTCGGTGCCAAGACGCATCATTGGCAGTGCCCAAGCTGCAAGGAATGGGGCACCGTCAAGCCGCTGTTGAACTACGCGGTGGTCTAGGACGTGTCGCAGCTTTCGGGGCAGTCCGCGTTGCATCTTGTCGACATCGAGTTGAGCCACCGCCGCAGTCTGCAGTGGTGCCAGGCAACTGCCGTCCCCATGGCTCGGTACGCAGCATCGCTTGCTGACTCCAGCATCGGGTGGCGCGGTCCAGGCAGTGCCGGCATCGCCGCGCAAGCGAGCAGGCTGTTGCGTCCTGCGATCCTGTCCGCTCCGACCGCTCCTGTACAGGGCGCCAGCGGCTCGGAGTGCGGTGCGTGGTGATGCCCTCGATCTGGCTGTGGTGCGCATTGCATCTGACGATTGCAGCGCTGGGAACCTGGCTGCTGCGTCGCTATGCGCTGCATCGCCGTCTACTCGACCACCCGGGTGAGCGACGAAGCCATTCGGTTGCCACTCCACGTGGCGGCGGCATGGCCATCGTTGCGGCGATCCTTTCCGGATGCGTGGCAGCCTGCATGCTCTGGCCAGCGTCGCGGCTGCCGGTCGGCTGGTTTGCGTTTGGTCTGGTCCTGGTCGCCGGGGTCGGCTGGTGGGACGATCATCGGCCGTTGTCGGCCAGGCTGCGCTTTGCCATCCACCTGGCCGCATCGGCATCGCTTGGATGGCTGGTCATCCATTACACCGGCAATGTCCTGGACGGCGTTCTCAGCGCAGCCGCCTGCGTGGTGCTGATCAATGTCTGGAACTTCATGGACGGCATCAACGGGTTGGCGGCCAGCCAGGCGGCGTTGGCAGCACTGGCGTTCGCTGCGGTGGTTCCCGCTGCGTGGTCGTTCGCCGGGCTGGCAGTGGCCGCGGCATGCCTGGGGTTTCTCCCCTTCAACTTCCCGCGTGCGCGCATCTTCCTTGGCGATGGTGGCAGTGGGGCATTGGGCTACGTGCTGGCCGCCTTGCTCGCGCTGAGCGTCGTGCAAGGGCCGGCGGGCTGGTGGATCGGCTGGATACCCCTGACCGCCTTTCTTGTAGACGCCGGCTTCACGCTATTGTCTCGCATGCTTGCCGGACACCGCTGGTGGGAGCCGCACTCCCTGCACGTGTATCAGCGTCTGGCGCGCCGGGTCGGCAGCCATGTTCCGGTAACTGGTATTTACTTCGCTTTCAGTGTCATTGCCGTCTGCTTGTATGTGTTAATTCGTCATGATGGGGCTTGGCTGCAGGTCGCCGGTGCTGTCATCTGGGGCCTGGGCGTTGCTGCCAGTTGGTACTTTCTGCGCGCCGGACTGCGCAATTTCTGAGTAATGGATTTTTATGATTTCCTGGCGTGACCGTTTGACCAAGGCATTGCCGCAAGCGGCAGTTGTGGTGCACGACCTGTTGATGGTCTGGGTGTGCTGGCAGTTGCTGCATGCCGGCCGCTACTCCATGTTGCGCGACGCGCCCGAGTTGCCGCTGTGGGATTGGCGCACGGGGGTGGTCCTGGTGGCGCAGGGACTGGTGTTCTGGAAGATGGGGTTGTATCGGGGACTGTGGCGGTTCGCCTCCGTGCCCGACCTGTGGAACATCTTCAAATCGAGTTTCCTCGGCCTGGTTGCGATCGTGCTGGCCCTCTCCTACGACCGCCTGGATGGGGTGCCGTTATCGGTCCTGATGGTCTATCCATTCGCCTTGTCGGCGCTGCTTGGCACGCCGCGGCTGTTGTACCGCGCCTGGAAGGACTACCAGATCGCGCACTCCGGCGATGCTGCTCAGCGCGTGTTGATCCTGGGTGCCGGTCGCGCTGCCGAGGGACTGGTTCGCGATCTGCGCCGCACCGGTGCGTTCGTGCCGGTCGGCTTCCTGGACGATGCCAACAACCTGCATGGCGCAAAGATCCAGGGTCTCAACGTGCTGGGGAATCTTGATCAGGCCGCCTCGATCGCCAAGGAAACCGCCGCCAAGCTGCTGGTGATCGCCATACCGTCGTTGGATGCTTCCGGCATGCAGCGCGTGGTGGCGATCTGCGAAAGCACGGGCCTGCCATTCCGGATGGTACCCAAGCTGATCAACGTGCTGGAAGGACGCTCGCTGCCCGGCGAACTGAAAGAAGTCGCCATCGAGGACCTGCTCAATCGCAAGCCTGTCACTCCCGACTGGCGGCTGATCCGCGACTGGCTGACCAACAAGACCGTGATGGTGACCGGTGCCGGTGGTTCGATCGGTTCGGAAGTCTGCCGCCAGTGCGCCCGACATGGTGCGCGCCGGATCGTGCTGCTGGAGATCGACGAGCTGGCATTGCTGACCATCGACTCGGATTTGCGCCGGTTGTTTCCGGATATCGAGGTGGTGCGCATCCTCGGCGATTGCGGCGATCCGGCCGTGGTGGCGCATGCGCTCAACACGGCGACCCCGGACGCGGTGTTCCATGCCGCGGCCTACAAGCAGGTGCCGCTGCTGGAAGAGCAGTTGCGCGAGGCGGTACGCAACAATGTGCTGGCCACCGAGAACGTGGCGCGTGCCTGCCAGCGGGCGCGTATCGAAACCTTCGTGTTCATTTCCACCGACAAGGCGGTCGAGCCCGTCAATGTGCTGGGCGCCAGCAAGCGCTACGCGGAGATGATCTGCCAGAGTCTTGACGCACGCGATGCACCGACGCGCTTCATCACGGTGCGCTTCGGCAACGTGCTGGACTCGGCCGGCAGCGTGGTGCCGCTGTTCCGCGAACAGATCCGCCAGGGTGGCCCGGTCACGGTGACGCACCCGGATGTGACGCGTTATTTCATGACCATTCCCGAGGCGTGCCAGCTGGTGATCCAGGCCGCGGCATCCGCCTCGCATGGCGCGATCTACACGCTGGACATGGGCGAGCCGGTGCCGATCCGGCTGCTGGCCGAGCAGATGATCCGCCTGGCCGGCAAGCAGCCGGGCAAGGACGTGGCCATCCTCTATACCGGCCTGCGGCCGGGCGAGAAGTTGCATGAGACGCTGTTCTATTCCGACGAGGACTATCGGCCTACCGCGCATCCCAAGATCCTGGAAGCCGGCGTGCGCGAGTTCTCGCACGAGCAGGTGTTGCAGCTGGTGACTCGCCTGCGCGAAGCGGTTAATCGTTATGACATCAAGGCGATGGAGACTGTGCTGGGCAGTCTGATGCCAGATTTCGCGGCTGCTCGACGGAAAGTCGACGCGCGATCTGATACGGTCGTTCCATTCCCCGCACGTGAGGTCAGAAGACTGTAATGAGTCAGCGCATTCGCAAGGCCGTATTCCCCGTCGCAGGTCTTGGGACCCGCTTTCTTCCGGCCACCAAGACGGTGCCGAAGGAAATGCTGCCAATCATCGACAAACCATTGATCCAATACGCTGTCGACGAGGCCATCCAGGCTGGCTGCGATACGCTGATCTTCGTCACCAACCGCTACAAGCACTCCATTGCCGACTACTTCGACAAGGCCTACGAGCTGGAGCAGAAGCTCGAGCGCGCCGGCAAGCTGGAGCAGCTGGAACTGGTCCATCATGCGTTGCCGGACGGCGTGCGCGCCATTTTCGTGACGCAGGCCGAAGCGCTGGGCCTGGGGCACGCCGTGCTGTGTGCCAAGGCCGTGGTCGGTGACGAGCCGTTCGCCGTGCTGCTGCCCGACGACCTGATGTGGAACCGTGGCGACGCCGCGTTGACCCAGATGGCCGATGTGGCCGAAGCATCCGGTGGCAGCGTCATCGCGGTGGAAGATGTGCCACACGACAAGACGGCCAGCTATGGCATCGTCTCCACCGATGCCTTCGACGGCCGCAAGGGTCGCATCAACGCCATCGTCGAAAAGCCCAAGCCGGAAGTGGCGCCCAGCAACCTGGCGGTGGTTGGCCGGTACGTGCTCAGCCCGACGATCTTCGAATTGCTGGAGTCCACCGGCGCAGGCGCAGGTGGCGAAATCCAGCTGACCGACGCCATTGCCGAGCTGCTGAAGAAGGAGCAGGTCGATGCCTTCCGTTTCGAAGGCCGGCGTTTCGACTGCGGCGCACATATCGGCCTGATCGAGGCGACCGTGCACTTCGCGCTCGAGCACGAGAAGCACGGTGGCCCGGCCAAGGAAATCATCCGCGACGCATTGGCCAAGGCCGACGCGCACGGCTGATCGCTCCGTCATCGTGGTATCGCGAACGACGCCTGCCGGCGTCGTTCGTCGTTTTGGGCATTGATCGGGCAGGGTGGCCCGATGCGCAGATCCATTGCAATCAAGCAAGCAGATGCAGGGCGGCGGTGCAGTGGTGCCGTTAGACTCCGGGCATGAGCCAGACTGCGCACTCCAGTGACCTGATCAACGTGGTGGCCCTGCTAGGCGCTGCGGTGATCGCCATCCCGCTGTTCCGACGGCTGGGTCTGGGCTCGGTGCTCGGCTACCTGGCGGCGGGCCTTGCGATCGGCCCCTTCGGGCTGGGCCTGTTCGACGACCCGCAGGCGATCCTGCACGTAGCCGAGCTGGGCGTGGTGATGTTCCTGTTCGTCATCGGGCTGGAGATGCGGCCCTCGCATCTATGGAGCCTGCGCAAGGACATCTTCGGGCTTGGCACCTTGCAGATCTGCGTCTGTGCGTTGGTGCTGACCGGCATTGGCGTGATCGGGCTCGGGTTCGCGCCTGCAGTGGCCTTCGTGGCCGCCTCCGGGTTCGTGCTGACCTCCACCGCCGTGGTGATGCAGCTGCTTGCCGAGCGCGGCGATGTCGCCTTGCCGCCGGGACAGAAGATCGTGGCGATCCTGTTGTTCGAGGATCTGCTGATCGTCCCGTTGCTGGCGATCGTGGCCTGGATGGGGGCCAGCGGCGACCCGCAGGTGGCGTCGCAGCGCTGGCATGACATCGGCATCGGGTTGGCCTGCATTGTCGGACTGCTGGTGGCCGGCCGCTGGCTGCTCAATCCGCTATTCCGGATCCTGGCCGCGTCCAAGGCGCGCGAGGTGATGACCGCGGCCGCATTGCTGGTGGTGCTGGGCGCGGCATTGCTGATGCAGGTGGGCGGGTTGTCGATGGCGATGGGGGCGTTCCTGGCCGGCGTGTTGTTGTCCGAATCCACATTCCGCCACCAGATCGAGGCGGATATCGAGCCGTTTCGCGGCATTCTGCTGGGGCTGTTCTTCCTTGGCGTGGGCATGAGCCTGGACCTGCGCGTGGTCGTTGCCGATTGGCGGCTGATCGTCACCGGCGTGCTGGCGCTGATGCTCGGCAAGGCCGTGTGCATCTACGTGGTGGCGCGATTGATGCGCAGCGATCACCGCCAGGCGCTGGATCGCGGCGTGTTGATGGCACAGGGCGGCGAGTTCGCCTTTGTGCTGTTCGCCGCGGCCGCCGCCTCCGGCGTGATCGACGCGCAGGTCAATGCCAGCCTCACCGCGATCGTGGTGCTGTCGATGGCGCTGACGCCGCTGTTCGTGCTGCTGCAGCGGCGCCTGACACCACCGGCCGAGGTGTCGCTGGACGGGGTGGAAGCGGCCAGCAGGCAGACCGGCAGCGTGTTGATCATCGGCTTCGGCCGCTTCGGACAGGTGGCCAGCCAATCGCTGCTGGCGCGCGACGTGGATGTGACCATCATCGACAACGACATCGAGATGATCCGCAGCGCGGAGCAATTCGGCTTCAAGATCTATTACGGCGATGGCACCCGGCTGGATGTGTTGCATGCTTCCGGTGCGCATAGCGCGCTGGCGATTGCGGTCTGCATCGACAAGCGCGAGGCAGCCAACCGCATCGTCGAGCTGGCCACGCGCGAGTTCCCGCATGCGCGCCTGCTGGTGCGTTCGTTCGACCGCGAGCATTCGCTGCGGCTGATCGCCGCCGGCGTGGATTACCAGATTCGCGAGACCTTCGAGTCCGCGGTGCTGTTCGGCCGGGCCGCGCTGGTCGAACTGGGTGTGGATGAGGATGAGGCCGACACGATCGCGCGCGAGATCCGTCGCCGCGACGCCGAGCGCCTGGACCTGGAGATCGCGGCCGGGAGTGTGCGTGCCGGGACGGGGCTGATGTACGGCAATATCGTGCCGACGGTGCCCAAACCCACGCCGTTCACGCCGCCGCGCCGGGAGAGCCGCTCGCTCAACCGCGATGCGTTGCCGCAGGCCAGTGAAGAGACTGCGGCAGAGACCGGGAGCGACTGACAACACGTCGCAATCGTCAAGCGGGTGTGGTGGGGCTGCGCAGGAACCGACATGCGTTGCTTGCAACCATGTACACCAACCATCTCGATTGGCTCTTGTCCGCCTACCGGCGCGGGACCTTATGCGGCATGGATGCCGCATAACAGCCTCCATGGATGGATTCACGGCGTGTCCCGTGCCGGTAGGCGGACAAGAGCCCTGCAGCCAGCCCGCAGACACGCCAGCCGCGCATCCTGACCAACGCTCAGCCGTGTTTTTGCTGGGCCGCAGCGAAGGCTTCGAGTTGTTCGGGAGTGGCGTCCTTCTGATGCTGCTGCTTCCATTGTGCGAACGGCATGCCATAGACCGCTTCGCGCGCCTGGTCCTTGCTCATCGGCTGCCCCTGCGCCTGCGCCGCTTCGCGGTACCAGTCGCCCAGGCAGTTGCGGCAGAAGCCGGCGAGGATCATCAGGTCGATGTTCTGCACATCGGTGCGGTCCTGATTGAGATGCTGCAGCAGTCGGCGGAATGCGGCCGCTTCGATGGCGGTGGTGGTCGCATCGCTGTTGGACGTCGTGATGGAAGTGGTGTCGGTCATGGCGGAATCGGGGACAATAGACGGCCTTCGACTCTACACCTGACGCCCCATGACCGCTTCCGCGCCAGTTGCCTCCGCTCCGGCCCGCCTTCTCGATGGACGGCGTATCGCCGAGGAGTTGCTCGACGGATTGAAGTTGCGGGTGGATGCGCGGATCGCGGCAGGCAAGAGCCGGCCCGGGTTGGCGGTGGTGCTGGTGGGGGGCGACCCGGCCTCGTCGGTGTATGTGCGCAACAAGCGCCGCGCGGCCGAAAAGGTCGGTATCGAAGCCTTCGATTACGACCTGCCGCAGGGCACCAGCGAAGCGGAGCTGGCGGCATTGATCGACGAGCTCAACGCCGATCCCAAGATCCACGGCATCCTGATCCAGCTACCGCTGCCGGGTATCCCCGATGCCAACCGGCTGATCCAGCGCATCGACCCCCGCAAGGATGTGGATGGCTTCCATCCGCAAAACGTGGGCCATCTGGCGCTGCGCGAATTCGGCCTGCGCCCGTGTACGCCGCGCGGCATCGTGACCCTGCTGGGCCACACCGACCAGCCGGTGCGCGGGCGCAATGCCACCATCGTCGGTGTGAGCAACCATGTGGGTCGGCCAATGGGCCTGGAACTGCTGATCGCCGGTTGCACGGTGACCAGCTGTCACAAGTTCACGCCGGCCGATGTGCTGGAGGCGAGCGTGCGCAATGCCGACATCCTGGTGGTGGCGGTGGGCCGGCCGGGCCTGATTCCGGGTGAATGGGTCAAGCCGGGCGCGGTGGTGATCGATGTCGGCATCAACCGGCTCGAGGACGGTCGCCTGGTTGGCGATGTCGGCTTCGATGCCGCCGTGCAGCGCGCTGCCTGGATCACGCCGGTGCCGGGCGGGGTGGGTCCGATGACCGTGGCCACGCTGATGCAGAACACCATCGAGGCCGCTGATGCGGCCGGGATTGGGGATTCGGGATTGGGGATTCGTTAACCGCAGCGGCCAAGCGCGCGTCGGCCGATCCGGATTGCGTGCGGGATCGGCCGGCCATCGGCCTCCTGGCGAACGGCGGGCGGTACAGGGCGGCGCCTTTGCCGCTCCCGAATCTCAACTCCCCAATCCCGGCCCCAATGCGTTAAAATATCGCGCTTCCCCACACTCGGGTCCGCCGATGCTACGCATCCAGGCTGAAGCTCTTACCTACGACGACGTCTCGCTCGTCCCCGCCCATTCGATCGTCCTGCCCAAGGATGTCAGCCTGGAAACCCGGCTGACCCGCGACCTGCGTCTGAAACTTCCGATCCTGTCGGCAGCGATGGACACGGTGACAGAACACCGCCTGGCCGTTGCCATGGCCCAGCTGGGCGGCATCGGCATCATCCACAAGAACCTGACCCCTGCGCAGCAGGCGGCCGAAGTGGCCAAGGTCAAGAAGTTCGAGTCTGGCGTGATCACCGAGCCGTTCACGGTGAGCCCGGATACCACCATCGGCGAGGTGATCGCGCTGACGCGCGCGCGCAACATCTCCGGCGTGCCGGTGGTGGACGGCAGCGAACTGGTCGGTATCGTGACCAGCCGCGACATGCGCTTCGAGAAGAAGCTCGACGATCCGGTCCGCCACATCATGACCAAGAAGGATCGCCTGATCACTGTGCGCGAAGGCGCCAGCGATGAGGAAGTGCTCGAGCTGCTGCACCGCAACCGCATCGAAAAGATCCTGGTGGTCAACGACAGCTTCGAGCTGCGCGGCCTGATCACGGTCAAGGACATCCAGAAGAAGACCGACAACCCCAACGCCGCCAAGGACGCGTCCACGCGTCTGTTGGTTGGTGCAGCGGTCGGTGTCGGCGGCGATACCGAACAGCGTGTCGAGCTGCTGGCTGCGGCCGGCGTGGACGTGGTCATCGTCGATACCGCGCACGGCCATTCGCAGGGCGTGATCGACCGCGTGGCCTGGGTCAAGAAGACCTATCCGCACCTGCAGGTGATCGGCGGCAACATCGTCACCGGCGATGCAGCGCTGGCACTGATGGATGCCGGCGCCGATGCGGTCAAGGTCGGCGTGGGCCCGGGTTCGATCTGCACCACGCGCGTGGTGGCAGGCGTGGGCGTGCCGCAGATCACCGCGGTGGACATGGTGGCCGAAGCGCTGCAGGACCGCATTCCGTTGATCGCCGACGGTGGTATCCGCTACTCGGGCGACATCGGCAAGGCGCTGGTGGCCGGCGCTTCAACAGTGATGGTCGGGGGCCTGCTGGCCGGTACCGAAGAAGCGCCCGGCGAAGTCGAACTGTTCCAGGGCCGCAGCTACAAGAGCTACCGCGGCATGGGCAGCCTGGGTGCGATGGAGAAGGGGTCCAAGGACCGCTATTTCCAGGACGCCTCCGATGCCGACAAGCTGGTTCCCGAAGGTATCGAAGGGCGCGTGCCGTATCGCGGCCCGGTCGGCGGCATCATCCACCAGCTCATCGGTGGCCTGCGCGCGACCATGGGCTATGTGGGCTGCGCGACGATCGAAGACATGCGCACCAAGCCGAAGTTCGTCAAGATCACTGGCGCCGGCCAGCGCGAGAGCCACGTCCACGACGTGCAGATCACCAAAGAGCCGCCGAACTACCGCGCTGGATGATCGGGAATGGGGAATCGCGAATCGGGAATCGTAAAAGCCCGCCGCTTCCTCATCCGATAGCGGCTGGTGCCGCGTTTGCTTTTGCGATTCCCCAATCCCGATTCTCGATTCCCGGCTCTTAATGACCAACATCCATACCGACAAGATCCTCATTCTCGATTTCGGCGCGCAGTACACGCAGTTGATCGCGCGGCGCATTCGCGAAATCGGCGTGTACTGCGAGATCTGGGCCTGGGATCATGATCCGGCGGAGATCGCCGGTTTTGGCGCCAGGGGCATCATCCTGTCCGGTGGTCCGGAGTCGACCACCTTGCCGGGTGCGCCGGTCGCGCCGCAGGAAGTGTTCGACAGCGGCTTGCCGGTATTCGGTATTTGCTACGGCATGCAGACCCTGGCTGCGCAGTTGGGCGGTGCGACCGAGGCGGCGGACCAGCGCGAATTCGGTCATGCCGAAGTCGATGTGGTGGCCGCCGATGCGTTGTTCTCCGGCCTGACCGACCACGCCGGCGCCTCGCGCCTGAACGTGTGGATGAGCCACGGCGACCACGTCTCGCAGGTGCCGCCGGGCTTCACCATTACCGCCACGACCGACCGCATTCCGGTCGCGGCGATGTCCAACGAAGCCAAGCGCTGGTACGGCGTGCAGTTCCATCCGGAAGTGACGCACACGCTGCAGGGCCAGACCTTGCTGCGCCGCTTCGTGGTCGATGTCTGCGGCTGCCAGACCTTGTGGACCGCAGCCAACATCATCGACGACCAGATCGCGCGCGTGCGCGAACAGGTGGGCGATGACGAAGTGATCTTGGGCCTGTCCGGCGGCGTGGATTCGTCGGTGGTGGCCGCGCTGCTGCACAAGGCGATCGGCGACAAGCTGACCTGCGTGTTCGTCGACACCGGCCTGCTGCGCTGGCAGGAAGGCGACCAGGTGATGGCGATGTTCGCCGAGCACATGGGCGTCAAGGTGATCCGCGTCGATGCGGCCGACCGTTATTTCGCCAAGCTCGAAGGCGTGAGCGACCCGGAAGCCAAGCGCAAGATCATCGGCAACCTGTTCGTGGACATCTTCGACGAAGAATCCAGCAAACTGGCCAATGCCAAATGGCTCGCGCAGGGCACGATCTACCCGGACGTGATCGAGTCGGCCGGCAGCAAGACCGGCAAGGCGCATGTGATCAAGAGCCACCACAACGTCGGTGGCCTGCCGGAGCACATGAAGCTGGGCCTGGTCGAACCGTTGCGCGAACTGTTCAAGGACGAAGTGCGGCGCCTGGGCGTCGAGCTCGGCCTGCCGCGTACGATGGTGTATCGCCATCCGTTCCCCGGCCCGGGCCTGGGCGTGCGCATTCTGGGCGAGGTAAAGCGTGAATACGCCGAGCTGCTGGCCAAGGCCGATGCGATCTTTATCGACGAGTTGCGCAAGGCCGACCTGTACGACACCACCAGCCAGGCCTTTGCGGTGTTCCTGCCGGTGAAGTCGGTCGGCGTGGTCGGCGATGCACGCGCCTACGAATGGGTGATCGCCCTGCGTGCGGTGGAGACCATCGACTTCATGACCGC
Source organism: Xanthomonas campestris pv. badrii (assembly GCF_012848175.1). Classification (NCBI taxonomy): domain Bacteria; kingdom Pseudomonadati; phylum Pseudomonadota; class Gammaproteobacteria; order Lysobacterales; family Lysobacteraceae; genus Xanthomonas; species Xanthomonas campestris. Next base: position 2,161,849 of record NZ_CP051651.1, on the reverse strand, counting down.
GCACTGGGCGCACCTGCCGTACGACTTCCTCGGCACCGTGAGCAACCGCATCATCAACGAACTGCGCGGCGTCTCGCGGGTGGTCTACGATATTTCCGGCAAGCCGCCTGCGACGATCGAGTGGGAATGAATCTGCAATATTGAATTTGCCTTATTGTGTAGAGGTCGTTGTGATGAGGCATTGCGTTGGCATACGAATTTCAGAGTGGGCGGCAAGCCCAAAGTTAACCAATCAAAAGGTATAGCTATATGCTAATGCCGGTGGTATGCACTGAGTGCGCGGATGAGATGCTTTCTGGAGTTGGGCTAATCCCAGATGGCGGGATTCTGATTGAAACAAGGGTGGTCCCTGTGCAGACGGTTGGTCTTTACCGTGTTGCTTGTCGTCGTGGCCATAATATTGTGATGATTGCAGATTTTCAGCAATTTGAACTCTTGTTTGAAAGTGCACTAGAAGCGTTTTCAGATACTTATTTTAGAGAGTCAGTAAGTTCTTTTGCTGCGTCACTAGAGCGCTACTACGAATTTGCGATCCGCACCCTTCTTATCGAGAGGTCGGTGAGTCGGGATGCCATTGATGTCGTATGGAAATCTGTGTCCAGGCAATCTGAGCGTCAACTGGGAATGTTTATTGGTTTATACACAGCGGCGCGAGGCTATCCGCCAAAGATACTTTCAAGTGATAAAGCATCTTTCCGTAATAGTGTAATTCACAACGGTCATTTTCCCTCGCCAAACGAAGCTTTTGAGTTTGGCGCTTCAGTATATGAGCTCTTGTTGAATGGTATCAAAGAGCTAAGATTGGATTTTTATGCCTCTATGCAAGAGGCTCGAAATTTTACGAGAGAAAAAGCGTCCGAAGGAGTTCGGCCTGGTGAAGTCCCGGCTCAGTTCGCAATGAGTACTACCATCTCGCTTACGAATATTGGTGACCCTTTGCCGATGCTGGATGCAGTAAACTCAGTTGCGGATCGTCTTCGACGTCATAGATATTCTGACAATCCAGAGCCCGCTACGCATGGATGATTTTTGAGTTCCTTATACTTTGGGTATGAGTGCGATGGCCTCTTGCACGCAAAGTCAGATCATCCGATTGAATAGACTGCTACTTTGCATTTCGGAGAATCAGGTGTGTAAGCGGTTGCGTCTATCGTGCTGATTTGCATCGCAACCTGAGTGATGTGTGTTTGAGCCAGGCTAGGACAAGCTAGGAGTAATTGCACACGCCCAAATGGATCCCATAAAGCAAGCCGCGCACAGCGCGGCTTGCTACACGTGCTGTGTTGAACGCTGGTGTCAACGCACCTTGGCCAACGCCACGCGGGCATCGGCCATGAACTTCTGCGTTTCCTGTGGCGTGGCCAGGTTGGCGCCCAACTGGCTGAGCACCTGTTCGATATCGCTGGAGGCTGCCCAGGCTTCGTCGCAGAGCATGCCGGCGATGGGGCCGAGATAATTCAGCGCAACTTTTTCCAGTGCATCGCGAACGCGACCGTCCGGCGCATCGGCGCCGCCATTGGCTGGCGGTACAGGGGCAGGTGATGCTGCGGGTGTCGGCACCGGAACAGGTGCGGGCGCAACCGGCGCACGGACCGGCGCTGGCGCACCGCCCAGGTCCTGTTCGAAACCGCCCATCAGCCACTGACGCGAGTCCTCGCTCAGCAGCGAGGGTTTGCCCAGGCCGGCGCCAGGGTCGGCCTGGAAGCGGGCCTTCGCCGCATTGACCATGGTGAGGCGTTGCACCGCCTCATCGTTGCGCAGCATGCGGAAGACCACTTCTTCGATCTGCCCGGCGTTGAGGCGGACGATGCAGGAGTGGTTTTCTTCGGTGACGACAAACAGAAAGCCGGACGCCTTCTTCAATGCCAGCGCCCTGAGCTCGCGCAGGACCTCGATCAGCGGACGGAATTCATTGGACATTGCGTCTTCCTTGCATCATCTGGTGCGGAATCGGATGGAACGCCTCAGCGTTTGCTGAGACGCTCCATGGCCAACCGGACGCTGTTGGACAGGCGGGAGATGGCGCGCGCCAGGGTACCAATTTCATCCTTGAGGTTGACCTCTTCGATGGTGTGATTCCACTTGCCCAGGCTGAGTTCTTCGGCCACGGTGGTCAGGTGCTGGATGGGGCGCAACACACGGTTCCAGATCAGCGCCCACTGCAGGCCGAGCAGCAGCGCACACACCAGCAGGCCGATGCCGGCGATCCACAGCGACTGCCGCACGATCACGCTATTGACGTCGCTCTTGGGGTAGGCCGAGACCAGGGTGAAGCCCCAATCGGGCACTTCCTGCTTGGTCACCACCCAGTCGTCCGGCGTTTCCTTGACGATGCGTTCGATGGTGGCGGTGTCGGTGGTGGCGCCGGTGGTGGACTGGAAGCGCAGCGTGTTCTTGCTGTCGAAGATGGCGATGAAGCCGGAATCGAGCACGCGACGGCTGCTGACCACGTTTTCCAGGGCCTGGGTGTCGGCCTTGTAGCCCACATACCAGGCGCCGATCACGCGCTTGTCGCTGCCGGCGAAGATCGGCTCGTAGCCGGTGACGTACGGGTTGCCCAGGATGTCGACCACGCCGTAGAAGCTTTCGCCGTTACGCAGCTTGGCCGCGGCCTGGCCATTGGGATCGAGCACGGTGCCGATGGCACGGCTGCCGTCTTCTTTCTTGACGTTGGTGGAGATGCGCACGAAGTCATCGCCGGTGCGCGAGAACAGCGTGGCGGTACCTTCGTGGATGGCGGTGACGTCGTCGAGCATGGTGAAGACGTTAGCCTGCGAGCGCTGGCCCAGCAGCAGGTCGTTGGCGTTGCGGTCGGCCACGCGGATCTCGTTGCCCAGGCTCGGTGCGCCCTGCGCGTTGGCTTCCTTGCGCAGCTGGCGCATCGAGGAATTGACGCGGTCCAGCATCATCGAGCGGGTGACCGTGAACAGGGTCTGCAAGGACACCGACTGGCGCTCGATCGACTCGCCGGCTTCGAACTTGACCCGGTTCGCTTCGGTAATGGCCAGAATGACCGTCAGTGCCACCACCACGACCAGCACCAAGGCCAGCACCGGCAACAGCAGGCGCACCCGCAAAGAGTGACGAAGCATCGCAATTCCCCTGAACGCGTTTAGTGATTGTATCGAGTGCCGCCGCAGCGAGTGCGGCGGTCGGACGTAGCCGTTATCGGCGCTCGCCTGCGTTGCTGAAGCGGCCCCCACGCCGCTGGCGGTGCATACGATAGCGCAAGCTGATCGGTTTGAGCGTGCAGGTGGAGCAGGGCGTGCGCCCTGCGTTCAAGAATGGTCGACCGTGTTGCAAAGTTGCCGGCCGGCCGGCCGGCTGCGCGCGGCGCGCGCCTACGACTCGGGAACTGGCGGGCGACGCTGGGTGGTGCACCGCTGCCTCGATGCACTGCCGCGCCCTCGTGGATAACGTCGATGCGTCCAAGTGAGAGCAGGCGCTTCGCCGAGACCGGGGCGATTGCGCCAGCCGCTCAGGTCTCCAGCGACAGGATCCCGCGGCGCAGTGCGACGGTCACCGCGTGGGTGCGGTCGCGCACGCCCAGCTTGGCCAGGATGTTCTTCATATGCGCCTTGACGGTTTCTTCGGAGATCATCAATGCATTGCCGATCTGTTTGTTGGAGCAGCCGGTGGCGACCAGGTTCAGCACTTCGGTCTCGCGGGCCGAGAGTGCGTCGTCGAGAACGTGCGCGGCGATGTTCTCGGCCACCGACGCCGGCACATGCCGACGCTGGCCGCGGCGCACCTCGCGGATGGTGTCCACCAGTTCGCGCCGCAGCGCGCTCTTGAGCAGGTAACCGCAGGCGCCGGCCTGCAGGGCGCGCACCGCGCGCACATCGCCGGTGTAGGTGGTCAGTACGACGACCTTGGCGGTCGGGTCGACGCGGCGGATGCGCTGGATCGCTTCCACGCCATCCACGCCGGGCATCTGCAGGTCCATCAACACCACGTCCGGGCGCAGGCTGGTGTAGCGGGCCACGGCCTGTTCGCCGTCTTCGGCCTCGCCGACCACGCGCATGTCGTATTCGGCGGCGAGCATGGCGGTCAGACCATCGCGCAGCAGCGGATGGTCGTCCACCACCAGCACGTCGGTTGGTTTGCCCCTCTCAGCCATCGAAGCTCTCCGTGGATCGTGCATGTCGAAAGGGCCACCACCAACGCGGCGGTCTGGCGTAAGCGGTATGGGCGGCTAGCACGATCTGGATCTCGGTGCCGCTGCCTGGACGCGACCACAACTGCATCTTGGCGCCGATGCGTTGCGCGCGTTCCTGCATGCCGGTCAGCCCCCAGTGCCCGGTGCGCGCGTGGCCGTGCAGCACGTCCGGGTCCAGGCCACGGCCATCGTCGCGGATGCGCAGCACGAAGTCACGTGAACCGTAACGCAGTTCCAGCCAGATGCGGGTGGCCGCGGCATGGCGGTCGGCGTTGGCCAGCGCCTCGCGGCCGAGCTGGAACAGTTCGTCGGCCACCAGCGGGCGCAGCGCCACCGGGCGTCCGTCCACCGAGACCTGCAGCTCGGCCGCAGGCGGGGGCATGGTGGCGTTGCGCGAGCGCTGCAGCGCGGTAGCCAGGTCCTTGCGCAGCGAATAACTGTCGCGTAGTCCATTGACGCGGTCGCGGCCCTCGATCAGGGCGTTCTCGGCCAGGTCCACCGCCTGCTCCAGTTCCAGCCGGCGCGGGTCGTTCCAGGGCAGCGAGCGGCTGGCGGCATGCAGGCGCAGGATCAAGCCCTGCGTGCCCTGCAACAAGGTGTCGTGCAGCTCGCGGGCGATGCGCTCGCGTTCGCGGTAACGCTCTTCCAGCCGGGCCCGCAGGCGCCCGGCCACCTGGCGGGTACGTATGCGCCACAGGACGGCAACCGTCAGCAGCAGGGCCAGTGCGGCGCAGACCTTGAATTGCCAGGTCTGCACGAAGGCCGCTTCGATGACGAAATCCAGCGTGTCGCCGCGCTCGTTCCAGACGCCGTCGTTATTGGCGGCGGCGATGCGGAAGCGGTAACGCCCTGGTCCCAGATTGGTATAGAAGGCCTCGTCGCGGTTGCCGGCGTCTTGCCATTGTGCGTCCACGCCTTCCAGCCGGTAACGGAAGCGTACCCGCTCGGGACGGGTGAGGCTGACCGCGCCGTAGCCGATACGCAGGCGGTGGGTCCACCTGGGCAGGCGCAGGCCGTCTTCGCGGGGGTAGGGGCGGTCGTTGGCGACGATCTCGGTGATGAAGACATCCGGCGCGGTGGGATTGCGGTAGGTCTGGTCGGGGTCCAGCCAGGCCAGGCCCTGGTTGGAGGTGAACCACAGCAGCCCGTCATCGGCAGCCCTGGCGGTGGGCACCGGTGTGGCCTGCTGGGCGATTCCGGGTAGCCCGTCCATGATGTCGTACAGCCGCAACACCGGGCCGATGACGCCTGCGCGTACGCTGCTTAGCAAGGCCTGTTCGCTGACCTGCACCACGCCACGGTTGCCGTTCAACCAGAGCATGCCGTGCCGGTCCTGCACGATGCCGGTGATGCCTTGCAGCAGCGGGGTGGTCTGGTCGGCCACCTGCTGGAACCGGCCATCGGCGCCCAGCACCGCCAAGCCGGTTTCGCCAGCGACCAGGGTGAGTGTGGGACGGTGCCAGATGGCGGTGATCGGCCCTACCGACAGCCCATCGTCGGCGGCATAGCGTTTGAGCTGCTGTCCTTGCATCACGCGCACCTCGCCCTTGACGGTGCCCACCCACAGGCCGCCGTCCGGGGTCGTGGTCAGTACCGAGCAGGGCGTGCCCTGCAGCGGGGCGAAGGGCGTCCACGCCTTGCCATCCAACACATAGGGGCCGCCCGCATCCGGGCAGACCCACGGCCGGTTGTCACGGTCCACCACAAAGGCGCGGATGGCGCCAGGCGTCGACCCGAACGGCAACGCCACCGGTTGCGCGCGGCCAGCCTGCAGGCGCAGCAGTGCGCGCTCGTTGAGTACCCAGCCGTTGGCGCTTGCGGGGACTGCCAGGGTGCTGGCGGCCGGTGCGCCTTGCTGTAGTCGTTCGATGCGATCGCGGCTCAGCGCAAGCACGCGGTCGTCGCTCAGGCTGGCCAGCAGCGGGCGGGGCGAGCTGTCCGGCGCGATGCTGAATGTGGCCATCGCCATCGGCTGGCCAGGCAGCAACGCGGCCAGCGGCAGCAACGCGCGATGTCGAAAACGATTGAGGCCCAGATTGGTGCCGGCCCACAGGTTGCCTTCGCGATCCTCGAGCAGGGGCCCGGCGGTGGCCGAGGTCAGGCCTTGCAGCGGTCCGAAGCGTTCCAGCACCGGTGCGGGCGCGGTCGGCATGGCGATGCGAAACAAACCGTGTGCCGCATAGTCGCTGCCCCACAGCGCGCCATCGCGCATGAAGCGGATACGCCGTGCGAACACGCCAGGAAATTGCGGCTGGGCGCGCGCAGTCGCTGGCAGCACCCGGCCCTCGGCGTCGGTCAACGCGAACACGCCGCGGTGGGGGTCGGCGACCCAGATCGCGCCGTCCGGACTCTCGGCCATGGTGACGTACAGGCCCACCTGCTGGCCGCTGGGTTCGAAGCGCCGTGCACCGGGACGCAACGATAGGATCTGCGCGCCATCGCTGACCCAGAGCACGCCGCGCACGTCGCGCAGCAGCCAATGCGCGCGCGCAGCGGTGTACCCCCAATCGGCGCCGGCACGCTGCCAGCGTTGGCCATCGAACCAGCACAGACCACCATCGATGGCCGCCCACAGGCGGCCGCTGCCATCGTGTTCGATGCGGAACACCATGCCGTCGGGCACGTCCTTGCCCGGGGCGAAGTGGGTGAGGTGGCCGTCGGCGAAGCGATCGATGCCGGCGTTGAAATAGCCGATCCACGCGGTGTCGTCTGACGCCAGCGACAGCGCGGTCATGTTATGCGATGCGTAGGCTTCGCCGTCCGGCGGCGCCTGCCGTGCAAAGCGCTCGCCATCGAACTGGAACAGACCGAAGCCGGTGGCCAGCCACAACGGGCCGGCGTCGGCCTGCTGGATGTCCCAGATGTCGGCCGGGGCGCCGCGCTCGGTGCTCCAGGCAGTGTGGTGGAACTGCAGTAGCCCGGCGCGCGTGGCGGCGACGCCTCGACCCGATGCGAAGGCGCACCACGGCACGCCGATGCACACCACAACGATGACCGCTGCGCACAGGCGAAACAGCAGGGAAGATCGGATGACGGGCTCATGCGGCATCGCGGCATTGTCCGGCGAGATCGGGGGAAGCACCACCACCTCTTTCGGGGGAGGGACGTGTGCGGACAAATCCGGTATGCATGGGTCGACGCCTCGCAGGGGGTGCTTGCACGTCGCACACATGCACCACGCAGCGTGCGCCGGCGGACTGGCATCATGCACGCGCGATCGCCGATCTGCGGTTGGCTCGGCCTTGTATCGCAACACGCTTGCGGTGGCGTTCGCTTTGGGTGCGTTCGTTCACGTCAATGTCCATCGCTGGGCGGCGCGCGGCAACGACGTGGCTTACCTGAGCAGCGTCGTCGTGCCGGCGCCGCGCAAGTGCGGCGCTGCGGCGGTGAAATCTGTCGCTGCGGTGCGAGGGCCGCATGCCCCCCCCGAAAGAGTGAGCGATCGGCCTCACCATCAGGGGTGGGGCGATGCCCGGGTTCACCGCACCATGGCGTCATTCCCCGCCGGAGACGCCGCATGGCACGTCTGATCGCCACAGGCCGCCCCGATTTGCTGACAGGCGCCGTGACGTCGTCGCATGCCTCACGCGCACGTGCCGTGGCAAGAGCGCTGCATTACATCGAAACGCATCTGTGCGAGCCGATCGGCGTCGCGCAACTGGCCGGCGCTGCCTGCATGAGCCGTTTCCATTTCGCGCGGGTGTTTCGCGATGCCGTCGGTGCCAGCCCGATGCAGTATCTGCGCCGGCGTCGGCTCGAATGCGCGCAGGCCATGCTGCGCGAGGGCCGCCACACCATCAGCCAGATCGCCACCAATCTGTGCTTCTTCGACCAAAGCCATTTCGTTCGCAGCTTTCGCAACGCCACCGGCTGCACGCCTGCGCGCTTTGCTGCGCAGGTTGCGGTCGATCGCTCTCTCGCAGCACCCGCACCGCGTGTGCATCGGCACAACGCGCATCCCTTTTCTACTTCCCTGGAGCACTACGCATGACCACCGCCACCGCCGTCCCCGGTCACTCCCTGCTGTCGCCGGGCGATCACACCTTGATCCTGATCGACCATCAATCGCAGATGGCCTTTGCCACCCACACCATCGACATCTCGGCACTGCGCAACAACGTGTCGCTGATCGCCAAGGGCGCCAAGGGCTTCAAGGTGCCGGTGATCCTGACCACAGTGGCGGAAAAATCGTTCTCCGGCCCGCTGTTTCCGGAGTTGCCGGAGATCTTTCCGGGCGAGCCGGTGTTCGATCGCACCAGCATGAACGCCTGGGAAGACCAGGGCGTGATCGATCGCATCAATGCCATCGGCAAGCAGCGCCTGGTCATCGCCGGGCTGTGGACCAGCGTGTGCATTGTTGGCCCGACCCTGTCGGCCATCGAGCAGGGCTTCGAGGTCTACGTCATCACCGACGCTTGCGGCGATGTGAGCGAGGAAGCGCACGAACGCGCTGTCACCCGCATGGTGCAGGCGGGCGCCGCGCCGATGACCAGCGTGCAGTACCTGCTGGAATTGCAGCGCGATTGGGCGCGTAGTGAAACCTACGACCTCACCACCGGCATCGCCCGCGCGCACGCCGGCGGCTACGGCATCGGCATTCAGTACGCCAAGAGCATGTTCGGCGCCCAGGAAGGCGGGCATTGAACGTAACTGCGCGGCGCAGTCACACCGGCACCGCAGCGGCGCTGTTGCTGCTGCGCGTTGCCGGCGGCGGCTTCCTGCTGCCGCATGGGCTGGGCAAATTGCTGGGCTGGTTCGGTGGGCCGGGGGTGAGCGGGTTTGCGGGCGAGCTGCAGCAGTTCGGTTTTCCGTCCTCCGCACCCTTGCCGCTGTTGCTGGCCTTGGTGCAGACGCTGTCCGGGCTGGCGGTGCTGCTCGGGCTCTGGACCCGTGCGAGTGCCGCACTGGCGGCGGCATTCATCGCCACCACCGTGCTGGTCGCGGTGCCGAAGGGATGGTTCTGGATGCACGGCGGCATGGAGTATCCGTCGATGTGGCTGCTCGTGCTGCTGGCGCTGGTCGCCGCCGGCGGTGGCGAGTGGTCGTTGGATGGTCTGCGCCGGGGTACTGCGGGATGAGTCACGCGCCGAGTGGTCACGATGCCGGGCGGCGCCTGTGGATGCAGGGTGCCGCGGCCGGTCTTGCGCTGGGCGTCCTGCCCGGCACTTCCTTTGCTTCGAGGACGCCTGTCATGGCCGATCTGGTCGTTCGCAATGCCCGCATCACCACGCTTGATCCGCGTCAGCCCAATGCCACCGCGCTTGCCGTCAGCGATGGCCGCATCCTGGCCGTGGGCGACGATGCGCAGATCATGGCCTTGGCCCAGGGGGCGCGCGTCATCGATGCGCAGGGGCGGCGTCTGCTGCCTGGCCTCAACGACAGCCATACCCACCTGATCCGCGGCGGGCTCAACTACAACCTGGAGTTGCGTTGGGACGGCGTGCGTTCGCTTGCCGATGCAATGGCCATGCTCAAAGCACAGGTCGATCGCACGCCGGCGCCGCAGTGGGTGCGGGTGGTTGGTGGGTTCACCTCGCATCAGTTCGCCGAAAAGCGGCTGCCCACGCTGGACGAGATCAATGCGATTGCGCCGGACACGCCGGTATTCCTGCTGCATCTGTACGACCGCGCCTTGCTCAATCGTGCCGCCTTGCGCGCCTGCGGTTACGACAAGAGCACGCAGGACCCGCCTGGCGGGCGCATCGAACGCGACAAGCTGGGCAATCCTACCGGGCTGCTGTTGGCCAAGCCCAATGCACTGATCCTGTATGCAAGCCTCGCCAAAGGCCCACGCCTGCCGGTGGAATACCAGGCCAATTCCACCCGCCATTTCATGCGCGAACTCAACCGGCTGGGCATCACCTCGGTGATCGATGCCGGTGGCGGCTTCCAGAATTATCCGGAGGACTACCAGGTCATCGAACAACTGCATGCGGCCGACCAGTTGAGCGTGCGCATTGCCTACAACCTGTTTACCCAGAACAAGGGCAAGGAGGTTCAGGATTTTCGCGGCTGGACCGAGCTGCTGCCTGCGCGCAAGGGGGATGATCTGTTGCGTCATAACGGTGCCGGCGAAATGCTGGTGTTCTCTGCGGCAGACTTCGAACTGTTCAGCGAGCCACGGCCGGAGCTGCCGCCGGAGCTGGAACCCGAACTGGAGCAGGTGGTGCGGCTGCTGGTCGAAAAACGCTGGCCATTCCGCATCCATGCCACCTATGACGAAAGCATCGCGCGCATTCTCGATGTGTACGAAAAGGTCAATGCCGACATCCCGTTCGATGGCCTGCACTGGTTCATCGATCACGCCGAAGCCATCACCCCGCGCAACATCGACCGCATCCGCGCCTTGAATGGCGGCATCGCCGTGCAACACCGCATGGCCTACCAGGGTGAGGCATTTGTGGAACGCTATGGCGTACAGGCGGCGCGACACACGCCACCGGTGCGGTGCATGCTGGCGGCGGGTGTCCCGGTGGGCGCCGGCACCGATGCCACGCGGGTGGCAAGCTACAACCCATGGGTGGCGCTGTCGTGGCTGGTCACCGGCCGTACCGTTGGCGGGCTGGCCTTGTATGGCGAGGAAAACCTGCTCGATCGCGAGCAGGCGCTGCGCCTGTGGACACAGGGCAGTGCATGGTTCTCCGGCGACGAGTCCACCAAGGGCACCCTGGTAGCCGGGCAACTGGCGGACTTCATCGTGTTGTCGGACGACTATTTCCGAGTCGACGATGCCGCCATTGCCGACATCACCAGCGTGCTGACCGTGTTGGGCGGGCGCGTGGTGCATGGCGATGGCGACTTCGCCACGCTGGCACCGAACTTGCCGCCTGCGATGCCGGACTGGTCGCCGGTCAACCGCTTTGGTGGCTACCACGTGGGCGGCGGGGTCAGCGGACTGGCCAGTGCCGCGCACGTGCATGGCCACGGCTGCCAGGCGCACGGGCCCCACCAACATGCCGCCCAGCACGCCGCACCCAGCGGCGATCTGCGTGGCTTCTGGGGCGCATTGGGGTGTTCATGCTTCGCGTTCTGAAACCGGCCTCGCCGCCACGCACCTGCAGGTGCGGGCCGCGTCGCCGCGCCGTCCGTCCTGCCTCGTCAACTGGAGCTTGGCCGCAATGATTTCTTCTGCTGCACCTGCCGATGGCGGTGCCTGGGCGCCGCTGCGTGAGCCGATCTTCCGTGCGCTGTGGCTGGCGATCCTGGGCAGCAATATCGGCACCTGGATCAACGATGTCGCCGCATCCTGGGTCATGGCCGAGCAGACCGGGTCGCCGCTGATGGTGGCCGCGGTGCAGTCGGCCACCACCTTGCCGGTGGTGCTGTTTGCATTGGCCGCCGGCACCCTGGCCGACATCGTCGACCGCCGCCGTTACCTGATCCTCACCCAGGGCTGGATGCTGCTGGTGGCCGGCGCGCTGGCGCTGCTGGCGCATCTGCACCTGCTCACCCCCTGGGTGCTGGTGGCACTGACCTTTGCCATGGGCATGGGCGCGGCGATGGCGATGCCCGCACAGGCGGCGATCGTGTCCGAACTGGTGCCACGCCCGATGCTGGCCTCGGCGGTGGCGCTCAATTCGATCGGCATGAACATCGCGCGTTCGATCGGCCCGGCGATCGGTGGGCTGATCGTGTCGCAGTTCGGCCCGCCATGGGCATTCCTGCTCAACGGGGTGACCTTCGGCCTGATGTTGCTGGTGCTGTGGCGTTGGCGCCGCGATGCGCATGCTTCGGCGTTGCCGCCGGAGAGTTTCGGCGCGGGCCTGCGCGCGGGCCTGCGCTACGCCGCACGTGCCGGCAGGCTGCAGGCGGTGTTGATCAAGGCGGCCGGGTTCTTCCTGTTTGCCAGTGCACTGACTGCATTGTTGCCGTTGGTGGTGCGCCGCGAGATGCAGCTGGGCGCGGGCAGTTACGGCATCCTGTTGGGCTGCATCGGTATCGGCGCGATCAGTGGCGCGTTGCTGCTGCCACGCCTGCGCGCGCGCTACGACCGCGACCTGCTGGTGTTCGTCGCCACGCTGGTGTGCGCGGCATCGCTGCTGGGCCTGTCGCTGTCGCGTGAGATCGCGGTGCTGTGCGTGGTGATGATCGTCAACGGCCTGGCCTGGATCACCGTGCTGTCGTCCTTGCAGATCGCCGCGCAGACCGCAGTGCCAGCATGGGTGCGTGCACGTGCGCTGTCGCTGTACATCGTGGTGTTCTCGGCAGGCATGGCGACCGGCTCGCTGGCCTGGGGCGCGTTGGCGCAGCGCACCTCGATCGCGGTTGCCTTGCAGATCGCTGCCGCTGGCGCGGTGCTCGCCGCGTTGCTGGTCAAGCGGGCGCGCATTGCCGGCACCGAACAGCTGGATCTGGCGCCCGGCGGGCATTGGCCCGTACCGGCACAATCGGACGCGGTGGGACATGATCGCGGCCCGGTGCTGGTGACGGTGGAATACCGCATCGACGCCGATGCGCGCGCCACCTTCATACAGCTGATGACGCAGCTGGGCAACGCGCGACGTCGCGACGGCGCGGTGGTGTGGGGCATTGCCGAAGACGCCGCAACGCCGGGCGTGCAACTCGAATACTTCATCGTTGCCTCGTGGCTGGAGCATCTGCGACAGCACGAACGCGTCACCGGTGATGATCGCCACTTGCAGGAACAGATCCGTGCCCTGCATCAGGGCGAACGTGCGCCGGTGGTACGCCATTTCGTGGGCGGTGGCGGTGCATCATTGCCACCGCATGCGCATTCGGATATCTGACGACCGCCGATCGGAACTGCATCGGGGATCGACGACTGGTTCAGGTGGTTATGCACCGGTCCAGTTCTCGATCCCAATGGGCCATCTGCACCCTCCAGGGACTGCGCGTGCCGGCTGCCCTGCCGAGCCTGGATGCAACTTGCCCAGCGTCGACGCATAGAAAAGGCCGGCTCTCACGAGCCGGCCTTTTTCGATCCATTCAAACCAGATCAGGCTTTGGCAAACGCCAGCAGATCCTTGTTGAACTGATCGGCGTGGGTGATGGTCAGCCCATGCGGCGCGCCGGCGTAGATCTTCAGTTCTGCATTCTTGATGATCTTGGACGACAGCTTGGCCGAGGCATCGATCGGCACGATCTGGTCGTCGTCGCCATGCACCACCAGCGCCGGCACATCGATCTTCTTCAGGTCGGGGGTGTAATCGACTTCGGAGAATTCCCTGATGCAGTCGTACTGGCCCTTGTGGCCGCCCAGCATGCCCCGCAGCCAGAACGCATCGCGCATGCCCTGGGTAACCTTGTTGCCGTCACGGTTGGCGCCGAAGAACGGGGTGGTCAGGTCCTTGTAGAACTGCGAACGGTCCTTGGCCACACCCTCGCGGATGCCGTCGAACACGCTCATCGGCAGGCCGCCTGGATTGGTCGGGCTCTTGACCATCTGCGGCGGCACCGCGCCCACCAGCACCACCTTGGCCACGCGCTTGCTGCCGTGGCGACCCACGTAATGCGCCACTTCGCCACCGCCGGTGGAGTGGCCGACCAGGATCGCGTCCTTCAGATCCAGCGCGTCGAGCACCGCCGCCAGATCGTCGGCGTAGGTGTCCATGTTGTTGCCGTCCCAGGTCTGGCTGGAGCGGCCGTGGCTGCGGCGGTCGTGCGCGATGACGCGGTAGCCGTGCTGGCCCATGAACAGCATCTGCGAGTCCCAGGCATCGCCGCTGAGCGGCCAGCCATGCGCGAACACGACCGGCTGGCCCTTGCCCCAGTCCTTGTAAAAAATGTTGGCGCCATCGGGACGTTTGACGAAATTGGACATCGGGTTGACTCCGTGGGTTGACGAGGGGTGCGCGGTGGTGGGAACGGCAGGTGCAGCGGCGGTTGCAAATGCGGGCAGCGACAACGCTGCCACCGCGGCGGTACTGGAGAGGAGAAAGTTGCGGCGTCCGGTGTCGGTCGGAGGCGCCTCGAAAGGATCCATAGAAACTCCTGTGAGCGAGGGCATGCAGCCCGGCGGTCGCATGACGCAATGCAGGTCATGCGCACACGCGCCACCTGCGGTGACGCAGGCCAAGGACCAGCCGGTGCATGCCGGCAGTAGACCGCTTGCAGTGCTCGCGCAGATTGCATCTGCGTGCGCTCTGCTCGGCGCAATCGCCGCGCTGCGGATCAGCTCGATTACGACAGGCAGAGACGATTCGATCGATCAGCATCGACCACGTACAGAGCGGCGCTGATGCTGCGTAGCGTTTGACCGCATGCCATCAGCCGCCGGCCTCTGCATGCGTCGATGCCCGGATCAGACCACTGTTGGCAACCTTCAGTGCAGCGCGGTGTCCCACAGCAGCTTGACGTTCAACGCCACGATCACCAACGCAATCACCCAGGCGGTGCGTACCAGCCAGGCCGGTGCCACCAGCGCGCCCATCAGTTGCCGGTCGGAGACGAAGCGCACCAGCGGGATCACCGCAAACGGCAACTGCATCGACAGCACGACCTGGCTCAGCACCAATAGCCGCGCCGTGCCGGCTTCGCCATACAGCCAGGTGACCACCACCACCGGCACGATGGCGATGCCGCGGGTGAGCAGGCGGCGCAGCCACGGCGCCAACCGCAATTGCAGGAAGCCTTCCATCACGATCTGCCCGGCCAGCGTCGCGGTCACGGTGGAATTGACGCCGGAGGCGAGTAGGGCGAGCGCGAACAGGGTCGAGGCCAGGCCCACGCCCAGCATCGGTGCGAGCAGGGCATGCGCCTGCTCGATCTCCTGCACGTCGGTGCGCCCCTGCGCATGGAACACCGCCGCGGCCAGGATCAGGATCGAGGCATTGATGAACAACGCGAACATCAGCGCCACCGTGCTGTCGGTGACCGCCCAGCGCAAGGCCGAGCGGCGCCCCGTGTCCGTGCGCGGGTAGGCACGCGTCTGCACGATCGACGAATGCAGATACAGGTTATGCGGCATCACCGTCGCGCCGATGATGCCGATCGCCAGATACAACGCCTGCGGGTCGCTCACCACCTGCGCACGTGGGATGAAGCCACCCAGCACCGCTGCGATCGGCGGTGCGGCCAGCGCGATCTGGATGCCGAAGCACACGAAGATGATCAGCAGCAACGCCATCACGAAGGCTTCCAGGGCACGGAAGCCCCGGTTCATCAGCAGCAGCACCAGCACCACATCCACCGCGGTGATGATCGCACCCAGCGTCAGCTCAATGCCGAACAACAGTTTCAGCGCGATCGCGGTGCCGATCACCTCGGCCAGGTCGCAGGCGATGATCGCCAGCTCGCACAGCCCCCACAGCGCCAGGTTCAGCGCACGCGGGTAGCGCGCCCGGCAGGCCTGCGCCAGGTCCAGCCCGGTGGCGACGCCCAGCCGCGCCGACAGGCTCTGCAGCACGATCGCCATGAGGTTGGACAGCAGGATCACCGATAGCAGCAGGTAGCCGAACTGCGAACCACCGGCCAGATCGGTGGCCCAGTTGCCCGGGTCCATGTAGCCAACCGACACCATGTAGCCCGGGCCCAGGAACGCCAGCAGGCGGAACCACCAGTGGCCCCTGCCGGGCACGGCGATGCTGGCGTGGTGGTCGCCCAGGCCGCCGGTTAGAGGGGCAGGCGAAGGGGCAGCAGCGAGCTTGTCGACGGGCATGCGGGGACGGGGACGAGGGATTGGCCGCATGATATAGCATTTGCTATGCTGTTGAGCATTGGCAAACTCAATCGTATTGATCGGTCGCGTGCCTCACACTACGCATCCCGGCACCGATTCCGGACGCAATCACGAGGGCAAGGGTGGGCAAGAGCGAAAAGCTGGAGGCGGCCACGCCGTCCCTGATCGATGCGCAGGTGCATATGGAAAGCTTCCGCCAGGTGCGCGAAGCGCGCCGCGCCGAGCTGGTCGAGGACTACGTGGAGCTGATCTCCGATCTGCTGGTCGACGGCGGCGAGGCACGCCAGGTCGACATCGCCGCGCGTCTGGGTGTAGCCCAGCCCACGGTGGCCAAGATGCTCAAGCGGCTGGTGCGGGATGGCTGGGTGGTGCAACGTCCGTATCGCGGCGTGTTCCTGACCCCGGCCGGCGAGGCGCTGGCTGCCTCCAGCCGCCAGCGCCACCAAATCGTCGAGCGCTTTCTGCTGGCGCTGGGCATCGACGAAGCCACCGCGCGTCGCGATGCCGAAGGCATCGAGCACCATGTCAGCGAGGCCACCGTGGCCGCCTTCGCCGCGTTCCTGGATCGCCAGGGCGGCAGCGCGGCGTGAGCGTGTCGCCCGATTGCAGCATCGACGACGCGCCGCAGCTGCTGCTGGACCGGCAGTGGATGCAGCACGCCCTGCAGCTGGCTGCACGCGCCGAGCGCGACTACGACGAGATCCCGGTCGGCGCGGTGCTGATCGATGCGCAGGGCCAGGTGCTGGGCGAGGGCTGGAACTTCAACATCGCCAGCCACGACCCCAGCGCGCATGCCGAGATCGTGGCGATGCGCGAGGCCGGGCGCCGGCTGGCCAATCACCGCCTGCTCGGCTGCACGCTGTACGTCACCCTGGAGCCGTGCGCGATGTGCGCCATGGCGATGATCCATGCGCGTATCGCGCGGGTGGTGTTTGCCGCCAGCGACCCGAAGACCGGTGCCTGCGGCAGCGTGTTCGATCTGCTGGCCGACCCGCGCCACAACCACCGCGTGCAGGTGACCGGCGGGGTCCTTGCGGCCGAGGCGAGCCTGCGGCTGACCAATTACTTTCGGGCAAAGCGCGGCAAGCCGCCGCTGCTGCCGTGAGCCACATCGGCGCGGTATGATGCGCGCCCTTTCCAGCACCTGGCCGGCGACGGCCATCCACAGGACGGCGATATGGCAGACACCCTCGCAGGCAACGACCGACTGATCTGGATCGATCTGGAAATGACCGGCCTGGACACCGACCAGGATTCGATCATCGAGATCGCCACCATCGTGACCGATGCGCAGTTGAACGTGCTTGCCGAAGGACCGGAACTGGCCATCGCCCATCCGCTGGAAACGCTGGAAGCGATGGATGAGTGGAACCGCAACCAGCATCGCCGTTCGGGCCTGTGGCAGCGCGTGCTGGACAGTCAGGTCACCCACGCACAGGCCGAGGCGCAGACCGTGGCGTTCTTGAGCGAATGGATCCGTGCCGGCGCCTCGCCGATGTGCGGCAACTCGATCTGCCAGGATCGCCGCTTCCTGCACCGCCAGATGTCGCGCCTGGAGCGTTACTTCCATTACCGCAACCTGGACGTGTCCACCATCAAGGAACTGGCGCGGCGCTGGGCACCGACGGTGGCCAATGGGTTTGCCAAGAGTTCGGCGCACACCGCGCTGAGCGATGTACGCGACTCCATTGCCGAGCTGCGTCACTACCGGCAGTTCATGGGTGCACTGGGCGGCGATACCGCCGCCGGTGTGGAAGGCTGAGCGTTGACGGTGGCGGACGACCACTGGGGGTGATCCCAGGCGGACGTGTGCCGCGCGCAGCCCCGGAACTTCCCGGCAGCGTGCCAACCTGATACTCGCGCCGGAAGCACGGTTGGCGAACAAAAAAGGCCGCATCCTTCGATGCGGCCTTTGCTTTTTCAGTGAATCGAGCTTAGCGCGCCAGCGGTGGCCCCTTGCTGACATCGCCATCGTCGGCGATGCCCTTGAGCAGCAGATCGGAGATCGGCTTGCCGTCGGCGTCGTGGTGATACACGTGCAGATCGCGCTGCGGATACGGAATGTTGAGCCCGTTCTCCAGCAACTGATTGCGGATCTGCTCCAGCGTGCTGCTCTTGGCCGCGCCGAAGTTGCCGTTGGTGGAGTAGGCGAACAACATCAGATCGACCGTGCTCTCGCCCAGGTTGGTGACCTGCACGAACGGTGCGGGCGAATCCAGGATATTGGGGTTGTCCTTGGCGATCTGCAGCAACAGCTGCTGCGCCTTCTTCAGGTCATCGCCATAGCCCACGCCCACCGTCACTTCCAGCCTGCGGTTGGGCAGGGTGCTGTAGTTGATGATGGGGGCGGTGGTGATGGTGCTGTTGGGCAGGGTGATCATGCGTTCGTCGAACGAGCGGATCCGGGTCTGGAAGATCCGGATCTCGTCCACGATGCCTTCCTGGCCTGCGATCAGCACATGGTCGCCATCGCGCATCGGCCGCAACACGATCAGCATGACCCCGGCAGCGATGTTGGAGAGCGAGTCCTTCAACGCCAGGCCAACCGCCAGGCCTGCCGCGCCCAGTACCGCGATCAACGACGTCGGCGGCACGCCGATCTGGCTCAAGGCACTCACGAAGACCAGCACCAGCAGCAGCGCGTAGATCACGTTGCGCAAGAAGTTGGTCAACGTGATTTCGACGCGTGCCCGCGTCAGCGCACGATGCAACCATTGACTGAGCTGCTTGGCCAGCCACATGCCGACCACGACGATCAGCAGTGCGACGCCCCAATTGAGCGCGTACTGCGCCCATGGAATGGCTGCCCAATTGAACGCAGGCTCGTTGACGACCGCCGGCTTGGCCGCTACGGCTCCTGCCGCCGCCGCCGGCTTTGCAGCCGCTGCTCCCGCAGCGGCCGCCATCATTGCCCCCAGCACTCCCATCAGCTCTCGCTCTTGAGCTTGGCCAGGCGCAGCCAGGTATCGACCACGGTGTCAGGATTCAGCGACACCGACTCGATCCCTTCCTGCATCAACCACTCGGCCAGTTCCGGGTGATCCGACGGCCCCTGGCCGCAGATGCCCACGTACTTGCCCTTGGCGCGCGCCGACTTGATCGCCATCGACAGCAGCTTCTTCACCGCCGGATTCCGCTCGTCGAACAGGTGCGCCACGATCGACGAATCGCGGTCCAGGCCCAGGGTCAGCTGGGTCAGGTCGTTGGAGCCGATCGAGAAGCCGTCGAAGATGTCCAGGAACTCGTCGGCCAGCAGCGCATTGGACGGCAGCTCGCACATCATGATGATCTTCAAGCCCGGCTTTCCATCAGCACCGTCGCCTTGCTTGAGCCCGTTCTGCTCCAGCACCTCGATCACCTTGCGGCCTTCCTCCAGCGTGCGCACGAACGGGATCATCACCCAGAGGTTGTCCAGGCCCATCTCGTTGCGCACCTTCAGCACCGCCTTGCACTCCAGCGCGAAGGCCTTGGTGAAGGACGGGTCGACGTAGCGGCTGGCGCCGCGGAAGCCGATCATCGGGTTCTCTTCATGCGGCTCGTAGCGCGAGCCGCCGATCAGGTTGGCGTACTCGTTGGACTTGAAGTCCGACAACCGCACGATCACCGTGTTCGGGGCCACCGAGGCGGTCAGCGTGGCGATGCCCTCGGCCAGGCGGTTGACGTAGAAGCTCACCGGATCGCCATAGCCGGCGATCTTGGCATCGATCTTCTTGCGCACGTCCGCGTCCTGCTTGTCGTATTCCAGCAGCGCGTTCGGATGGATGCCGATATGCGCGGCGATGATCATCTCCAGGCGCGCCAGGCCGATACCGGCGTTGGGCAACTGGCCGAAGTCGAACGCCCGCTCCGGGTTGGCCACGTTCATCATGATCTTGAGCGGGGCAGGCGGCATGTTGCCCAGGTCGGTGGTGGTGCGCTCGAACGGCAGCAGGCCGTCGTAGATGAAGCCGGTATCGCCCTCGGCGCAGCTCACCGTCACTTCCTGGCCATCGTTGATCACATCGGTGGCATTGCCCGAACCAACCACGGCCGGCACGCCCAGCTCTCGGGCGATGATCGCCGCGTGGCAGGTGCGGCCGCCACGGTTGGTGACGATGGCCGAGGCGCGCTTCATCACCGGCTCCCAATCGGGGTCGGTCATGTCGGCGATCAGCACGTCGCCGGCCTGCACGCGGTTCATGTCCTCCAGCGAGCGCACCACGCGTGCGACGCCGCTGCCGATCTTGGCGCCGACCGCGCGGCCTTCCGCCAGTACCTTGGCGTCCTTGGCCTCCAGCGAGAAGCGCTCGATCTGGGTGGCGTGGCTGCGCGACTTCACCGTCTCCGGGCGCGCCTGCACGATGAACAGCTTGCCGCTGACACCGTCCTTGGCCCACTCGATATCCATCGGGCGGCCATAATGCTTTTCGATGACCAGGGCCTGCTTGGACAGTTCCTGCACGTCGTCATCGCTGATCGAGAAGGTGCTGCGCAGTTCCACCGGGGTGTCTTCGATGCGCACGCGTTCGCCGGGCACGTCCGAATACACCATGCGGATCGCCTTGCTGCCGAGCGAGCGGCGCAGGATCGCCGGCTTGCCGGCAGTGAGCGTGGGCTTGTAGACATAGAACTCGTCCGGATTGACCGCGCCCTGGACGACCATTTCGCCCAGGCCGAAGCTGGAGGTCACGAACACCACGTCGCGGAAGCCGGACTCGGTGTCCAGCGTGAACAGCACGCCCGACGAACCCACGCCCGAGCGCACCATCAACTGCACGCCGGCCGACAGGAACACGTCCTCGTGCTTGAAGCCGTGATGCACGCGATAGGCAATCGCACGGTCGTTATAGAGGCTGGCGAACACTTCCTTGACCTTGTGCACCACATCGTCGGCGCCGGTCACGTTGAGGAAGGTTTCCTGCTGGCCTGCGAATGAGGCGTCCGGCAGATCTTCGGCGGTCGCGGAAGAGCGGACCGCCACGGCCACTTCGCCACCGCCGTTTTCGGCGCACAGCGTGTCGTAGGCAGTGCGGATGTCGCGGTCCAGCTCCGGGTGCAGCGGGGCGTCGATCACCCAGCCGCGGATTTCCTTACCGGCCACGGTGAGGGCATCGACGTCCTCCACATCCAGCGTTTCGAGCTTGTCGAAGATGCGCTTGGACAGGTCGTTGTGGGCGATGAAGTCCTTGAACGCCTCGGCGGTGGTCGCATATCCACCCGGAACCGACACGCCCAGCCCGGCGAGGTTGCCGATCATCTCGCCGAGCGAGGAATTCTTACCGCCTACGCGGGCCAGATCGGCCAGGCGTAGCTCATGCAACCACAGGATATTCTCGTTCAAGCGCGATGCTCCGTATGGCCATCGCCCGAGCGGGCTGGATGGCCGCGTCCGTAGGAAGAAGCCGCTATGATGCAGTGCACAGTGGAATCTGCACAAGCATGAACCCGTAAGTTTTGGACACCAGTTCAAAGAGGTGGTCTTGATGTCAACAATCCGGCCGGTGTTCTACGTTTCCGATGGAACCGGTATCACCGCTGAAACGATTGGGCATAGCCTGCTCACCCAGTTCAGCGGATTCAACTTCGTTACCGACCGCATGTCGTTCATTGATGATGCAGAAAAAGCGCGCGATGCCGCGATGCGGGTGCGCGCCGCCGGCGAGCGGTATCAGGTGCGCCCGGTGGTGGTCAATTCGTGCGTGGATCCACAATTGAGCATGATCCTGGCCGAAAGCGGTGCGCTGATGCTGGACGTGTTCGCACCCTTCATCGAGCCGCTGGAGCGCGAGCTCAATGCGCCACGGCATTCGCGCGTGGGGCGTGCGCATGGCATGGTGGATTTCGAAACCTATCACCGGCGCATCAACGCGATGAACTTCGCGCTGAGCCACGACGACGGGATTGCGCTCAATTACGACGAGGCCGACGTGATCCTGGTGGCGGTGTCGCGCGCCGGCAAGACGCCGACCTGCATCTACCTGGCCTTGCATTACGGCATCCGCGCCGCCAACTACCCGTTGACTGAAGAAGACCTGGAAAACGAACGGCTACCGCCGCGCCTGCGCAATTACCGCAGCAAGCTGTTCGGCCTGACCATCGATCCGGAACGTCTGCAGCAGATCCGCCAGGAGCGTCGCGCCAATTCGCGCTACAGCGCGGCCGAGACCTGTCGGCGTGAGGTGGCGATCGCCGAGCGCATGTTCCAGATGGAGCGCATCCCCTCGCTCAGTACCACCAACACCTCGATCGAGGAAATCTCCAGCAAGGTGCTCTCTACGCTGGGGCTGCAGCGCGAGATGTTTTGAGGCTGGGATTGGTAGGGCGGGATTCGGGATTGGGCGAGCACGCGGCGCGTTTGCAATCTGGATGCGGCCTCGTTGGTCGTACGGTTTGTTGGCAAGCCGGAGAATCAAAGCGGGCGGGGCAGTGCTCCGCCAAGGTAGGCCTGTCGTCGGGCCCTCGTCAATGCTGCCCGTGCGGCAGCGCAGCGTGTAGGATCGGTGCATGGCCCAGACATTGAGCAAACTCGACATAATTCCCCGCCTGAGCCGGTTCGGCTGGCTGATGGGCCTGTATGCAGAGAACTTCCAGCATCTGACCCGCCTGTTCGCCCCGGGCGATCTGGCACCGGGATCGTATCTCTCGTCGATCGGCGATGGCCTGGACCTGCGCCTGGACGTGATCGAGTGCCACCGCTACACCGTCGAGCTGCGGCTGACCTACGACCTGTGCGACCCGGTCACCGGCGAGCCGGATCCCTCGGCGTATGTGCGCCTGTACCGCGATGCCCGGCAGGCGGAGACCACGCATTGCTATGTGGGCCGTCGCTGGCAGGATGTGATGGGCATGTTCCCGCCACCGGCCGAGCTGATCAGCCACCGTATGCGCATGAACACCTTCCTGGGCAAGTGGCTGGACTATCTGGCCGAGCGCGGCCATGGGGTGGCCACCTTGCGGCTGGACTCCGACCATGTCGCTCCGCCGAGGCCGGGCGCGCGGGCCGCTGCCGGCTGAGGTCGATCGCTGCGTTACGTCTGGATGGTGTAGCGGGCGCAACCATTGCAGCCGGCTGATCGCGACACTGACCTGGACGATGCAAGGCGGGATGGCGCCCGAGCGACGCCCAGGGTGCGGTCTGATCGAGACGAGGTTGCGTGCAGTGACCTGCACTGCGTCCAGGCCCTGGCATCGGTCATACTGATGCGCTTCGTGTCAGATCCCGTGCCATGCCCTATACCCCGATTGTCGCCACCCTGGGCTACCTGCTGTCGCCGGACGGCACGCAGGTGCTGATGATCCACCGCAATGCGCGTCCGGGCGATCAGCACCTGGGCAAGTACAACGGGCTAGGAGGCAAGGTGGAGCCGGAGGAGGACGTGCTGGCCTGCATGCGCCGCGAGATCCGCGAAGAGGCCGGTGTGGAGTGCGGCGACATGCAATTGCGCGGCACCATCAGCTGGCCCGGGTTCGGCAAGCAGGGCGAGGATTGGCTGGGGTTCGTGTTCCTGATCCGTAGCTTCGACGGCATCCCGCAGGCGTCCAATCCGGAAGGCACGCTGGAGTGGGTTTCCATCGCGCAGATGGATCAGGTGCCGATGTGGGAGGGCGACCGCAATTTCCTGCCGCTGGTATTCGACGGCGACCCGCGGCCGTTCCATGGCGTGATGCCGTACCGCGATGGGCGCATGCAGTCCTGGAGTTATTCGCGCGTCTGAGTGGTGATGCGGCGCTGGCGTGCTGCGCGCGAGCCTGGCCGTGTTCGGCCGTCACCGCCAAGGCAGCGGCCAGCGGGTGTGAGTCGCCTGGGACACGTCGCACGGTTTTCCACACCGCCTGTGGATGGACGCTGCGCAAGTCTGTGGACAACCCATGACAGGCCTTGCGCTGCAACGCTGTCAATCCGGCTGGTGAAAATTTCACCGCCGCGATTATTGGGCAGTCCAGCCGCCATCGATGGCAATGGATTGCCCGGTGATGTTGCGCGCTGCAGGCGTCATCAGAAACGCCACCGTGCCGGCCAGCTCGTCGTACTCGATGAAGGCGCCCTTGGGCATCGGCTTGAGCATCACATCGCCGATCACCGCCGCTTCGTCAATGCCGCGTGTGCGTGCCTGATCGGCGATCTGGCGCTCCACCAGCGGCGTACGTACATAGCTGGGGCAGAGCGTGTTGACGGTGATGTCGCAGTCGGCGGTTTCCAATGCGATCGCCTTGGCCAGGCCGACCAGGCCATGCTTGGCCGCAACATAGGCGCTCTTGTAGGGGCTGGCGACGAGCGAGTGGATGCTGCCGATGTTGACGATGCGCCCGTAGCCGGCTGCGCGCATGCCAGGCAACACCGCGCGGCTCAGGCGTGCGGCGCCGGTGAGCATCACATCCACCAGCAGCGCCCAGCGCTGCATCGGAAACTCTTCCAGCGCAGCCACCTGCTGCAGGCCGGCGTTGTTCACAAGCACCTGCGGCGCGCGCGATGCGCTGGCCAGTGCATCCACAATGCTGTCTTCATCGCTCACGTCCAGCGCCAGTGCCTCGGCCGAGCCGCCCGCCTGGCGCAGCTGCTGCGCGATCCGTTCGGCGGCGGCCAGGTCCAGGTCGCTGACCAGCAGATGGTGGCCGTCGCGGGCCAGATGGGTGGCGATGCCGGCGCCAATGCCGCTGCCGGCGCCAGTGATCAGGATGCTGCGCATCGGGTGTCCTCGGAAGTCGGGAGAGCGTGCGCGGCCGGATGCGGCCACGCTGATCGCCAGCCTAGCGGAGTGCGGGGGCAACGGTCGCCTGCGTGACGCGCGCGCGTTACCCTTTGCGCCTCGCTCTCTTCAGGCTCCGCATGAAACGCCATTTTTCGATGCTGCGCGATTTCCAACTCGCTGACTGGTTCACCCTGGCCAATGCCTTCTGCGGCACCGGGGCGGTCTTCGCGGCGATGCGCTTCCTGCAGGAAGGCCACCGTGGCGACCTGCTGCTGGGCATGGCATTGATTCCGCTGGCCTTCGTGTTCGATGCGCTGGATGGGCACGTGGCACGCTGGCGCAAGGCCTCGTCCACGCTGGGGCGCGAGCTGGACTCGCTGGCAGACGTGATCTCGTTCGGCGTCGCGCCGGCTGCGCTCGGTTATGCCTGCGGCATGCGCGGCGGCTGGGACTGGCTGGTGCTCAGCTATTTCGTCTGCTGCGGCGTGAGCCGGCTGGCGCGCTACAACGTGACCGCCGAAGAGATCGCCGGCGAGGCCGACAAGGTGCCGTACTTCGAAGGCACGCCCATTCCCACCAGCCTGGTGCTGGTGATCCTGCTGGCGGTGGCCGCCAGCACCGGCCGCGTCGGTGAGGCCCTGTGGTGGGGGCAGTGGCAGCTGGGCCCCTGGCAGTTGCATCCATTGGTGCTGCTGTTTGCGGTCTCCGGCTCGCTGATGATCAGCAAGACGCTGCGGATCCCCAAACCCTGAGCGGCAACGCCCGGTACACGCGGTAGGATGGCCGGGTGGACACATAGGTGAGGGGATGATGGCAAGCAGCGGTTCGGACAATGGCAACTTTCAGGACAAGGCGCGCCAGTATTGGGCGGCTTGGGGAGATGCCATGCGTCATGGCCAGGCCGGCGCCGCTGCGCAACCGCCGCCGCCGGCAGGTGGCGATGCCCCGCAGGACTGGCGCAAGGCGGTGGACTGGTGGTCGCAGCTGTTGCCCACTCACGCCGCGCCACAGGCGCAGGACGCCATCGATCGCTTCCGCACCCAGGCCGGCGACTGGTTCGGCACCATGCAGCAGGTCGCCGCGCAGTTCGCCGGGCGCGACACCTCGGCCACTGAAGTCTCCGATGCCTGGCGGCGTGCCGTGCAAGGGCAGGGCGAGCAACTGATGCAGTGGACGCTGGGCTCGCTGCGCGGCGGCAGCCCGGGCGGTTTCGATCCCTGGTTGCAGGAGGCGGCGCAGACGCTGGGCAAGTGGCGCGAGGAAAACGCGCCGTGGCTGGACATGCCCGCATTCGGGCTGAACCGCAATCACCAGGCGCGCCTGCAGAAGCTGGCGCGTGCGCAACAGGAGTTCCAGGCCCAGTCGCATGCCTACGGCGAGCAGCTGAAGGCGGCGATCGAACAGGCCTTCGGGCGCTTCACCAGCAAGCTCGGCGAACACGAAAGCAGCGGCAGCCAGTTGACCAGCGCACGCGCCCTGTTCGATCTGTGGATCGAGGCGGCCGAAGAGTCCTACGCCGACATCGCGCTGTCGGACCAGTTCCGTGAGGTCTACGGCGGTTTTGCCAATGCGCATATGCGTCTGCGCGCCGCGCTGCAGGAAGAGGTGGAGCAGCTCAGCGAACGCTTCGGCATGCCCACACGTTCGGAAATGGATGCTGCACATCGCCGCATCGCCGAACTGGAGCGGGCGGTGCGGCGGATGCTGCGCAGCGCGACCAGCGCATCGGGCAAGGCGGGGGCGCCTGACGCGCCCGACGCCGATCCGGTGGCGGCTGCATCGCCCCGGCGCAAGGCGGCAGCTGCCGCAGGAGCGGCGCGCAAGCCGGCTGCCGCCACAAAACCGGTCAAAACCACTGCAGCAGGCAAGCCGGTTTCCAGCGTTGGTGCCGGCAAGACCAAAGGCAAACCCGCTGCCGGTAAACCGCGTGGAGCCACCTCATGAAAGGGCCGCTGGGATTCAGTGCCGAAGACCTGATGCAGGAGACGCTATCGCTGCAGCGCAAGCTGCGCGAAGGCCTCAAGCTGCTGCCCGGCGTGGAGGATGTCGATTACGGCGTCACCGAGCGCGAGGAAATCTGGCGCGACGGCAAGGTGGTGCTGTATCGCTTCGTCGGCGACCAGGCGCCGGTTGCCCGGACGCCGCTGCTGATCGTGTACGCGCTGGTCAATCGCCCGTACATGGTCGACTTGCAGGCCGATCGCTCGCTGGTCAAGGGCTTGTTGAGCCATGGCCAGGATGTCTACGTGCTGGACTGGGGCTACCCGGACCGTTCCGAGCGCTATCTGACCCTGGAAGACTATCTGCTGCGCTACATCGACGGCGCAGTGGATCACTTGCGCGAGCACGCCGGGGTGGACGCGGTGGACGTGCTCGGCATCTGCCAGGGCGGCACCTTCTCGCTGTGCTACGCCGCGCTGCAGCGGCACAAGGTGCGCAACCTGATCACCATGGTCACCCCGGTGGACTTCCACACCCCTGACAACATGCTGTCCAACTGGGCGCGCATGGTCGATGTGGATCTGTTCGTGGACACCATGGGTAACGTGCCGGCGGACCTGATGAACGCCAGCTATCTGATGCTCAAGCCGTTCCGCCTCAACCTGCAGAAGTATGTGGGCCTGCTCGACATCCTCGACGACAAGCAGGCGTTGGAAGATTTCCTGCGCATGGAAAAGTGGATCTTCGATTCGCCCGACCTGGCAGGCGAGGCATTCCGCGAATTCGTCACCCTGTTCTACCAGCGCAACGGGTTGGTCACCGGGCAGGTGCGCATCGGCGGGCAGGCGGTCGACCTGCAGGATGTCGACATGCCGGTGCTGAATATCTACGCCGAACACGATCACCTGGTTCCGCCGGATGCCTCGCGCGCCCTGCGCGGGTTGGTGGGCAGTGCCGATTACAGCGAGCTGAGTTTTCGCGGCGGCCATATCGGGATCTATGTCTCCGGGCGTGCGCAGCGCGAGGTCCCGGTGGCGATCCATCGCTGGCTGCAGGACCGCGACGGCACCGCCTGATCTCTGGGAAGCAATGCCCGGCGTTGCAGCGCGCCGGCGCCCGTCACGGTGTGCTGTCGCCTGGCTTCCTAGACTGGCCGTCACGTTTCGAGGAGCCTGCCCATGGCCACCACCGCACTCTCCCGTTCCCTCAACGATCGCATGATCGCCGGCGTGGTCGGCGGTATCGCGCGTCGCTTCGGTTGGAGCTCCACGCTGCTGCGCGTGTTGTTCGTCATCGTGTCGATCGCCTCGGCCGCGTTTCCCGGCATCCTGGTCTACCTGATCCTATGGCTGCTGATTCCCAACCAGGCGGACTGACCCGGCTGCGGCATGGGCCGGCTGCGCTGCTGGCCCTGGGTGCGCTTTGGACGCTGCCCAACACCGCGCTTGGCCTGGTGATGGGTGCGCTTGGAAGCTGTTTTGGCGCACGCCCGCGCTGGTCCCGGCAGGAACTGGCCATCGTCTTCGACGCCTGGCCGTGGGGGCCGGGTGGGGCGATGACATTGGGCAACGTGATCCTGCTCAAGGGCGAGTCGCTGGACCTGCAATGCGCTACCTACGCACATGCGGCCGGCCGCTGCACGCATCCGCCGGTACGCCTGGGCGATCACGAGCGCGCTCACGTCTATCAATACATGCTGCTTGGGCCGCTGTTTTTGCCCGTGTATCTGCTGTGTGGCGGCATCCACGTGCGCAACCCGCTGGAGCGGGCAGCCGACGCCTATGCGTTGCACGGCCACGGCTGGTGGCCTTGGTGGACTCGCTCAACGCCCACCTCGCCGGACGGCTCCACGAACGAATGACTGTGGGCGTCTACCAGCGGCATTACCGTTGGTGCTGTACATGCTGCGGTTGGAGCGGCAGGCGCGTTCGCGCTTGCGGCGCCAAGCCGCATGCACCTGCCCACCTGAAGGTGCCGGAACGTTTAGCCCCTTCCAGCTCGATGCGTTAACGAGAAGGGATGGTGGCGACTGGTAAGCAGATGCAGTGAAGCCGTCGTGAGGCAGAGCAGGCCTGAGCGCCGTCACCAAACCGCAAACAGCCGGCGTTAACGTGCGTGGAAAGCCCCTCACGACGCGCCGGGTATGCTCGCGTCCCTAACGTAGCAACTGCGACAAAGAAGGTGTGGTATGTCGATTGTCCTGTACGTCGGTGGCAGCAAAGATGGCGACAAGGGCGTTGTGCCTTACGGATTCAGCAAGTCGCGTGCGATGACCGACGCCGGCCCGGAAGTGTATGTGGAGCGCATGGTGCCGCTGAAAGACATGGGCAAGGTGCGGGTGATGGCGCTGGAATCGCTGCACGAGAGCATTCTGGTCGAACGCGCCGCCAGCCATTACGCCCACCGCGCCAGCTGAGCGCGGCGGCACTGGTTTACGACGGCGCTGTCAACGGGTTTCCGTTGCGGGCGCGCACTGCGAAAATGCATTTTTCCAGTGAAGCGGTTCACCCCGCGCCGTCATGCACGATAGCCAGCTTGCCCAGCAGATTGCTCGCACCATCGCCGATGAGATCGGTGCCCAGCCCGCCCAGGCGCGCGCCGCCATTGCCCTGCTGGACGAAGGTGCCAGCGTCCCGTTCATCGCCCGCTACCGCAAGGAAGTCACTGGCGGCCTGGACGACACGCAGTTGCGTAACCTGGAAACGCGCCTGACCTATTTGCGCGAGCTGGAAGACCGCCGCACGGCCATCCTGTCCAGCATCGACGAACAGGGCAAGCTCAGCGACGAACTGCGCAACGAGATTGCTGCCGCCGACACCAAGTCGCGGCTGGAAGACCTCTACCTGCCTTACAAGCCCAAGCGCCGCACCCGCGCGCAGATCGCGCGCGAAGCCGGGCTGGAACCGCTGGCCGACGGGTTGCTGGCCGACCCGACCCAGGCACCCGAGGTGGCTGCGGCAGCCTTCATCGACGCCGAGAAGGGCGTGGCCGATATCAAGGCCGCGCTGGAAGGGGCCCGCGCCATCCTGATGGAGCGCTGGGGCGAAGACGCCGCACTGGTTGGCGAGCTGCGCAGCTGGTTGAACGACAACGGCGTCATCCGCGCGCGCGTCGCCGAAGGCAAGGAAGAGGCCGGTGCCAAGTACCGCGATTACTTCGACCATGCCGAGTCGCTGGCGAAGATCCCCTCGCACCGCCTGCTGGCGTTGTTCCGTGCGCGGCGCGAAGAGTTCCTGCATCTGGACCTGGACCCGGGCACCGACGCCGAGGCGGGGCACCAATACGCCGAAGGCCGGGTGGCGCGCAATGCCGGTATTTCCAACGACGGCCGTCCGGCCGACCGCTGGTTGCTGGACGCCTGCCGGCTGACCTGGCGCGCCAAGCTGCACATGCACCTGCTGCTGGACCTGTTCAATCAGGCGCGCGAAAAGGCCGAGGCCGAGGCGATCGCGGTGTTCGGTGACAACCTCAAAGATCTCATGCTGGCCGCCCCGGCCGGACCGCGTGTGGTGCTGGGCCTGGACCCGGGCATCCGCACTGGCTGCAAGATCGCCGTGGTCGATGCCACCGGCAAGCTGGTGGCCACCGAGACGATTTATCCGCATGAACCCAAGCGGCAGTGGGACCAGTCGCTGCAGACCATCAAAAAGTTGTGCATGCAGCACAACGTTGAGCTGATTGCGATCGGCAACGGCACTGCCAGCCGCGAGACCGACAAGCTGGCCGGCGAAGCGATTGCGCTGTGCGAAGGCGCCAAGCTGCAGAAGATCGTTGTCAGCGAAGCGGGCGCGTCGGTGTATTCGGCGTCCGAGTTCGCCGCCAAGGAATTTCCGGAGCTGGACGTGTCGCTGCGCGGCGCGGTCTCGATCGCCCGGCGCCTGCAGGACCCGCTGGCCGAACTGGTCAAGATCGAGCCCAAGGCAATCGGCGTGGGCCAGTACCAGCACGACGTGGACCAGTATCGCCTGGCCAAGGCGCTGGAAGCGCGCGTGGAAGACTGCGTCAATGCGGTCGGCGTGTACGTCAACACCGCTTCGGCCGCGCTGCTGTCGCGCGTGTCCGGGCTGTCCAGCACGGTGGCCGAAAACATCGTGCGCCATCGCGACGACAACGGCCCGTTCAAACGCCGCAAGGACCTGCTCAAGGTGCCGCGCCTGGGCGACAAGACCTTCGAACAATGCGCCGGCTTCCTGCGCATCGCCGATGGCGACGAGCCGCTGGATGTCTCGGCGGTGCACCCGGAAGCGTATCCGGTGGTCGAGCGCATCGTGGCCAGCACCGGCAAGCCGATCAAGGCCTTGCTGGGCGATGGCAGCTTCCTGCGCGGACTCAAGGCGGAGCTGTTCACCGACGAACGGTTCGGTCTGCCGACCGTGCGCGACATCCTCAAGGAGCTGGAAAAGCCCGGCCGCGACCCGCGCCCGGAGTTCAAGGCCGCGCAATTTGCCGAGGGCATCGAAGACATCAAGCACCTCAAGCCGGGCATGATTCTGGAAGGCGTGGTCAGCAACGTCGCTGCGTTCGGCGCCTTCGTCGATATCGGGGTGCATCAGGATGGCCTGGTGCACATCTCCGCGCTGTCGGACACCTTCGTCAAGGATCCGCGCGATGTGGTCAAGGCCGGCGACATCGTCAAGGTCAAGGTGCTGGAGGTGGATGTGGCGCGCAAGCGCATCGCATTGACCCGGCGGCTGTCCGACACGCCGCCAGTGGCCGATGGCGCGGCGCCCTCGCGCGATACGCGTGGCAATGGCGGGCCG
This sequence comes from Xanthomonas campestris pv. badrii, assembly GCF_012848175.1. NCBI lineage: Bacteria > Pseudomonadati > Pseudomonadota > Gammaproteobacteria > Lysobacterales > Lysobacteraceae > Xanthomonas > Xanthomonas campestris. The sequence goes on along the minus strand of NZ_CP051651.1, from coordinate 2,130,682 downwards.
GGGCAGGGCCGTCGCGACGGCGGTGGTGGACGTGGACCGGCGCAGGGCAACAGCAAGCCGCGCATCACCGCTCCCCCGGCCGATAACGCGCTGGCTGCCGCATTCGCCCGCGCCAAGCGCAGCTGAGTCATGCTGCCTTGCGTGGCGACTGGCTTGAAGTGATTGGGCAGCAACGTTGCAGATCAGGTGGAGAGCAGCTGATCTGCAACGTGACTACAGGGCCTTGCCCGCCCACCATCGCGGGACACGCAGCGATTACGTCCTAGTAAGCGCTAGCGCGGCATCCATGTCGCTCAATATCCAGCGACGGTAAGCGGGCAAGGGCCAGTCAAGTCGGTCGGCGCGCATAGCTTTCAATAAAACCACCAGCCAACTCGCTGGTGCGGTGTCCTCGCCGCTTGCGGGACCCTTGGCGGCATGGATGCCGCCACGGAGCCTCCATGGAGGGATTCACGGCGTGTCCCGCAAGCGGTGAGGGCGCCGCGCCCTCGACGACCTGAGCGTTTGACTGCATCCAGCAGGCGACGCTACGACTCGAATACCATGGTGCAGATGCAGCCTGGAATGCGGTCGGCGGCAATTGACGCGTGCGGGGATGCCAGACCGCACGCTTCTACAAGAAATTCTGCGTGTGCGATCGGGTCGTTGGCATTTTCCCGCTCTTTTTTATCAGCCGCTGCAGGACGATCTCACGCCGCTCCCTGCCTCGCGCGCGTCGGTACCACCAGGCGTTCGATCAGGTCGACCAGGCCGGGCGGCTCCACCGGTTTGCCCATGTGCGCATCGAAGCCGGCCACCACTGCGCGGTCGCGGTCTTCCTCGCGCACGTAGGCCGTCAGCGCGATCGCCGGGATATGCCGCGGCAGCTCGCCGCCACCGGCACGCACGGTGCGGATCAGGTCGTAGCCATCGCGCACCGGCATCGCGATATCGCTGACCAGCACGTCGAAGGGCGCCTCGGCCAGGCACTGCTCGGCCGCATCCACCGAGCCGGCGGCCTGTACCTGCGCACCGGCCAGCATCAGGAACTGCAGCACCGCCTCGCGCGAATCCTGATCATCGTCGACCAGCAGCACACGCACACGGTCCAGGCGCCCGTGGCAGTCGGCCGGGAGCGGGCCCACCTGAGCCGGGTCGGCCGATGCCGGGCGCAGGCCGCTGACGCCATGCTGGAACGGCAGCACGATGGTGAACAGCGCCCCTCGGCCCTCGCCGGCGCTGGAAGCGCCCAGGCTGCCACCGTGCAGGTCCACCAGCTGGCGCGAGATCGACAGGCCCAGCCCCAGGCCGCCAACGCGGCGCGTCGTGCCGGCATCGGCCTGCCGGAAGCGGTCGAACACATGCGGCAGGAACTCCGCTGCGATACCGATGCCGGTGTCCTGCACGCACAGCCGCAGGCGTCCATCTTCCACATCCAGACCAACCCGCACCGTGCCGCCCGGGGCGGTGAACTTGAGTGCGTTGCTGAGCAGATTGGTCAGCACCTGCTGCAGGCGTCCGGCATCGCCGAAGAACCAGAGTTCGCTGCCGATGGGCGCATCCAGTTCCAGCGCGATGTTGCGCGCCAGCGCGGCCGGCTGCATCAGGTCCACCGTGCTGCGGGCCAGGCCGGCGATGTCGAAGTGCTCGGCCTGCAGGCGGATCTTGCCGGACAGGATGGCGCTCATGTCCAGCAGGTCGTCGATGATCTGCGTCTGCGCACGCGCGCTACGCTCGATGATGACCAGGCCCTTGCCCAGGGTGTCCGGCGCGAAGGTCGGCGACTGCATCAGCCGCGACCAACCCAGGATGGCATTGAGCGGCGTACGCAATTCGTGGCTGAGCGTGGCCAGGAATTCATCCTTGACCCGGCTGGCGTGCTCGGCCTGGTTGCGTGCGGCGGTTTCCGCCTGCAGCGATAGCTTGAGCTTGGCATCGACGCGGGTCCGTTCGATCACGATCCCGGCCAGATGCGATGCGGAGCGGGCCATCGCCTGTTCGCGCAGCGAGGGCAGGTGGATGCGATCGTAATAGATGTTGAGCGTGCCCAGCACCTGGCCAGTGCTGGCCAGGATCGGCGTCACGCAGCACGCCACGATGCCCAGTGCCGCCGACATCGCATGATGGCGGCTGAAGCTCGGCTCGGCCTGGATGTCGGTGCAGATGATTTGCCGCCCGAGATGCGCGGCGCGTGCGCAGGGTGGGCCGTCCGATGTGATCGGCACCGGCTCGAACTGGCCGTGATACTCCAGCGGAAAATGCGGCGCCGACCCGAAGCTTAAGGTATGGCGAACCTCATCCAGCACCATCACCGAGCAGCACAGGGGAATCTCCCCGCGCGCTTCCACGCTCAATGCAATCGCGTCCAGCACCACCGGCAGCGGTGCGCCGGTGGTGATCAGGCTCAGGATCGCACGGTCGGAGGCGGTGGCATCTTCGATGTGCTTGCGTTCGGAGATGTCGGTGAGCGAGCCGATATGCCCGAGAAAGCGCCCATCGCTGGCGAAATGCGGCGAGGCGGTATCGATGCACCAGCGGTACTGGCCGTCGTGGCGGCGCAAGCGGTATTCGGCCAGGAATTCGCCACGCCGCTCCAGCGCCTGTTCGAAGGCCAGCCGTACGCGCCCGGCATCGTCCGGGTGCATCACGTCCCACCAGCCCTGGTCCAGCGCCTGATCCTCGCCCTGGCCGGTGAAGTGGTACCAGCGCGGGTTCCAGTACACGCAGGCGCCTTGCGCATCGGACATCCAGATCATCGCCGGCACCGTCTCGCACAGCGCGCGGAAGCGGATTTCGCTCTCGCGCAGTTGCTGCTCGAACATGCGGCGATCATGGATATCGGTGTAGGTGCCGATCCACTCGGCAATGCCGCCATCCTCGCCACGCACCGGCAGCGCGCGGGTCAGGTGCCAGCGCGCCTGGCCGTCGTGACGCAGCAGCTCGCATTCCATCTCGTAGGCGTGCTCACGCTGCAACGCCGTGGCCCAGGTTTCGCCCGACAACTGCAAGCCCGCGCTGGTGTGGGCACGATGCCAGGCGGCGTCCTGGTTGTCGGCCGGATCCAGGCCGGTGTATTCGTACCAGCGCCGGTTGAAATAGTGTGGCCGGCCATCCGGCCCGGCAATGAAGATGATCTGTGGCAGCGTATCGGCCAGGCGCCGCAGGCGCGCTTCGCTGGCCGCCAGCTGCTGTTGCGCCTTTGCCCGTTGCATCGACTCCCAGCAGCGCGCCGCCACCAGCCGCACCAGCTCGATCTCGGTGGACAGCCAGCGCCGCGGTGCGCGCTGGTGCACGCCGATGGCCGCCACCAGATGGCCATGCTTGTGCAGCGGAATCGCCAGCGATGCGCGCAGGCCCGAGCGGCGATATTGCTCGGCCACGTAATCCGGCGCACCAGGCGCCTTTGCATCGGTGGTGAACCACGGGCGATTGTCCAGCAGCGCATCGCGCAGGCCCTGCGCCGCTTCCAGCGGGAAGTCGCCTTGCAGGCTGGGCATGTCCTGCACATGGTCGCTGATGACATGCATGGTGCTGCCGTCAGCGGCCGCCAGCCCGAAGGCGCAGCGGTTGGCCTGCAGATGCTCGCCCAACAGGCGCACGCTGGTATCGATGATCTGGCGCGGGTCCGAGACATGCTGCAAGGCGTCTTCGAGCATCAGCAGGAAGCTGTCGCGGCTCTCGTTGCGCCGCTGCGCGGTGACATCGAAGCCGTGCACCAGGATCGCATCGATCCGGCCATCGCTGTCGCGCATCGGCTGATAGAGGAAGTCGACGAAGGTTTCATCCAGCGCGCTGCCGGGTGAGCGCTGCAGATAGGCGGTCATCGACTCGCCGATGAAAGGCCGCCCGCTGCGGCGCACCTCGTCGAGCAGGCCGAGATAGCCCTGGTCGGCAATTTCCGGCATGGCCTCCAGCAGTGCCCGGCCCAGCAACGGCCGCTCGCCGACAAGATCGTGGAAACGTTGGTTGACGCTTTCGATGACGTAGTCCGGCCCACGCAGCACCGCCATGAATGCCGGCGATTGGTCGAGCGCCGATGCTGCTGCTGGCGCCGCAGCGGTGGAGCGGGGGAGTTGGCTATCGGCGACAGACCCGGTGGCCACATACAGCGTGCCGACCTGCCGGCCGTCCTCCAGTACCGGGCTGCTCGACCATGTCGATCGCTGCACACCGCCAGGCGCAGCGCCTGGCAGGTCGTCAGTTGTCAGCGCGCTGAGCGGCTTTCCGAAGGCAGCCGGATGGCGCGCGCCCAGGCCGGCAATGCAGGCGTCGTTGTAGATACAGCATGCGTGCTCGCCCCAGGTCAGCAACATCGGATGCCGTGCATGCAGGCAGACCGACAGCGTGGTGCGCAACGCCGCACTGCTGCGCAACAGCGGATCGTTGGCGCAGCTGGACGCTAGCAGCAGGCTCGCAGTTTCGCTCATCTCCGGTAACAGGCCGGCAAATGGCGACACGGCACTCTCCATCCAGCAACCCGCCCGTGGTTTTGCGATGCCTGATTCTAGTGACAACGCGTGCGCTGGCAACCGCAGCTGACTTCCCGCCAGGGCGGCAGCCGGGTCAACGCCCGCGAGCTCAACTGTCGGCGCCGCTCAACTGCCGCGCGCGCGACAAGGCGTTGATCAGTTCTTCGGACAGATACGGCTTGGTCAGGATCACGCCGCGTTCGAAGCCGGCGGGGATGCTGCCAGTGGCCACACCGGTGGCCAGAACGAAGGGGATGCCACGCTCGGCCAGCAGGCGTGCCACAGGTTCGCTGGTCTCGCCGTTGCCAAGGCGATAGTCCAGCACCGCGATGTCCGGCGCATCGGCCTGGATCAGCTGCAGTGCATCCTGGACTTGCCCGACCGGTCCGACCACAGCCGCACCAATGTGGGAGAGCTGCAACTCGAGCAGCATGGCATTCATGTCATCGTTTTCGACCACGAGTACCCGAACTCCACGCAACACCGACATTGCTTACTCCTTCACTTAGTCGGCCAGTATATCGAGCCTGCCCAGCCGCAGCGCTGCTGACGCCGCTTGCACCTGAATTCGTCAGGCGCGTAACAACACTGTTCGTTTCATTCGCGAGCCGCTATACTGCGCGGCCACGCCGAAGTGGCGGAATCGGTAGACGCAGCGGACTCAAAATCCGCCGCCCTTAAAAGCGTGTGGGTTCGAGTCCCACCTTCGGCACCAAAGACAGCTGTACCAGCGAAAGCCCTTCCGGCGCCACCGGAGGGGCTTTTTGCTTTGGGTGGGCTTTGCTCTGCGCGTGTCACGCGCTGGATCTCCCGCAGCTATTTGCGTGCGCAGTGACGCGGCCAGCGCATCGGTTGAGTAGCCGAGCGCAAACACGCCGATAGTGCTTCTGCATCCCAATCGCGTGCGTGGCGGATGACGCTGCAGGCACGCAGCCATCACGGCCGGTGCGTACCTTGATGTTCTCCCTTCAAGCCGGTGCTCACCATGGACTTCGATGCTTCGCAGCAACTGCGCATTCTGCGCAATATCCACGATACCCAACCTGTGACGGACGAAGAGGCCAATTGGGCGGTGCGCGCCGGCTATGCCGCACAGGCCGAGGATGGCGATATCGACCTGACGCACGAAGGCCGCAAGGCGCTGGATGACGGACAGGCGTAACGACGTCGCTCGTCTGCGCGGGTGGCTTGCATGCCCGACCGCAGCTGCCTGCGATCGGGCTTACCGACACACCATGCATTCGACCTATGTGCTCTGCGCGACAGCTGCAACGCGCACGCAGAATTCTTGCGGTGCGTGGATAAAAAAAGCCCCGGCAGTGCCGGGGCTTTCAGATGATTGGCGTCCCCACGGGGATTCGAACCCCGGTGTCCACCGTGAAAGGGTGGTGTCCTAGGCCTCTAGACGATGGGGACGCGTATCAAAACCTCGTTGTCCAATCCAGACGGCCTAATGTCTGAAGTGGTGGAGCCAGGCGGGATCGAACCGCCGACCTCCTGCATGCCATGCAGGCGCTCTCCCAGCTGAGCTATGGCCCCGCGTTGCTGCGAGCCGGCAATCATAGCGACCTAAATCGTCTTTGGGAAGTGGTCTTCGAAAAAAATTGCTGCGTAGGCGGCTGTGGCGCAACCGGTGCTCCTCAGTGTGCGTTTCCAGCTCGCCTGGCCTTACCGCGCCGATCGCATCGTCATGGTAGTCGGATGCGAGCCCATCGACGCTGCGCGTCGGTGGCGGGGTGTCATCGCTGCGCCGTCGGCCTTGCTGCGGGTCGGTGCAATCTGCGTCTGTGCTATCGCGATGGTGTTGCGTGCCATCTCGTTCGCAACGCAGGGGAAAGATCCAATGCAGGGCTGCTTCGATCGATGGCGTCGTCGCAAGCGTGTTGCGCGGTGCGCTGTGGACGTCGGACGCTTGGTATTGATGTCGGTGACGTACTGCTTGGCGAGCGTCGATCTTGCGCCTCGATGAGGCGAGCCAGCCGGAGTGTCGTCACGTGTTGATGCGCGCGCTTCATTGCGGGCGGAAGAAACTTTTTCGACGCATAAAAAAAGCCCCGGCAGTGCCGGGGCTTTGGATGATTGGCGTCCCCACGGGGATTCGAACCCCGGTGTCCACCGTGAAAGGGTGGTGTCCTAGGCCTCTAGACGATGGGGACGCAGATCAAAACCTGAGTTGTCACTCAGACGGCCTAATGTCTGAGATGGTGGAGCCAGGCGGGATCGAACCGCCGACCTCCTGCATGCCATGCAGGCGCTCTCCCAGCTGAGCTATGGCCCCACGAAACTGAGAACGAAATGATAGCGGCCTGTTAATGTTCGCGCAAGCGCTTTTTCATTCCGATTGAGACAGCGCACGCGCATGCATCGAGCACGCGCGTCATTTGACGCCGTGCAGGTCGCGCAGTTGCGTCTGCCGCGCACCAAAGTAGGCGGCGAGATCGGCAATATCCTGATCGCTGAGCGCAGTGGCCTGCGCAGTCATCAACGGGTGCTGGCGATCACCGCTGCGATAGGCCTGCAGCGCGTGCGCAAGATAGTCGCCGTACTGCCCACCGAGCTTGGGATAGCTGGGGTCGATCGGTGCATTGCCGTCTGCGCCGTGGCAGTCCACGCAACTCTGGCCGGTGGCCTTGCCCTTGGCATGCGCAAGCTTGTCGCCGGCCTCTGCACGGCCGGTGGGCAAGCCGGCCGAGGAGCTGGAACCGTGTTCGCCGCTGGCGTGGCCGGCATCGCCGGCGGAATGATCGGGGGATTCGACCTGGGATTGGGAGCAGGCCGCCAACGTAAGGGCAGCGACCAGGACGATGGCTAGACGCGGAGCGTGCAAGGCGTTCGGCATGTGGGCGCTTATTTGAGAGTGGACAGGAAGGCGGAGATGTCGGCGATGTCCTGCTCGGAGAAACTCTGCGCCTGCGCCTGCATGGTCGGATGCTTGCGCTTGCCCTGGCGGTACTCGGTCAGCGCCTGGGTCAGATACTGGCTGGACTGGCCCCCGATCTTGGGAACGCGATAACTGGGGTAGGCGTTCTTGTAACCGGTCACGCCGTGGCAGCCCTGGCAGGTATAGGCGAGCAGGCGGCCATTGGCTGGATTGCCGGTCGGGGCGGCGGGCGCCGCTGCGGCAGTGGCGGGTGCTGCCGTGGTGGCAGGCGTCGGCGTGGCCGGTGGTGCCGGCGTGACTGACGGTGTCGCTGATGCGCCCCCAAACGGCAGGAAGACGACCAGAGCGAGACAAGCGGCGAGCGGCTGCGGGCGCATGGTTTCGTATCCGGAAGACTGATTGAGCGTCCGCACGTGGGGGCGTGACGGAACTGGACCGAGTATGCCTGCGATTTGGCGTGGCGCAAACGGGGTGAATACGCGAAGTTGAACAGACCATGACCTTTGGCGCATTGGCGACATGTGCATCCCGGTGATTTACTTGCCTACAACACCTGTTCACGCATCCACTAGGACACGACGATGTCGCCACGCTTCTTCTTGCCCCGCCGCAGCGGAACCTGCGCCGCGGCGCTGTTGATCACCACCAGTTTGTTGTTGGGCGGTTGCAAGGCCGGCGATGGCCAGGCCAAGGCAGCGGAAGAAAAGAAGGCCGTGGATGCGGTGCCGGTGGAAACGGCCAAGGCCGCGCGCCGCGCGGTGGCCGCCAGCTATACCGGCACCGCTGCACTGGAGCCGCGTGCGGAGGCGCAGGTGGTGGCCAAGACCTCCGGCGTGGCGCTGGCGGTGATGGTGGAAGAAGGCCAGAAGGTCTCGGCTGGCCAGGCGCTGGTGCGCCTGGACCCGGATCGCGCGCATCTGGCGGTGGCGCAGAGCGAAGCGCAGTTGCGCAAGCTGGAAAACAGCTATCGCCGCGCCACCCAGTTGGTAAGCCAGCAGCTGGTCAGTGCCGCCGATGTCGACCAGCTCAAGTTCGACGTGGAAAACAGCCGCGCGCAGCATCGTCTGGCATCGCTGGAGCTGTCCTACACCACGGTACAGGCGCCGATTTCCGGCGTGATCGCCTCGCGCTCGATCAAGACCGGCAACTTCGTGCAGATCAACACGCCGATCTTCCGCATCGTCGACGACTCGCAGCTGGAGGCCACGCTCAACGTGCCCGAGCGCGAACTGGCGACACTCAAATCCGGCCAGCCGGTGACCTTGCTGGCCGATGCGCTGCCCGGCCAGCAGTTCGTGGGCAAGGTGGACCGGATTGCGCCGGTGGTGGATTCGGGCAGCGGCACGTTCCGGGTGGTGTGCGCGTTCGGCAAGGGTGCCGAATCGCTGCAGCCGGGCATGTTCGGGCGCATCCGCATCGATTACGACCAGCGCAAGGACGCCCTGGTGATTCCGCGCCTGGCCCTGCTGGACGATGGCGAGCCGGCCGTGTTCGTGGTGCGCAATGGCAAGGCCAGCCGGGTGCCGGTGAAGCTGGGTTATGCGGAAGGACCATGGCTGGAGGTGCGGCAAGGCTTGAAGGAAGGCGACCAGGTGGTGACAGCCGGCAAGGTGGCGCTGCGCGATGGCACTGCGGTGCAGGTGATCGGCCAACCGGATCGCAAGCCGGTCGTCGCTGCTCCGGCGGCTGCGCGCGATGAGACGCACGCATGAGCGACCACGGCAACCCGCACGGCCCCGTGCACGACCCGCATGCACCATCGCCCGGTGGCGGTCTGGTCGCCTTCGCCACGCGGCGACGGGTGACCATCGCGATGATCACCGTGACCATGTTGCTGTTCGGCCTAATCGCGCTGCGCAGCCTCAAGGTCAATCTGCTCCCTGATCTGAGCTATCCCACGCTCACAGTGCGCACCGAATACACCGGTGCGGCGCCGGCGGAAATCGAGACGCTGGTGACCGAGCCGGTGGAAGAAGCCGTCGGCGTGGTCAAGAACCTGCGCAAGCTCAAGTCGATCTCGCGCACCGGGCAGAGCGATGTGGTGCTGGAATTCGCCTGGGGCACCAACATGGACCAGGCCAGCCTGGAGGTGCGCGACAAGATGGAAGCCTTGTCGCTGCCGCTGGAAACCAAGCCGCCGGTGCTGCTGCGCTTCAATCCGTCCACCGAGCCGATCATGCGCCTGGCGCTGTCGCCCAAGCAGGCGCCGGCCTCGGACGCCGATGCGATCCGCCAGCTCACCGGGCTGCGTCGCTATGCCGACGAAGATCTGAAAAAGAAGCTCGAACCGGTGGCCGGCGTGGCCGCGGTCAAGGTCGGCGGCGGTCTGGAAGACGAGATCCAGGTGGATATCGATCAGCAGAAGCTCGCCCAGCTCAATCTGCCGATCGACAACGTGATCACCCGGCTCAAGGAAGAAAACGTCAACATCTCCGGCGGCCGGCTGGAAGAAGGCTCGCAGCGGTACCTGGTGCGCACGGTCAACCAGTTCGTGGATCTGGACGAGATCCGCAACATGCTGGTCACCACGCAGAGCAGCAGTAGCAGCGCTGCCGATGCAGCGATGCAGCAGATGTATGCCATCGCCGCGTCCACCGGTTCGCAGGCGGCGCTGGCTGCGGCGGCCGAAGTGCAGAGCACCTCGTCGTCGTCCAGCAGCAGCATCGCCGGCGGCATGCCGGTGCGGCTGAAGGATGTGGCGCAGGTGCGCCAGGGCTACAAGGAACGCGAGGCCATCATCCGCCTCGGCGGCAAGGAAGCGGTGGAGCTGGCGATCTACAAGGAAGGCGACGCCAATACCGTGTCCACTGCCGCGGCGCTGCGCAAGCGCCTGGAGCAACTGAAGGCCACGGTGCCGGGCGATGTGGAGATCACCACCATCGAGGATCAGTCGCACTTCATCGAATACGCGATCAGCGACGTCAAGAAGGATGCGGTGATCGGCGGTGTGCTGGCGATCCTGATCATCTTCCTGTTCCTGCGCGATGGCTGGAGCACGTTCGTGATCAGCCTGTCGCTGCCGGTGTCGATCATCACCACGTTCTTCTTCATGGGCCAGCTGGGGCTGAGCCTCAATGTTATGTCGCTGGGCGGCCTGGCGTTGGCTACCGGCCTGGTGGTGGACGATTCCATCGTGGTGCTGGAGAGCATCGCCAAGGCGCGCGAGCGCGGCCTGAGCGTGCTGGATGCGGCCATTGCCGGTACCCGCGAGGTGAGCATGGCGGTCATGGCGTCCACGCTGACCACCATCGCCGTGTTCCTGCCGCTGGTGTTCGTCGAAGGCATCGCCGGGCAGCTGTTCCGCGATCAGGCGCTGACGGTGGCAATCGCCATTGCGATCTCGCTGGTGGTGTCGATGACGCTGATTCCGATGCTGAGTTCGCTCAAGGGCGCGCCGCCGATGGCGTTTCCGGATGAACCCGGCCACCCGCAATGGCAGCCCGAGCAGCGCTGGCTCAAGCCGGTGGCGGCCGGCCGCCGCGGTGCCGGCGCCAGTGTGCGCTACGCCTTCTTCAGCGCGGCGTGGGCGGTGGTCAAGCTGTGGCGCGGGCTGAGCAGGGTGGTGGGGCCGGTGATGCGCAAGGCCAGCGATCTTGCGATGGCGCCCTATGGCCGCGCCGAGCGTGGCTACCTGGCGATGCTGCCGGCCGCGTTGCGCCGGCCGTGGTTGGTGCTCGGCCTGGCCGCTGCGGCATTCATTGGCACCGTGCTGCTGGTGCCGCTGCTGGGCGCGGACCTGATCCCGCAGCTGGCGCAGGACCGCTTCGAAATGACGGTGAAGCTGCCTTCCGGCACGCCGCTGGCGCAGACCGATGCGCTGGTGCGCGAGTTGCAGCTGGCGCACGACAAGGACCCGGGTGTGGCCTCGCTGTATGGCGTCAGCGGCAGCGGTACGCGGCTGGATGCCAATCCCACCGAAAGCGGCGAAAACATCGGCAAGCTCACTGTGGTGATGGCCGGGGGCGGCAGCCCGGACGTGGAAGCAGCAGCCACGCAGCGGTTGCGCAGCAGCATGGTCGGGCATCCCGGCGCGCAGGTGGATTTCGCGCGGCCTGCGCTGTTTAGCTTCTCGACGCCGCTGGAAGTGGAGTTGCGCGGGCAGGACCTGGGCGAGCTGGAACGTGCCGGGCAGAAGCTGGCCGCGATGCTACGCGCCAATGGCCACTACGCGGACGTCAAATCGACGGTGGAAGAGGGTTTCCCGGAGATCCAGATCCGCTTCGACCAGGAGCGCGCCGGTGCGTTGGGGCTGACCACGCGACAGATTGCCGATGTGATCGTCAAGAAGGTGCGCGGCGATGTGGCCACGCGCTACAGCTTCCGCGATCGCAAGATCGATGTGCTGGTGCGTGCGCAGCACAGCGACCGCGCCAGCGTGGAGGCGATCCGTCAGTTGATCGTCAACCCGGGTAGCAGCCGGCCAGTGCGTCTGGCGGCAGTGGCCGAGGTGATGGCGACCACCGGCCCGAGTGAGATCCATCGCGCCGACCAGACGCGGGTGGCAATCGTGTCGGCCAGCCTGAAGGACATCGACCTGGGCGGTGCGGTGCGCGAAGTGGAGACGATGGTGCGCAAGGACCCGTTGGCCGCCGGCGTGGGCATGCATATCGGCGGGCAGGGCGAGGAACTGGCGCAATCGGTGACGTCGTTGCTGTTTGCGTTCGGGCTGGCGATCTTCCTGGTCTATCTGGTGATGGCCTCGCAGTTCGAATCGCTGCTGCATCCGTTCGTCATCCTGTTCACCATCCCGCTGGCGATGGTGGGTGCGGTGCTGGCATTGCTGATGACCGGCAAGCCGGTGTCGGTGGTGGTGTTCATCGGCCTGATCCTGCTGGTGGGCCTGGTGACCAAGAACGCCATCATCCTGATCGACAAGGTCAACCAGTTGCGCGAAGAGGGCTTACCCAAGCGCGAGGCCTTGATCGAAGGTGCACGCTCGCGCCTGCGGCCGATCATCATGACCACGCTGTGTACCTTGTTCGGCTTCCTGCCGCTGGCGGTGGCGATGGGCGAGGGCGCGGAAGTGCGCGCGCCGATGGCGATCACCGTGATCGGTGGGCTGCTGGTGTCCACGCTACTGACCTTGCTGGTGATCCCGGTGGTGTATGACTTGCTGGACCGCCGTGCCGACGCCTACTACCTGGAACGTGGCCGGCGCATGGCGCGTCGGCAGGCGCCAGAAGGCGGCCATGCCGACGGACTGGAGGCGCTATGAGCGTTGCCGCCTTCAGTATCCGCCGGCCGGTCACCACCATCATGTGTTTCGTCTCGCTGGTGGTGGTGGGGTTGATCGCCGCGTTCCGGCTGCCGCTGGAAGCCTTGCCGGACATCTCCGCGCCGTTCCTGTTCGTGCAGTTGCCGTATACCGGCTCCACCCCGGACGAGGTGGAGCGCAACCTCGTGCGGCCGGCCGAAGAAGCCCTGGCCACGATGACCGGCATCAAGCGCATGCGCTCGACCGCCACCGCCGACGGCGCCAACATCTTCATCGAGTTCAGCGACTGGGACCGCGACATCGCCATCGCCGCATCGGACGCACGTGAGCGGCTGGACGCCATCCGCGACGATCTGCCGGACGATCTGCAGCGCTTCCATATCTTCAAGTGGTCCAGCAGCGACGAGCCGGTGCTCAAGGTGCGCCTGGCCAGCCAGACCGACCTGACCGGTGCCTACGACATGCTCGACCGCGAGTTCAAGCGGCGCATCGAGCGCATCCCCGGCGTGGCGAAGGTGGAGATCTCCGGCGCACCGCCGAACGAGGTGGAGATCGCGATCGCGCCGGACCGGCTTACCGCGCACGACCTCAGCCTCAACGATCTGAGCGAGCGTCTGGGCAAGCTCAATTTTTCGGTATCGGCCGGGCAGATCGACGACAACGGCCAGCGCATCCGCGTGCAGCCGATCGGCGAGCTGCGCGATCTGCAGGAGCTGCGTGAGCTCGTCCTCAATGCCAAGGGCCTGCGCCTGGGCGATATCGCGCAGGTACGCCTGAAGCCCACACGCATGAACTACGGACGCCGGCTGGACGGGCGCCCGGCGATCGGCCTGGATATCTACAAGGAACGCAGCGCCAACCTGGTGGAAGTCTCGCGGCTGGCCTTGAAGGAAGTCGAAGACATCCGCGCAGAACCTGCGATGCGCGACGTGCAGATCAAGGTGATCGACAACCAGGGCAAGGCGGTGACCTCGTCGCTGGCCGAACTGGCCGAGGCCGGCGCGGTCGGCCTGTTGCTGTCGATCACCGTGCTGTTCTTCTTCCTGCGGCATTGGCCATCGACCCTGATGGTGACGCTGGCAATTCCGATCTGCTTTGCGATCACGTTGGGCTTCATGTACTTCGTCGGGGTCACGCTCAATATCCTGACCATGATGGGGCTGCTGCTGGCAGTGGGCATGCTGGTGGACAACGCCGTGGTGGTGGTGGAAAGCATCTACCAGGAACGCGAGCGCATGCCGGGTCAGCCGCAGCTGGCGGCCTTGCTGGGCACGCGCAGCGTGGCGATCGCGCTCAGCGCCGGCACCCTGTGCCATTGCATCGTGTTCGTACCGAACCTGTTCGGCGAGACCAACAACATCTCCATCTTCATGGCGCAGATCGCCATCACCATCTCGGTGTCGCTGTTGGCCTCGTGGCTGGTGGCGATCAGCCTGATCCCGATGTTGTCCGCGCGCATGAAGACGCCGCCGATGGTGACGTCCGAGCGCGGCGTCATCGCCAAGCTGCAGCGGCGCTATGCACGCATCCTGGCGTGGACGCTGGCGCACCGTGGCTGGAGCGTGGCCGGCATCATCCTGGTCAGCGCCATCAGCCTGGTGCCGATGAAGCTGACCAAGGTCGACATGTTCGGCGGCGATGGAGGCAACGAGGCCTTCATCCAGTACCAGTGGAAAGGCTCCTACACCCGCGAGCAGCTGGGCGAAGAAATCGGCCGTGTGGAACAGTACCTCGAAGCCAATCGCGCCAAGTACCACATCACCCAGATCTATTCGTGGTTCAGCGAGGTGGAAGGCAGCAATACAGTGGTGACCTTCGACGCCAGCAAGGTAAAGGATCTGCCGCCGCTGCTGGAGAAAATTCGCAAGGAGCTGCCGCGCTCTGCGCGCGCCGACTACAGCATCGGCAATCAGGGCGATGGCGGTAACGGCAACCAGGGCGTACAGGTGCAGTTGGTTGGCGACTCCACCGAGGCGCTCAAGGCGCTGGCCGACGAGGTGGTGCCATTGCTGGCGCAGCGCAAGGAACTGCGCGACGTGCATGTGGATACCGGCGACCGCACCAGCGAGTTGGCGATCCGCGTGGACCGGGAGCGTGCTGCCGCCTTCGGTTTCAGTGCGGAGCAGGTGGCCAGTTTCGTGGGCCTGGCATTGCGCGGTACGCCATTGCGCGAGTTCCGCCGTGGCGATAATGAAGTGCCGGTGTGGGTGCGTTTTGCCGGTGCCGAGCAAAGCAAGCCCGAAGACTTGGCTGGCTTCACCGTGCGCACCAAGGATGGCCGCAGCGTGCCGTTGCTATCGCTGGTGGACGTGCAGATTCGCCCGGCCGCCACTCAGATCGGGCGCACCAATCGCCAGACCACGCTGACCATCAAGGCCAATCTGGCCGAAAAAGTCACCATGCCGGAAGCGCGCGCGGCGATGGAAAAGCCGCTCAAGGCGATGAGTTTCCCGGCCGGTTACAGCTATACCTTCGACGGCGGCGACTACCAGAACGATGGCGAGGCGATGGGCCAGATGGTGTTCAACCTGGTGATCGCGCTGGTGATGATCTACGTGGTGATGGCGGCAGTGTTCGAATCGCTGCTGTTCCCGGCAGCCATCATGAGCGGCGTGCTGTTTTCGATCTTCGGCGTGTTCTGGCTGTTCTGGATCACCGGCACCTCGTTCGGCATCATGTCCTTCATCGGCATCCTGGTGCTGATGGGCGTGGTGGTGAACAACGGCATCGTGATGATCGAGCACATCAACAACCTGCGCCGCCGCGGCATGGGCCGCACCCAGGCGCTGGTGGAGGGCTCACGCGAGCGGCTGCGGCCGATCATGATGACCATGGGTACTGCCATCCTGGCGATGGTGCCGATCTCGCTGACCAGCACCACCATGTTCAGCGATGGCCCGCCGTACTTCCCGATGGCCCGCGCAATTGCGGGTGGCCTGGCGTTCTCCACCGTGGTGAGCCTGCTGTTCCTGCCGACGATCTACGCCATCCTCGATGATATGAGCAACGGCGCAGCGGCACTGGTGCGACGTGCGCGCGGTGTGCCGAAGGCGCTGCCTACGAACGCTGCGTTGGAGTCCTGAGCAACGCACTGTGCAGTGCCATAGACAACGCAGGGCGCATCAAGCCCCTCTCCCGTCGGGGCGAAAAGGCACAGCTTGCGCGCCACCGGCGCGCGTGCCTTGGAGCGCCCGCGCCATTAGCGCGGGCCGGGGCGCGGAGCGGGGGTTGGGGTGAGGGTACGGTTTCAGCAAATGGCACAAGTACCAGAGCACCGCCTGCCATAAGCACCAGCCCTTTTAGGTACTGACTTCGGCAGCAGGCGGCAGCGCGGCCGGGCATCGGCTCTTCGGCGCGGCAGACATCCTGTCTGACGCGCCGTCGCGGCACATCCCTGTGCCGCTCTCCGCCAATCCCCGGCCACGCTGCCGCCTCGGTTTGTCATTGCCATCGCTTCTGACAACAACAGTCGCGTGGTGAGCGATGCTTTGAACGATCTTTGTCCGCTTGCGATCGAGAGTTGGAGTCGCCCCTGCGACGCATGAGCAGTCGATCCACAGCCCTTGTTGAAAGAATCAACACGTCGTTTCCGACGTGCAGATCCAATCACATAGCTCATCAGGTCGCCGACCGAAGCGCCCAGCCAATCAGCCCGCCCGCGCCTGCCGTACGATCGCCGCCGCCTTGGCCGAGCTTTCCTTGACCTTGTCCCACTGGCCCTGGGCCAGCCACTCCTTGGGCACCATCCACGACCCGCCGATGCAGACCACATTCGGCTGCGACAGGAACTCGGCGGCGTTGGCTTCGCTGATGCCGCCGGTGGGGCACAGCTTGAGCTCGGACAGCGGGCCGGCCAGACCCTTGAGCATCTGCAGGCCGCCCACCGCAGTGGCCGGGAACAGCTTGCACACGCGGAAACCCAGTCCCATCAGGGTCAGCAGTTCGGTTGGCGTGGCGGCGCCGGGCACCGCCGGGATCGGCGCATCGGCCAGCAGGCGTGCGAGCGGGGCAGGCGTGCCTGGAGTCACCAGGAAGTCCGCGCCGGCATCCACCGACTGACGCAGCTGCAGTTCGCTCAGCACCGTGCCGGCGCCGATCACGATATTCGGCAGTTCGCGCTTGAGCATGGCCAGCGCATCGATCGCCACCGGCGTGCGCAGGGTGAGCTCGATGGCGGGCAGGCCGCCTTCCAGCAATGCGTCGGCGACGCGGCGTGCCTGGTCCAGCGTATCGACGGTGACCACCGGCAGGATGCCGGCGTCGCGCAGCAGCTGTTCGGCGGTGTTCTGGGTCTGGGCAATCGTCATTGCAACTCCATTAAACGGCGGCCGCCGTAGCGGCCGCGCAGAGGGAAGGGATCAGGCGTCCTTGGACTCGTGCGGCGCAGCGGCGGCAGCGGCGTCGGCGCCCAGTTCGTATTCGGCGTCGTAACTCCACAGCGCGCCGTCCGGATGGGTCGGGCCGCAGGAAATGGAGATCGCGCCCTGGTCGGCCGGGCCGACGACCTGGCGGTTGATGCCGAACAGGTTGCGGCCCAGGTCGTTGCCGGCCACCGCGGTGTTTGGCGCCACCTCGCGCGAGGCCCATTCTTCGGCCGAGACCAGCACTTCCAGGGTGCCGGCTTCGCCGTCCAGGCGCACGATGTCGCCTTCGCGCACGCGCCCGATCGGGCCGCCGCGCGCGGCTTCGGGGGTCAGGTGGATGGCGGCCGGGAACTTGCCCGACGCACCTGACAGGCGGCCGTCGGTGACCAGCGCCACGCGCCGGCCCTGGTTTTGCAGCAGGCCCAGCAACGGCGCCATCGAATGCAGTTCCGGCATGCCGTTTGCCCGCGGGCCCTGGTAGCGCAGCACCACCACGAAATCGTGCGGCAGCACGCCGGCCGCATGCAGCTTGTTGAGCACCTGCGGGGTGTCGATCACCACGGCGGGCGCTTCGATGCTGCGGTGCTGCGGCTTGACCGCAGACAGCTTGATCAGCGAACGGCCCAGATTGCCGCGTAGCAGGCGCAGGCCACCCTGCGCTTCGAACGCATCGCTGACCGGGCGCGCGACGCTGTCGTCGGCGGTGGTCGCGGTGCCGGGCACATAGACCACCTTGCCGTCCTGCAGGCGCGGCTCGTTGACGTAGGCGCGCATGCCGCCTTCGACCACGGTGGGCAGGTCGTCGTGCATGTAGCCGGCGTCCATCAGTTCGCGGAACACGAACGCGGTGCCGCCGGCAGCCTGGAAGCGGTTCACGTCGGCTTCGCCGTTCGGATAGACGCGGGTCAGCAGCGGCACGGTCTGCGAGATCAGGTCCATGTCGTCCCAGGTCAGCACGATGCCGGCCGCACGGGCCACGGCGATCCAGTGGATGGTGTGGTTGGTCGAGCCGCCGGTGGCCATCAGCGCGACCACTGCGTTGACGATGGCGCGCTCGTCGATCAGGCGGCCGAACGGGCGGAAGTCCTGGCCCAGGGCCGAGATCGCCAATGCACGCGCGGTGCCCTCGCGGGTGAGCGCATCGCGCAACGGCAGTTCCGGGTTGACGAACGAGGCGCCGGGCAGCTGCACGCCCATCGCTTCGAGCAACACCTGGTTGGAGTTGGCGGTGCCGTAGAAGGTGCAGGTGCCGGGCGAGTGGTAGGACGCCGATTCGGCTTCCAGCAGCTCGGCACGTGTGGCTTCGCCCGCGGCGTAGCGCTCGCGCACTTCGGCTTTTTGCTTGTTCGGGATGCCGGGCGTCATCGGGCCGGCCGGCATGAAGATCGCAGGCAGGTGACCGAATGCCAGCGCGCCGATCAGCAGGCCCGGCACGATCTTGTCGCACACGCCCAGGTACACCACGCTGTCGAACATGTCGTGGCTCAGGCCGATCGCGGCGGCCTGGGCGATGTTGTCGCGCGAGAACAGCGACAGCTCCATGCCGGCGCGGCCCTGGGTGACGCCATCGCACATCGCCGGCACGCCGCCGGCCACCTGCGCGGTGGCGCCGAGCGCACGCGCGGTGTCGCGGATCAGCTGCGGGTAATGCTCGAACGGCTGGTGCGCCGATAGCATGTCGTTGTAGGCGGTGATGATGCCCAGGTTGGGCGTGGCCGCGCCGCGCAGGCGCGATTTGTCGGTGGGCTCGGAGGCGGCGAAGCCATGCGCGAGATTGCCGCAGCTCAATCGGCTACGGAACGGACCCTCGCGCAGGGCGGCATCGATGCCGGCCAGATAGGCCGCGCGCGAAGGCGCGCTACGCTTGCGGATGCGGTCGGTGACAGCTTGGATGTTCGGATGCAGGCTCATTGGCTACCGGCTATGAGAAACGGGGGGATGTGGTGCGTGGACGTGGAATTTCTGCATGTCTGCGCAGCGACTGGAACGGGCATGGGGTCACCGAAGCGGCATGCGCCTATCGACACTCCTGCGCGCGCCCTGAAGCGTGCTGGCTGCTGCAGGAGCGCGCCATCGCGTGCATGCCGTCGCGTGCAAGCGCGCTGCGCATCAGGCACACCAGTGCACACGCAGTCTGGGGCCTGGCTGCTGCAAGGCCACGCGGATCGGGTACTGGCTGATGTCATCGCCGGCCAGCGCCGCTGTCAGGACGTCTAGCTTCTGCTTGCCGCGCAACAACAACAGGCGGCGGGGGATCGGCGCCAGCCCGGCCGGGGTCAGGGTGATGCGCAGCGGCCACTGGTTGGCGCCCGGACAACCGGTGGCATCCAGCGACGCGTACGGTTGCGGGCTGGCGAGCGCTTTCGGCAGCTCGGTCGAGCCGGGGAACAGCGAGGCGGTATGGCCGTCGCCGCCCATGCCCAGCACTGCCAGGCAGGCCGGCTCGGCATGCGTGGCCTGCAGGTTCGCGGTGTGCACGCATTCGGGTAGTTGCTTGCCCGGGCGAACCAGCGGGATGAAGGTCGCCGCCGGCGCGTGGGTCAGGAAGCTGTGATTCACCAGCCAGGCGTTGCTGTCCTGGTCCTGCGGCGAGAGCCAGCGCTCATCCACCAGGCCCACTTCGACCCGCGACCAGTCCAGCGGACGATGTGCCAGCGATTCGTAGACCGGGGCAGGCGTGGTCCCGCCGGAGAGCAGCATGCGTGCCTGCCCGCGACGCGAGATTTCCTGTTCCAGCAGGTCGGCCATTTCGCTGGCCACCGTCTCGGTCCATTCGGCCGGGTCCTCGTAACGCACCAGGGTGATGCGCGGGTCGTCCTGCAGGCTCATCGCTGTTCTCCTGGATGCTGCCGCTCTGCATCCACGGCATAGGCCGCGGCGCCCAGCAGGCCGGCATGCGGATGCATGACGGCCAGCGAGGGCACCTTCGACATGATCGCGGAGAACCGGCCCTTGTGCTCGAAGCGCTGGCGAAAGCCGGAGTGCTGCAGCGAATCCAGCACCTTGGGCACCAGCCCGCCAGTGAGGAAGACGCCGTCCCACGCGCCCTGCATCAGCACCATGTCGCCGGCGATCGCACCGAAGATGGCGCAAAACAGGTCGATGGTGCGCGACGAGCGCGGGTCGCCAGCGGCTGCGCGCGCGGTGATGTCCTTGGGCTGCAGCGGGCCCGGGTCGACCCCGGCAATCTCGCTCAGCGCACGGTGGATGTTGACCAGGCCCGGGCCGCAGATCAGCCGCTCGTTGGAGACCCGGCCGAACTGCTCGGACAGGATCTCCAGAATGCGGATTTCTTCCGGCGTGCCCGGTGGGAAGCTGACGTGGCCGCCCTCGGTTTCCAGCGGAAAACAGCGCCCGTTGCGGATGATCAGGCCACCCACGCCCAGCCCGGTGCCCGGGCCGATCACGCCGTAGTTGCGCGGTTGCTCGATCGGCGCCGGCCGCCAGCTGGCCCCGCCCACCTGCACCACGTCCTGCGGACGCAGCAGGCTGATCGCCATGGCCTGTGCGGCAAAGTCGTTGATCAGGTGCAGGGTGCTGAAACCCAGCATGCTGGCGGTGCGCGTGCGCGAGATCACCCACGGATGGTTGGTGATGCGCGCTTCGTCGCCATCCACCCGCCCGGCCACCGCGAACACGCCCTTGGTGGCCTGCACGCCGATCTGGTCGAGGTAGTACCGGGCCGCTTCACCGAGCGAGGCGAACTCCACCACCGCGAATTCGCGCGAGGTGTCGTCCAGCAACGGTACCGAGGCGTCGACGTCGGCCAACGCAAAACGCGCATTGGTTCCGCCGATATCGGCAACCAGCACCGGCTTGGAAGGAGCGGTCATGCGTTGTTTCCCTGTGCGTCGGTGGCGGGAGGCAGGAATGGGGCAGCGATGTCCGGGCCCCAGCTGCCGGCCGGGTAGGGCTGCAGGGGAAGTTGGGCCGCGGCCCAGGCATCGCTGACGCTGTCGATCCAGGCCCAGGCGGCCTTGACCTCGTCGTCGCGCACGAACAGCGCCGGGTTGCCGTTGAAGGCATCCACGAACAGGCGCTCATAGGCGATGCGGCGGTGCAGGCCGGTGGGCACCGACAGTTCCAGTTCCAGCGGCTGCAGTTCGATCGCGCCCCATTCCGGGCCAGCCAGGCTGCTCATCAGGCCCAGCTCGATGTTTTCCTGCGGCTGCAGCTGGAAGGTGAGGCGGTTGGGCACCGCATTCTGCCGGTCGGGCCGCTCGAATAGCCAATGCGTCACCGGCTTGAGCGTCACCACGATACGGGTGGAGCGCTCGGCCAGGCGCTTGCCGGTGCACAGATGGAACGGCACCCCGGCCCAGCGCCAGTTGTCGATATGCGCGGTCACCGCGACGAAGGTTTCCACGTCGCTGCCTTCCGGCGGGTGGTAGGCCTGCGCGGGCTGGCCATTGATGGTGCCGGCGGTGTAGCGGCCGCGCACGCTGTCATGTGCGGCATGCTCGGCGGTCATCGGGCGCAGTGCACGCAGTACCTTGACCTTCTCGTCGCGGATGCGGTCGGCTTCCAGCGAGGCCGGCGGCTCCATCGCCACCAGGCACAGCAGCTGCAGGATATGGCTCTGCACCATGTCGCGCAGCGCACCGGAGCGGGCGTAGTAGGCATCGCGCCCGTCCACGCCTTCGCTTTCGGCCACCAGGATCTGCACCGATTCGATATAGGTGCGGTTCCAGACCGCCTCCAGCAGGGTGTTGCCGAAGCGCAGCGCCACCAGGTTCTGCACCGCCGCCTTGCCCAGGTAGTGGTCCAGGCGGAACACGCGGTCTTCGTCGATCAAGGCGCCGATCGACTGCAGGATCTCGCGGGCGCTGTCCGAGTCGTGGCCGATCGGCTTTTCCAGCATCAGCCGGTGCGGCGCGGCCAGAGCGCCCCCCAGGGCCAGGCCCTGGCAGGTGCTGATGTACAGGCCCGGCGGAATCGCCAGGTAGCTGACGATGCGGCGGCTTGCCAGCTCACGGACCGCATCGGCCACCGACTCGGCATTGCGCAGGTCCACCGAGCGGTAGTCGATCCGCTGCAGCAGCGCGGCGATCTGCTCGGGTGTGGCGATCGGCAGCGCTTCGGTCAGGCGCGGGCGCAGCACCTCGCGGAACGCATCGGTGTCGTGCGGCGACAACGCCAGCGCACGCACGCGGAAGTCTTCCGGCAGCAGGCCATCGATGAACAGTCGCAGCAGGGAAGGAAACAGATAGCGCTGGGCAAGATCGCCGGTGGCGCCGAACAGGATCAGGGTGTTGTGCATGGATCGCGTTTCGGATTCTGGGGACATCGTTATCAGCGGCTTGGCGGAAAGGCGCCGGGGTGCCGGCGGTCGGTACGTCTGTTCCTGCACCGCACTTGCGTGCGCGCAGCGGGGGATGGACGCTGACGCCCAATCCCCGATTGTTGCAGCAACTGGCGGTCAGCGGTTAGCGCATCGGCGGTATAGCTGCCCCCGCGTGGCGGAATGACCGGCTCCGCATGGCAGCTGACGCCGCGTGAAACAGCAGCGTGGGTCGGTTGCGGCATGATTCCTCCCGAGATCGATGTTGCCATGTGAAAACGATTACATGTCAGAATAAACCAATGCATTCGTTTGCAGGAACATTCCGTGCAGATGGGTCGGTCGTCATTGCCATCGGGAGGGCCGAAGGCAGGGCGCATACACAGTTGAGGCCGAACGATGGCGAAAGTGCAGTTGGAAGGTGTCCGCAAGGTCTATGAAAACGGCCAGGTGGCAGTGCAGGGTGCGAGCTTCGAGGTCGCCGATGGCGAGTTGATGGTGCTGGTGGGGCCATCGGGCTGCGGCAAGTCGACCTTGCTGCGCATGATTGCCGGGCTCGAGGACATCAGTGCGGGCACGTTGAAGATCGGCGAGCGCGTGGTCAACGACGTGGCGCCCAAGGACCGCGACATCGCCATGGTGTTCCAGAGCTATGCGCTGTATCCGCACATGACCGTGGCCGAGAACCTGGCCTTCGGGCTCAAGCTGCGTGGCCATCCCAAGCAGGTGATCGCCGAGCGGGTCGACACTGCTGCCGAGCTGCTCGGGCTGACCCCGATGCTGGACAAGCTGCCCAAGGCGATGTCCGGCGGCCAGCGCCAGCGCGTGGCGCTGGGGCGGGCGATGGTGCGCGAATCGTCGGTGTTCCTGCTCGACGAGCCGTTGTCGAACCTGGACGCCAAGCTGCGCCACAGCGTGCGCACCGAGATCGCGCAGCTGCATCGCAAGCTTGGCACCACGATGATCTACGTCACCCACGATCAGGTCGAAGCGATGACGCTGGGCCAGCGCATCGTGGTGCTCAAGGATGGCGTGATCCAGCAGATCGACAGTCCGATGGCGCTTTACGACCGCCCGGCCAACCTGTTCGTGGCCGGTTTCCTGGGCAGCCCGGCAATGAACGTGCTGCAGGGCCGGCTGGATGATCAGGACGGCCTGCATCTGGTGATGGCCGATGGCTGGCGCGTACCGCTGGGTGCTGCGCAGGTGGATCGCCGCTGGTTCGGCCAGGACGTGATCGTCGGCGTGCGCCCGGAGCATCTGCAGCCGTCCAGCGATCCGGTGCTGGGTTTCGAGGCGCGCGTCGAGGTCGTCGAGCCGGTGGGCAACGAGATCTTCCTCAACCTGAATCGCGGTGGGCAGCCGCTGGTGATCCGCGTCGCGCCGCAGGCCTTGCCGGCGGTCGGTGAGCCGTTGCGCCTGGCGCTGCGCAGCGATGCGCTGCATTTCTTCGATCCAGCCACTGGCGAGCGGCTGACGAACGCGACTGCCTGAGAATGGCCTCACGCTGCCGGCATCTCAGCGCCGGCGGCAGAACGAGGCCGGTTCGCACCATCGCGGGCAGCGACGGCTGCGCCACCCAGGCACGGCCGGGGCGGTTGCCATTGTCGCCGTCAGAGAACCGCGGTCCGGGCTCAGCAGGTGTGACAGCGACTCGGCTCAGCGGGTCAGGCCGGGCGTCATCTGCAGCAATCGGGCGGGGGCGTCCCCAGCCTTCAGTGCCATGCCGTCGCCGACCGCCAGTTCCAGCGGCAGCACGGCCA